>NZ_JAYDCJ010000003.1:1549503-1859404 GCF_034555935.1 Marinobacter qingdaonensis
CGCGTTGGGCCTGACCCTGATCAGCCAGGCCAGTGGGGCCTGGTCCTTGAGTGCGGGGGTGATTGCCTGCGGTATCTGTACCGGGCTGATGATGCCGGCCCTGACGGCAGCCATGCAGGTATTGGTCGATCGCTCGCTGCATGGCCGGGTCAGTTCGGTGATGAATGCGGGCACCAGCATTGGCGTTGCCGTGGCGGTACCCGCGGTGCTGTTCTTGGCGGGCGTCTGGCGCTATGCCTACCTGGCCTTTGCGGCGCTGGCGGTGCTTGGCCTGGTTGCCGCGTGGTTGGTGATTCCTTCGGTGTCCCGCGTGACGCCTTCCGATGCGGCGCCGCCGGCCCCCATCTCCAGCCTGCAGTGGTGGCGGCTGTTCCGGCTTTCGCTGTTTGCCTTTGCTATGGGGTTTGTGTCGGCCGCCTACTGGATTTTTGCGCCGGACCTTGTGGTTAACCTGGGCGATATGCCCTCCAGTGCAACCGGCTGGTTGTGGCTTGCGGTCGGTGTTGCCGGTCTGGGCGGCGCGGTAGTGGCGGATCTGGCGGATCGCAATAACCCGCCCATCACCCAGGCCCTGATGCTGATGATGCTGTCGGCAAGCCTGGCGCTGCTGGCGGCCAGTCCGGATCGGTTGATCCTGTCGGCCTTCTCGGCCATGGTCTTTGGTCTGGCGTACATGAGCCTGACCGGGCTCTATCTGATGACTGGTATACGGCTGTTACCGGGGCGGTTGTCCATGGGGCCGGTCCTGCCGTTTCTGGCGGTGTCGCTGGGCCAGGCGGTAGGCTCGCCGGTGGTCGGCATGTTGGTGAATAATGTCGGCTACAACGACGCTTTCGCCATTTTCTGCGTGATTGGCATCCTGGTCGCGCTGCTGTCACCCCTGTACCCGCGCTACATCGACGTGGACTCCGATCAGGCGGCAGACGAAGGCACCGGTTTGCAGGCGGCTTACGATTATCAACTTCAGGACGAGGCAGGGGAGCCCTACACCTATGACCAACCGCGCGACTGACCCTGAGGCCAGCCTGTCTGCCAGCCAAAGTCTGGAGGCCAGGCAGCGAGCCATTCTCAAGCGCCTGGACAAGTTCAGCCGATTTACCGACAGCAGCATCGGCATTCCCTTCACCCGCTTCCAGATTGGTGCCGAGGCCATCATCGGGTTGTTGCCCGTGGTGGGCGACGCGGCCGGTCTGGTGCTGTCCGGTTATGTGCTGCTGGAGGCGCAGCGGGCCGGGGCGAGCAGGGAGGTGAAGCTGAAGATGCTGCGCAACATGGGCATCGACTTTGTCGGTGGTCTGCTGCCGGTGTTTGGCGATGCCTTCGACGCCATCTACAAGGCCAACACCCGCAACACCCGATTGCTCAGGAACTACCTGGAAGAGCAACTGGCGGTGGAGCCACCGCCGCCACCCTTTCCCTGGGCGATGCTGATCTGGCTGTCGATCCTGTTTGCCATCGTGACCGGCGGCCTGTCGTTGGTTCTGTGACCCACCAGCGCCGCCGGCCGTGCGGCGCTTTATGCCAGCCGTAGATCCGCCGTGGGTTCCACCGCCGTCCGTTGCACCAGCACCTGACCATCCCGCACCGAGGCCAGCACCGGCCGTTGCCCCAGCAGCACCCCGTACGGGGTTTGCCCTTGCAGCACAGCGCAGCGTGCCGGCAGGCCGGGGGCGATGCCGTATTCCTCCAGGTTCAGTGCCGCGGCGCCGTTGTCGGTGATCAGTTCCAGGGCTGTGTTGATGCGGCTCATGCCGAGCATGTGGCAGGCGTGCAGGCCGACGTCGAGGGTGCGCAGCAGGTTGCCGTTGCCCATGGGGTACCAGGGGTCGCGGATGGAGTCTTGGCCGAAGGCGACCTTCAGGCCGGCGTCCAGCAGCTCCGGCACCCGGGTGATGCCGCGGCGCTTGGGGTAGCTGTCGAACCGGCCCTGCAGGTGCAGGCTCTCGGTGGGCATGGACAGGAACCGGAGGTTGGCTTTCTTCAACAGTCGAAACAGCCGGCTGCAGTAGGCGTCGTTGTAGGAACCCATGGCGCATGTGTGGCTGGCGGCCACCCGGGTGCCGTAGTCCAGGCGCAGGGCTTCTGCCGCCAGGACCTCCAGAAAGCGCGATTCCGGGTCATCGATTTCGTCGCAGTGAACGTCCACCAGTCGGTCGTGCTTGTGCGCCAGCTCCATCAGCCAGCGCACCGACTCGGCCCCGTAATCCCGGGTAAATTCGAAGTGGGGAATGCCGCCGACCACATCGGCACCGAGGCGGATGGCTTCCTCCATCAGCTCGCGGCCGTTAGGGAAGGACCAGATGCCTTCCTGGGGAAACGCCACGATCTGCAGGTCGATAAACCCGGCGGTCTGGGCACGTACCTCCAGCATGGCCTTGAGTGCAGTCAGCTCCGGATCGGTGACGTCCACGTGGGTACGAACGTATTGAATGCCGTGGGCGGCGAACAGCTTCAGGGTCTCGGTCGCCCGGTGCGTGACGTCTTCCCGGTTGAGCATGGCCTTGCGCTCGGCCCAGCACTCAATGCCCTCGAACAGGGTGCCGCTCTGATTCCAGCGCGGCTCGCCAGCGGTCAGGGCGGCATCTAGATGGATATGGGGTTCGACCAGGGCGGGGCTGACCAGGTTTGCGCCGGCGTCCAGTTGACCGGATTCCGGGGTCACCGTTGCCGCCTGCTGGGTGATCTCGCCAAACCGGCCTTGGCTGATGTCGAGCCGGTAAAGGCCATCCCGATCCGGTAAGCGGGCGTTTACTACGGCAGTAAGCTGTTCAGTCATGTTCTCTCCTGGCTGACTGCGATGGCGCCATCAGGTGCGCCAGCAGCAGTGATTTGAATGCTTCGTTGCGATCCTGGTGATCGGGCAGCGCCTCGACCAGCTGGTTCATTCGGTTGTGGACGGTGTTCCGGTGGCAGCCCAGCCGTTCTGCCATGGCGCGGTGGTTGCCGCGACAGGCAATCCAGGCCTCCAGCAGCTCCGGGACAGTTGACGCGGTCGCAAGCTCGCTGGCCTGTCCACCTCTGCGCTCGGACCAGACGATGGCCCGGCCGATGGTTTCGGTGACCTGCACCATGGGCAGTGAATAGGGCTGTTCAAACAGCGGCAGCGACAGTTCGTCGGCCAGCCGCGACAGGGCATTGGGCAGCTGGCCGATGTAGGCGTCCCCGGTTAATACCACCAGCCCGGCAATCCGGCAGTCCTGGCCTTCATACAGGCACTCCGCGAGATTCTGCGGGCTCCGATGGCGACTGATTCCGGTCACGAACACCAATTCGCCGCCCCGGACCCAGTCCCGGAACGAGCGGTTCTCGGCGACGTAGGGCCAGCGCACCGGGTTGGCCACGGCGGCGCTCCCGCCCCGAAGCCGAATCGACTCGAGGCCCGGGAGCTTGGGAATATCCTGGCACAGTAACGACACTTACAGCGCTCCGAGAACCTGGGCCCGACGCTCGCGCACGGCCTGGCTAACCACCAGGATCGCGCTGTAGGCGGTGGCGGCGACCAGCACGCCAACAATCGGGGCGATCCACGGGGAAGTGTAGGCGACCGCGGAGCCAATGACGTAGGCGGCCAATCCCGGGGCGTTGAACGCCGGCAGCGTGGCGGTGGTGACATCCGGATACCGCTGCCGGTAGCCGACGAAGTAGCTGGCCATGATGACGCCGCCGATGGGCGGGATGAAGGTGCCCAGCAGCACCAGGAAGGGGATCAGCCATTCGTACATGCCCATCACCGCCAGCAGGGTGCCGATGGCGGCGCCGGCAACGGTCACCATTTTGCGTCGACGGGTACGAAGCAGGTTACAGCCGGCCACAGCGAAGTTGTAAACGGTGTTGTCCTGGGTGGTCCAGAGGTTCAGGAACAGCATCAGGATACCGAGTGTCGCCAGGCCCTGGGCCACCATGATGTCGACAATGTCCGCCTGCTGGTAGACCAGAGCGCCAAAGGCGCCAATGAGGGTCATCAGGCCATTGCCCAGGAAGAACGCCAGCAGGGTGGCGATCACCGCGGTCCGGCCCGATTTGGCGAAGCGGGTCCAGTTGGTGGCCTGGGTCCCGCCGCTGACAAAGGTGCCAAAGACCAGGGTGATGGCGGCGGCCACGGTCATGTCATCGGTCGGGGTGATGGCCAGCAATCCGGACAGTCCGCCGGCGGCGTCGGTGGCGATGCTCATGCTGACCGCCACCAGGATGATCATGGCCGGCACGGCAATCCGCGACAGCCATTCCAGACCGCGATAGCCGATGAAGGCGGTGACGCAGAAACCAAACCCGAACAGCACCATCAGCGGTGTGGTCAGGCTTTCCGGCAGGCCCGTGAGCTTGACCAGGAGTATGGCCATGGTCGCGGTGCCCCAGGCGTACCAGCCAATCTGGGTGAACCCGAGAATGACATCAGACAGTTTGCTGCCCAGTTCCCCGAAGGTGAACCGGCTCATCAACGCGGTGTTCAGGCCGGTCTTGGCGGCGATGTAGCCGAGCGCCGCGGCGTAGAGGCCGAGCAGCAGGTTACCGACGGCCAGCACTAGCAACATGGTGGTAAAGTCGAAGGACACGCCGACACTGCCGCCGGCCCACATGGTGGCGGTGAAGAAGGTGAAACCAAGCAGGATCAGCCCCATGGACCAGACGCTCTTGCGTTGGTCCATGGGCACGGGGCTCAGCGGGTAGTCCTGTTCTTGGGGTATGGGGTGAGAGTCGGGGTGAGCATTGGGGTGAGCGGTCATGACGAAGTCTCCCTATCGTGATTAGACAGGTGAGGAGATGGCAACCTTCGTGCCACGGGGTGCGGATTCGGCAATTGGTCGCCGAATGGCCGGGTGTCCTTGGGCACAATGCACAATCGCGGGCGGTTCGGGGGCATCGAATGCTCTGGGATGCATCGGGATGGTGCGGACTCAAGGCCGGCGGTCGGTGCTGGTGCGGCCCAGCCATTGTGCCTCTACCGATTCGGCCGCCCGGCCTAGGGCTGCGTCTCGAACAGCGTGCCCAGCCCCGTCTGTTTTCTCAGTTTTCCACACAGCCGCAGGGCCTCCCAGACGCTGACCTGGTTGGCGGTCAGGACCGGTTTGCCGATGGCCTGCTCCAGCTCCGGGAGCCAGGCCGCGGAATGCAGCGCGGTGTCGGGGATCAGCAGGGTGTCGGCGTGCGCGTGGTTGTTGGCGACAGCCAGCTCGATCACCGCGGTCTTGTCGAGCCTGCCGACCTCGGCGGCGGTCACGATTCCCCGGCTGGCCAGGTGCACCACTTCGATGTCGAAATGGCCGAGGAAGTCCCGGAACAGTCGAGCGACGTCCTCCGGGTAGGTGGCGGCAATGGCCACACGTCGGGCATCAATGGCGGTGACGGCCCGGGCAAACGCCATGGCGGTGGTGGAGGCGGGCACGCATAGCAGCTTTTCGAGGGTGTCGATCTGCTGGCGGATGCCGTCCAGGCCGAGTACGAAGCTGGCGCTGGTCGATGTCCACAGGACCGATTCGATGGGGGCGCCGGCGAGGGCGTGGGCTCCCTCTTCCAACCGCGCAACACTGCCCATCTCACTCAATGCTTCGACGGTGTGGGCGTCTTTCTGGAAGTGGGTGTGGATCAGGTGCACCTGGGCGGGCGGGTTCACCAGGGCGCCCATGCGCGGATAGTCATCCTCGGCGGCGTGGCCGGGGTAGAGGAAACCGATGGTGGCCGGGGTGGTGTTCATCATGGCTCGGCATCCGCATAGGAACGGGTGAACCCGCGTTCGGGATCACCGGCACTGCTCTAGTCAACATAGCAGCTCTGAGCCGACTCTGGCGACGGCGAGTGAATGCGCGATCGGGCCAATGTTCGATTATTGTAGGTATATCGTGTACACGTTTTACTCGTTTTTCTGGTAATAATGGCCCATTCCCCCTCTGTGCCCGGCGTCGGTGGTTTCTGGATATGATTGCAGAACGGCGTGTGGGGCCACGCAGAACCGTATTCAACAGGTGGTTTGTACGGGAGACCCAGAGCAGTGAGTAAGGACACCAACGACGCCCCAATGCCAACTGGTGGCGGGCTTCAGACCACCGCACCACAGGTGGTAACTGACGAGGCAAGCGTGGGAATGGCGGAGTTTGCCGGCTATAACGAGCTGGTTGCCACGCTGTACCGATGCCTGAACACCAACCAGGGCTTTCAGCCCTTCTTCGACGAGTTCCAGCGTCGCTTCCGCTGTCTTCAGGGCGGTATTCTGGGTATTGCCGATCACCCCACCCGCATGGTGTACGCCTGGACCTTCGGCTATCCGGAGGGGTTCGAGCAGTGGTTCCTCAACAGCGACATGGCCCGCACCGATGAGGCGATCAAGCATTTCAGCGCGTTGCCGCCACGCCAGTTCGATGCGTTAACCGGGTGTGACCCCAGCGTGGATATTCTCGATTTGATGGGGCCCGAAACCCGGGAATGGGTGGCCCGGGCAGGCCTGGGCGACAGCGCCGGCATGCTGGTCAGTCGCGGGGAATCCTCAAGGGTGGTGTTTCTTGCCAACCGGCACCGGGACGAAGGCAACTACACGACCGCGGAACTGATGCAGATGAACCTGCTGGCACCACACATCGAGACGGCGGTGGGCCTGTTCCACAAGATCTACCAGTCGCGCACTGAGAACGAAACCCTGTCCATGGCCCTGGATCGCATCAGCAAGCCGATGGTTGTGTTCAACGAGCTTGCGCGGGTGGTCCATTGCAATGCTGCCGCTGACGCCACTCTGGCCTCTCACCCAGGGCTGTATGTGACCGATGACAGCGAGTCCCGGCTGCAAAGCCGTAACCCCGGCTTCAACCGCAAGCTCAATGACGCCATCCTGACCGCCGTCTTCAACGCCCGGGACGGGGTCCAGGACACCATCACATTGTTCGACCGGGTCGGTAAAGAGCGCATGGCGGTGTGTATCACGCCGCTGTCGATGACCTCCAGCGCCACCGGCCTGCCGTCCGGAAAATTCGGGGCGCTGGCCGAACTCATTACCTTCGGCGCCGCGTCTTCGCCGGACCTGGCCAAGTTGGGCGACCTGTTCAACTGCACCAACGCCGAAGCCCGCACCGCCGGGCACCTGATGCAGGGACTGAGCATTGGCGAGATAGCCGAGGTAGAGCGCTTGTCCGTACACACCGTGCGCGATTACGTAAAAAGCCTGCTGGCCAAGAACGGGTACCGCCGGCAGGCGGAGCTGGTGGGGGCGCTGGTGCGGGTGTTGGCGTAAGTGTTCGGCGCAGCCAGCGGCGCCAAAGAAAAGCCCGCACGGGGCGGGCTTTTCATCGCGTGACGAACGCCGTTATTGCGGAGCCTGCGGTAAATCCAGGTCCGTGATGAACAGAAGTTCCAGCGAACCCACACCGTCCAGATAGACCAGGGTCCGGATGTCCTCACCCTGAACGATGTCCTGGAACCGCCAATGGCCGTAATCGCCTTCCGAGCCGTCGGTCTCGGTCAGGGCCAGGGCTCCCGACGTACTGATCTCCCACGACACGGTGTTGGCCTCGCCGCTGCCGTCGAAGGTCATGGTGCCGGTGCGGGAGTCGTCGGTCTGTGTGGTCAGGTCAACGGTGATGTTCTGGGTGTCGGAAAACTGCAGGTCAAAGGTACCTTGTTCTCCCTCTTCGGTCAGATCTGCAAACTGGAAGCTGACCTCCTGCTCCGGGGCGCCGCCGGTGAACAGATCGGCTTCCACGTACATCGACTTGGTGTCGCCCTCAAAGTCCATCAGCTCGACCACGTAGCGGCCTAACCGTTGCAGGGTAAAGGTCTCAGAGCTATCGGCGTTGTCGGTCAGGGTCAGTTCACCGGTGGGGTGCAATGTGGCCGGTCCATCCACCGGGCCGTCGCCATTGTCGATGGTGGGGTTGTCGAACAGTCCACCCGGTCCGTCCAGATCCACGGTCACGTTGGAGACGGCGAAGTTGCTGCCGGTGAAGCTGTACGACCCCCACTCGGACGACACCCCGACGACCGGATTTTCCCCGTAGGCTTCCTCGTTGGCACTGTGGGCGACAACATAGGTGCTGTCATCCAGAATGGTCAGGACGTTATTGAAATCCTTGCCGTCGAAGGATCCTTCTCCGAGGTACCAGCTGCCGACCAGGCTGTCGCGATTATTACGGACCGCCTCAAAGACGATCCTTTCATCATCCATGGACAGCGCCAGGGCGCCGTCGATCAGTTGCATCGTCCAGGTTGCACTGGCGTCATTGCCGGCCAGGCCACCACTGCCGTCGGAGTTGCCGCCTGGGTCGACTACCAGTGTCAGTTCGCCGGTGGCGCTGTCCCACGTATACGTGCCGTACTCGCCGCTGCCCGCAGTCTGTTCGTCGCCATCGTCCTGGGAGTGAACGATCAGGTACTCATCGCCGTTGAAGAAGGTCAGCACGTTGATGTTGCCGTTGTCTTCCTCGTACACCCAGCTGCCGGTCAGGTCTCCGGCTTGCGAGCTCTTGAAGTGCTCAATGGCAACGGTTTTGTCGATAAGGGTCTTGCCAATGGCCGAATTGGCCTGGGTTTCAAAGTCGGCTTCGCTGAGGGTGGGGTCGATGGCGATATCCTGCAACGCGGTGTGGATGGCCGCAGTGATGGTGATGCCATTGTCCGGGTTGCCGTCCTCGTCCAGGGTCTGCAGCAGCCGCAGGATGTTGATAACGGTCGAGTCGGTGCTCCAGTCCGTGGCTCCGCTGCCCATGTCGGCGGGGGTGATCCGGCCGGTCGCCTCAACCGCCGGCAGCTCGATGCCACCAATGCTAAAGGTGACGGCATCGCCTGGGGTGTAATCGTATTCGCCCAACTCGTTGGTCTGGCCCTGCTGGCCACCCGGGGCGGTTACGTAGTTGATGCCGGCGACAGGGCTGTCGACAAAGACGCCCTTCTCAGTTTCAGTCTGGGTGCTGCCCGTGGTGGTGGTGCCACTGCTGCCACTGGATGACGACCCGTTACTGCAACCGGCGAGAAGGGCAATGGACGAAATCGATGCCGCCAAAGCCAAGGTCTTGAAACTTTCCATAACAACTCCTTTTCGATGGAACTACCTCTGGTTAGGACGGCAAAAAAATTAGCACGGGCCTGGTGGGGCAAACTGCCCCCATTTGGGGGGTGCGAGGAAGAAATTGGCGAATGATCGGCTGATTGATTTTTTGTCCTTTCGGGCCTTGATCACGGCCCCATGGAACAAAAACTGAGCATTCTGCGTTGCTCCTTGTCGAGTTATCCCTAAAAAAAGAACAAGGACAACAACCCATGCATAAACCCCATTCTTGGCGATTCTGGCTCCATCATCTTTTTCCTGTCGTACTGGCGCTCGTGGTGGCCGGCTGTGGCGGTTCTTCCTCGGATGAAGAACCACCGGCGCAGGCGCAGAGCGGTCAGGGCCAGGCCTGTGACAACCCGGGCAATGGCAATCCGCCCCAATGTGAAGTGCCCCCGCCCGTATCCTGCACCGCCGAACCACCGGTGGTGGGTGGCACCAGCTACCCGGTCACACTGACCTCGGCCAGTGGCGAGACCATCGCGTTCCAGGTGCTCGAGCCGCTTGGGACCATCGACTGCGGCCAGGGCCACCCGCTGGTGCTGCACGGCCACGGTTTTGGTGGCTCGCGCACCACCGAGGGCTTCGAGAACTATCGCGAAGCGGGGTTTGCGGTGATCTCCATCGACCAGCGCGGTTTCGGCGAGAGTGGCGGTACCGTCCGGGTGATGGACCCCGAGTTTGAAGGTGAGGACCTGATCCAGATCCTGGACTGGGCCGAAGCCAACCTGGATTACCTGCGCTACCGCAACGAGCCGGACTTGCCGGACGCGCTGAACCCGAACCTCGTGGCCGGTGCCATCGGCGGCAGCTACGGCGGCGGCTACCAGATCCTGCTGCACGGCCTGGACCCGGGTCGGCGCCTGGACGCCCTGGTGCCGGACATCACCTGGTTTGACCTGCGCTACAGCCTGAACCCGGGCAACGTCATCAAGACCGGCTGGGATCTGGTGCTGGTGGCGGGTGGCGAAGCGGGATCCACCGGCCAGGGCAACGGCGGTCTGGACCCGATCCTGCGTGAAACCCTGGCCCAGGGTGCCTCGCTCAATCGCTTCCCGGAGGCGGGGCAGGACTTCGTCTACTACCACAGCCCGGCGTATCGCTGCCTGGGTGAGCCGGTCTCGGTGTCCGACACCCCGGACCTGGTGAGCTATCAGATCGATCCGCCCGCCTACGATGTGCCGCCAACGCCGTTCAAGGCTGTGGATGTGTTGCTGACCCAGGGCATGACCGACACCTTGTTCAACTTCAACGACGCCTGGCGCAACCTGGAGTGCCTGAAGGCCGCGGGCGGCGATGTGCGCCTGCTGACCCACCAGACCGGTCACGTGCTGCCGGCTGAGGCGCCGGACGAACTCCAGCCGGGTGAGTATGTTGACCCCACCGCTGACCTGCTGGAACTGCCCGGGTTCCAGGGCGCGGCCGGCCAGTTTGCCTGCGGTGACATTTCCATCTCCGACGCCACCCTGAACTGGCTCGAACACCACCTTCTGGAACGGCCCCTGGCGGCTTACTTCGAGGGTACCGACGCTGAGGTCTGCCTGTCCCTGGCCGACGGGGAGTCGGTGCGGGTGCCCATGGACAGCTTCCCGGCGCCGGCACTGAATGGTGGGGTGCTCCAGGGCGACAACGTGGTCGACGTTGCGGTCGAAACCGACACGCCGGTCGCCTCCGGTTACGAAGCCGTGGCCACCGCTACCCAGCCGCCGGCGGCACTGCTGCTGGGCCAGGCCGGTGACAGCGGGCTCACCCTCGGGGGTATCCCCACGGCCAAGTTGACCGTGTCAGACCTGGCGGGCAATGTGGCCTGCGCGGTCGAACTGGATCCCTACGCGCCCGGCTGCGATCCGATCGTGTTTGTCGGTCTCGGCAAACGTGCGGCTGGCGAGAGCCGCTGGCAACTGATCGATGATCAGATCAAACCGGTGCGCGGGCTGCAGGATCAGGCCGTCGTTGAGCTGGTCGGGGTGGCAGAAGCCCTGGCGCCGGGCGATGAACTCGCCCTGCTGGTGTACGGTTTCCATCCGCAGTTCCCGGCCAGCTGGTCACGGGATGCGCTGGTGCCTTTCGTGAACATTGTCGGCTCGGTGCAGGTGCCGGTGCTGGCAGGCAATTTGGTTCAGCCCATGTGATGACCAATGCGAAGCCGGAAGGGACCCCTTCCGGCTTCGCCATGTCTGGTTCGCTTTCCATTTCCTTAAGGCTCAGCGAGTGTGATCAACACTTGGTGGGCCAAGTCCGTTTCCCGGGTGGTCAATCATGAGTGACTACAACATCAACGGCCTGGCCATTCCCTTGTTTCTTATCCTGATGCTGGTGGAGTATGGCGTGCTGCGACTCCAGGGCCGGCGCCTGCATCGCTTCAACGACAGCGTGAACAGCCTGTCCATGGGGCTGCTCCTGCTCATCTCCGACGCTCTGCTGAAAGCCTACACCTTTGCCGTGTTTATCTGGCTGTGGCAGCACCACCGGCTGCTGGACTTCCCGGTGGAGAGCCCGGTCACCTGGCTGGTGTTCTTTCTCGGGGTGGATTTCTGCTACTACTGGTTTCACCGGGTTGCCCACCAAGTGAACATCCTGTGGGGTGCCCACGTGGGCCATCACCAGGGCGAGGAGTACAACTTCACCACCGCCCTGCGCCAGAGTGCGTTCCAGTACGCGTTTTCCTGGGTGTTCTATTTGCCGCTGGCGGTGTTGGGCTGCCCGCCGGTGGTGTTCGTGGTGCAGTTCGTCGTGCTCAAGATGTACCAGTTCTGGCTGCACACCCAAGCCATTAACCGGATCCCGCTGATTGAAGGGGTGATGTCCACCCCCTCAAGCCACCGGGTGCATCACGCCAAAAACCCGATCTACATCGACCGTAACTACGGCGGCACCCTGGTGATCTGGGACCGCCTGTTCGGCACCTGGCAGCCGGAGCTGCCGGAACAGCCCTGCCACTACGGGACAACCCGCCCGCTCGATACCCTCAACCCGGTGCGGGCCAACCTGCAGCACTGGGCGATGCTGGCCCGGGACACCGTGACGACGGCGCGTTGGCAGGACAAGTTGTCGCTCTGGTTTCGGCCCACCGGATGGCGGCCGGCCGATTGCCTGGCGCTGGACGCCGGCGATCCCGGCATGCAACGCACCGGCTGTGCCGATCGGCCCAAGTACGACCCCGAGACCACCCGCGGCAAGAAGATCTACGTTGGCTGCTCCATGATGCTGACGTTTGCAATCTGTACGGTGTTCATCTTCCTGTCGCCGCAACTACCGGCCTGGCAGGTCGCCACCGGAACCCTCCTGGTGGTCGCCGGGCTGGTGGTCGCCGGTGACCTGCTGGAGAATCGCACCCGGTTCCGTTGGCTGGAACTGGTCCGGATCCCGCTCATGCTCTGGTTTGCCGTCAGCCTCTGGGGAGCGATCGCCGCTGGCTGATGGTCGATGGGGGCGTGCATTCAGCCATCCCTTTTGGCGGGAATGGACGATAATGGAAGGACACGCTTCACAGTTGGGGAGGTGTCACCATGGACCAGGAAGGGCCCTGTCTTGTCGTTGCCTGCGATGGCTCGGATCAGTCACTGAAGGCGGTGAAACTCGCGGCCAGGCTGGCGGAAGCCACCGGCCAGCCATTGAAGCTGCTGGCCATTTACCCCTACGCCAAATCCTCCAGCCTGGTCGTTGCCGGGGTGGAGCGGGGGACAATCGATGCCGAACGGGCCAGGTACGGGCGTGAGGTGTTCGACTCCGCCATTCCCGCCCTGGGTGGCCTGATTGATTCGCCCGAGGAAATTCTCTTGAACGGCGATCCTGCCCACGAAATCCTCGAATACATGCACGCCCACCCGGACGCCCACATGGTGCTCGGCCGCCGCGGTTACTCGATGGTCCGCAGTCTGCTGCTGGGCAGCGTCAGCGAGAAAGTGGTCAGGCACGCAACCGGCCCGGTGACGGTGGTGGGTGGCTAGGCCGCCTGCCGTCCCTCATCGCGCATCAGCCGTCGAATGTGCAGCTCCAATCGTCGATAGTCGTCGGATTGCAGGAAGGCTTCGCGATCACCTGGCGGTAAGGCGGCTTTGAAGCCGGTGCCGATGGTTTCCTTCAGTCGCCCCGGATGGCGGGACAGAAAAAACACGGTGTCGCCCAGATACAGTGCTTCCTCGATGTCGTGGGACACCACCAGCACGGTGGTGCGTTCCTTGCGTACCACGTCAAGCAGCAGGTCCTGCATCTGCCACCGGGTCTCCGGGTCCAGTGCTCCAAAGGGTTCGTCCATCAGCAGCAGTTCGGGGTAGTTGGCGAGGGTGCGTGCGATGGCAACGCGCTGGCGCATACCGCCGGAGAGTTGATGCGGGTAGGCCTCGGCGAATTTCTCCAGCCCGACCGCACGGATGAAGTAATCAACGGTGCCTTCGTTCAGGGCATTGCGATCCCCGTTGATTTTCAGGCCGTAGGCGACGTTCTCCCGAACGGACAGCCACGGAAACGAGGTGTAGTCCTGGAACACCATGCCCCGGTCCCGTCCGGGCTGGTCCACGATGCGATCGTTCAGGCGGATGCTGCCGGCCGAGGGCTGCTCCAGGCCCGCCACCATGCGCAGCAGGGTGGACTTGCCGCAGCCGGAGGGGCCGAGTAATACACCGACCTTGCCGGCCGGCAGCGACAGGGCTATGTCGTCCAATGCCTGCACCGTGCGTCCGCGGGACTGGAACTCCTTGCTGACCCCCTTGACCGAGAGGCCGGCTTTCAGGGTGGCCTTGTTGGCCGGGGAGCTAGTGGAAGACATTGGACTTCTCCATCAAATTTCAGGGTTTACAGGATGGTTT
Source organism: Marinobacter qingdaonensis (assembly GCF_034555935.1). NCBI lineage: Bacteria > Pseudomonadati > Pseudomonadota > Gammaproteobacteria > Pseudomonadales > Marinobacteraceae > Marinobacter > Marinobacter qingdaonensis. Next base: position 1,563,337 of record NZ_JAYDCJ010000003.1, read on the forward strand.
TCAGCGGGGCCATATCAACACCCGATTCCATGGGATGGCGGTCGTCCACCAGACCGAATTTGAGCCACCAGTCGGTGACCGTTTCCCAGTGGTCGGTGATCTGGCCGTTGGGAAGCCCCAGGGGCAGCTCACCAGGCATCAGCCCCATGTACTTCGCAGCCTCGGCTTTATCGAAGATCCAGATCCCGCCCTTGTAGATCTCGCCGTCGGTACCCAGAACCTTTTCAACGTCTGCGATCGGGAAGTTAAGGCCCCGGGCGATGATCTGGTTTGCCTCGGTAGGGTTGGCTTTCCAGAAATCCACGGCGTCGAAATAGGCCTGCATGACTTTGGCGGCGGCCTCCGGTTTTTCCTTGAGAAAGGCGTCGCTCATGTACATGGCGTCACCCAACAGCGCGGTTTCGATCCAGCCCGGTTCCTCGGAGGTGGCAGCAACGGTGGCGTCGGGCAGCGCAGCCAGGGCCTGGGAGCCGAACGGTTCCCAGAATTCGGCGGCAGCGACATTGCCACCGACCAGGGCGCCGACGGCGTCGTCCATGATCAGGTTGGTGAATTGAACTTCGTCGATGCCAACCCCGTTAGCCTCCAGCCATTTGCCCATGAAGATCTGGGTCAGGCCACCCTCGAGCACGGCCACGGACTTGCCCTTCAGGTCCTCGGCAGACTCGATGCCCGGCGCCAGTACGATTTTGTCGGTGCCATAGGAGGGATTGGTGTAGGTCACCATCTTCACCGGTACGCCCTTATCGGCGGCAATCGGCGCGTATTCCGCCGTGCTGGAAGTAACGTCCAGCGCGTCCGCCGACATCAGGCCGAAGCTTTCGTAGGGGTCTTCAATGATGGCGATCTCAAGTTCCAGGTCCGGTGCCAGGTTCTTTTCCTGCGCGATGAACCAGAACCCGTAACCGGGCCAGGAAAACAGGGACAGGCGCACTTTTTCCGCGGAGAGCGCGCTGGTGGACAGCGCCGTTAGCAGCAGCACTGAGAGACAACGTCTAAGCCAGTTCATGGTGTTTACCTCTGGGGTTGGGGAGCAGAAACGACTGGGCGTGGTCATCAGGAATGACCTCGGCCAAGGTAGGGAAAGCAGGTGCGATAGAGCAGTCTGAACAGCACGTCGAAAAGCAGGCCGAGCACGCCGATGGTGACAATGCCGGCCATGATGTCGTCTACGTGCACGAACCGTTTTGCCCGCATCATCATGGCGCCGATGCCGTCGGTGGCCGCGACAATCTCGGCGATCACCAGATAGGTCCAGCTCACGGCCAGCATCTGGCGGCAGGTATCGACATAGCCCGGCAGGGAATGGCGGAACACCACGGTCCAGAGGGTGGTGCGTCGGCCACCGCCCAGGGTCTTGGCGGTCTCGATCAACACTTTTGGGGTCTGCCGGGTGACATCGGCGAGCATGATGACCAGGAAGAACACCACGCCCATCAGCAACAGGGTGATTTTCTGGGTGTCGCCCGTGCCCAGCCACATCAGCAGTAAGGGAATGAAGGCGGGGGCGGGCAGGTACCGCCAGGCACCCAGAAGCGGGTTGAGTACCCCATCCACCCGCGCAAATGAGCCCATCAACAGGCCGATCGGCAGCGCAAGCAGGACCGCAATGGCAAAGCTGAGCACGATGCGGGTCACGCTGGGCAGGACGTCGCTGAGGAAATTCTTTTCAGCAAACAGTTCCCAAAGCGAGCCGAACACCGCGGCGGGTCCGGGATAGAGTCGGTCCGGAGCCAATTCCATCTGCGAGGTGATCTGCCACAGCAGGAAAAAGCCGAACCAGCCCAGGCTGCCGAGCAACAGGCGTTGGCCGCCCTTAAGGGTCTGGTTGAAATCGAACCAGCGCCGGGGGCTTCGTCGAGTGCGCGAATTGTCGGCCGTTGCCGGTGCCAGTCGGGCCTGGCTGGTTGCCTGTTCCGAGAGTCGGGCGGTCATGGGCGTCACCTCAGAAAGCCGTCAGGAAGCTGAGGCCATAAACCGGTACGGCCGTGCCCTCCCGCAGGGCCTCGGGTACTTCCACCTGGCCGTAGGTCTCGGCGTAAATGCCGGCGATGCGGTTGCGGTGGTAGCTCTTTAGCTGGCCCTTGAGTCCGACCGTGCGGGTGAAGTGGTCGCCGTAGAGTTCCCGGTGCAGGGCAGGGAGCTTGTACCAGGGCATGGTGGGCTTGGTGTGATGGGCATTGTGGTAGCAGAAGTTCAGGATCAGCAGATTCAGCACCGGCCAGCGGCGTGAGATCAGGTTGCTGTAGGTGTTGTTCTCCTCGTACTCCCGATTGCCTTTGTGGGGCAGCTCGGCGTCGGGATCGTTCAGGTTCACCACAATCTCGTAGTTGTGCTGGTAGGCATCGAAGAAACGCAACACCATGAGCATCAGGGTGTAGGCGAGGGCGTACAGCAGCACGGCCTTCAGGCTCCAGGCAGCGAGGGCAATCAGGGCGGTGACCCGGGCCGCCGCGATCAGCAGAGTCCGCTGCTTCAATGCGCCCTTGCCGATGCGGGTGAAGGGCGCGATGACCAGCATCCCGTGCATGAGCAGGTCGACCGCCGGGATATGGCACCACTCCAGCGCGAACACCAGTTTCTCGGTGTTCGGATGGGCCTTGAGCCAGGCGCGGTAGTCAAAGGAAATCGGGTCGGCGTTATCCACATGATGACGCATGTGCTTGTAGCGCAGGTCTTCGTAGGTGCCGTAGCTGCCTCCGGTAATCCAGTTCAGCAGCTTGCCCAGGCGGGTGTTGAGTTCGGTTTTCTTGAAGAGGGCGTTGTGGGCGCAGTCGTGCACCAGGTAGGCAGCGATGATCATTCCGTGGGCGCAGGCGATGACCCCCAGCGCGGGCAACACCAGGCCCGATTGTGCCATCAGCAGCCAGCCGCCGACGTAAGTGGCGAGGATGTAGCTGAGGACCAGTATGAGAGGCCACACCCCATCGGTATGGCGGAAGTGTTGCGCAATCTTGAACATGGTGGCTTCTCTCCGTGAAGGGTCAGGCAATTTTCTGGGCTTGCGTGCGGGCGGCCTGCCATCGCTGGAAATGGGCAAGCTCCTCGTCGCCAATCCATCGATTGAGCGACCACAGATCCGCAATGGGCGCCTGGGTGAACGGCAGCAGGTGCAGATAGCCGTCGGTGCCGAACTCCGGGGTCATCGTTGTGTACGCCAGGCCCCGTTCCTGCTGCGCGCGCCACACTGCTTCCCAGCATGACTGGTGCGAGGCCAGTGCCTCCGCGTACTCGGGCGCGGCCGGGTGTGGCACCTGGGGGCCCTGGTCATAACCAACCCGGGAGTGGATGTGCCGGGCTTGCTGGGCGGCGCGCTCGATGCTGTCCCATTCGATGTGCGGCAGTCGTTCGCAGACAACCGCCCAATGGCTGAAATCACAGGTGATGTCGATGTCGGGCAGGCGCTCGAGGATCGCCACGGTGTTCCACGGGCTGAAAAAGCTGCGGCCCCGGTGGGTTTCAAAGCTGACCGGGATCGACAGCCGGTCCGCGATGTTCTGGGCCTCGGAGAAGAACCGGACCGAGTCGTCGATTGGCCAGGCGTCACAACCGCCCATGACATTGACGAAGTCGGGGGTAATTCCGACCTTGCGGGCCGACAGCAGCTTGGCCTCGAAATCCTGCAGGTGCTCGTCGATGCTGGCATCGCGTCTGGGCACGTAGCTGCCTGCGGTGCAGACCTCCTGAATCCACAGCAGTTGGTTGTCTGAAAGTGCCTGGCCGAATGCCCGGGCATCCTCAGGGGTTTCCGGCACAGGCGCCTCGATGCCGTCGAAATCCGCCTCGATTACCTGGCTGATGGCTTCCTGCAGGGCACCTTCATGGCCCCAGAGGGTTTTGAATCGTTTCAGTTGCACAGTTAACTCCCGTTCCTTGCTGATGCGATATGACATCGGCTTTGCAACCGCTGTGCCATAAGGCTGAAAGGGCTTTAAATATACAGGCTGGCATGTAAATAAAGGCGGATAAACATCGGCCCGGGGACCGCTTTTTTGTTTATCGATGGTGCAGCCGCACACCGACTGTGCAGGCTTCCGGTCTGGTCCGTCTGTCGGAATGTCACGTAGTGCAGGTAATTCCCTGTATCGCCAATGAGGAACCCATGCCCGAGGGCCCGGAAATACGCCGGATGGTTGATGACATCGGCCGCGCCATCGCCGGCCGCACTGCCGACGAGGTGGTGTTTGCGTTCGAGCACCTGAAGCCGTTCGAACGGCTGCTGGCTGGGCGCGAGGTGACCGCGGTCGAGGCGCGCAGCAAGGGTGTGCTGGTGTTCTTTGCCGGTACCGACGAGGATGGCCCCTGGTGTGTGTACAGCCACAATCAGCTGTACGGCAAGTGGCGCATCGGCCGGTCTGCCCAGGCACCGAAAACCAATCGCCAGCTCCGGTTTGCGGTGATCGCCGGCAAAAAGGCGGCACGGCTGTACAGCGCTTCCGACATCCGTCTGGTGCGCCCGGATTCTCTGCAGGACATCGACTACCTGGCGCGGCTGGGGCCGGATCCCCTGAATCAGTCGGTTTCCGAAGCCGACCTGCTGGCACGCTTCGACGACCGCCGGTTCCGGGGTCGCAATCTGGGCGGCTTGCTGTTGGATCAGGGCTTTATCGCAGGTGTCGGGAATTACCTGCGCTCGGAAATCCTGTTTCAGGCCGGTATTGCCCCCGCCCGCCGGCCCCGGGACCTGAACGATGACGAGCGCCACCGGCTGGCTTCGGCCATTCTCACCCTGCTGCAGCGCGCCTACGCGCTGAAAGGTATCACCACCGACCCGGACCTGGCGAACCGGCTGAAACGCGACGGCTGGAGTTTTGGTCGGCGCCGTCACATGGTGTTCAACCGGGCGTCGCGCCCGTGCCATCACTGTGGCGATGACATCGTGAAGACAGCGATGGCGAGCCGGCGGCTGTACTACTGCCCAACCTGCCAGCCTGCAGCGGGACGGGGCAGGGACGAAAAAGGCCCGGGGCCGCTGCAGAAGGACAGCCCCGGGTAAAGGTCGCGGTTACAACCGCTCGCGAACGCTGGTGTTGAACGCGTTGAGGGCGCCCTCGAAACGCCCGAACGTGAGGGTGTCGTTGGCGCCGGTGGTGAGGCCCGCCTGGATGCCCTCGCCAATGTCGAAATCCTCGGCCAGGGTTTGCACGGTGATGGCGTGGTTCTTGGCCCAGTGGGCGCGGTCTTCCTCAGTGGCGACCAGATCCGCCGGCACCAGGGTGCTGATCCGGATCCGCGACGACGAGGGCGTGAGTGGGTCCACGGTAATCCAGGCAATGTGGTCCGACTGCACCAGGAACTGGCTGCTGGCCATCAGGGTGTACAGCACCTGGGAATGGTCACGCAGGCGCCACTGGTCAGTGGGCTGGTCCCGCAACTCGGCGATCGAGCGCTTGGACAGCACCGATCGCAGGTGTGGCCCAAACTGCCGGTAGGTGGACAGGTTGTCGTTGAAGTAGGGGGCGATGGTCTTTCGGTGCGTGACCCGGAAGTGGTATGCCTCGATTCCGCCTTCCACCAGGATTTTCCAGTTCACACTGCGCACTTCGACGTCGCTGTGCTGCACCACGTGGCTGGCGGCATCAAACCACTCGAAGTCTTCCGCCAGTCCGGCCAGCGTCGTATCAACATCGGGTGCCTGGTCGGTGTTGGCCAGGACCCAGATGAAGCCGTGGCGCTCGCTGCAGCCCAGGCGCTTGAGACCGAGCGCCGAGCGGTCGAGCTCCGGGAAGCCCAGTTCGCCGTGGGGCATCCCGGTCAGCTCGCCCCGGTTGTTCCAGGTCCAGGCGTGGTAGGGGCAGGTGAACCGCTGCTTGCAGCCCTCATGATCCTGAACCAGGCGGCTGCCCCGATGGCGACACACGTTGATGAAGGTGTGCACCTGGCCGTCCTCATCCCGGGTGAACAGCAGGGGCAGGCCAGCAAAGTCTCGGCGCAGGAAGGAACCGGGTGTGGGCAGTTCACTGCTGTGCACCACCGGCTGGGGAATGCTGCGGAACAGCTTTTCCCGCTCCAACTCGAGCCGGTGCGGGTCGCAGTAATGTTCGACCGGGCTGGAGGTGACCGCGTCGTCCAGGAACGGCACCTTGCGTTCCTGCAGGTCCAGGATCTCTTCCGCCAGTTCGATTTCGGTTGCACGTTTCATTGCTTTGCCCTCATGTCTGTACTCGGCGCTGCTTACCACTTGGTAAGTGCAATTTAGGCTTACCAAATGGTAAGTTGTCAAGTATCCATTGCACACATCGAGTCAGGACACGCCATGAGCGACACCCGTCATCTGTTTATCACCGCCGCTGCCAAGGCCTTCGCGGAGAAAGGCTTCTACGGCGCCAGTATTGCCTCCATCGCTGCTGAATCCCCGTTTACCAAGCAGGCCCTGCTGCACCACTTCGGCAACAAGGAAAAGCTGTACGCGGAGGTGTTGAAAGGCATTTCTGACCGGCTCATGGCCAGTCTCCAGGACATCCAGCGGGACTACCCGGACACCCGTCAGCGCCTTGAGCAGACCTTCCTGTCGTTCTACCGCCAGGCGGTCGGAAACCGGGACGAGATGGCCCTGCTGATGCGTGAGCTGCTGGACAACAAGCGCCGGGCCGAATCCGCCCAGGCCTGGTACCTCAAGCCGTTCCTGGATGAACTGACCCAGATGGTGATGACGGTGCTGCCGGCGTATTCCAGGCCCCGGGCCTTTACCTTGGCCTACCAGATGCTCGGGGCCATCCACTATTTTGCGGTGTCCGAGCCGACCCTGGTCCAGATTTTCGGCAGGGAGGAGTACGAGAAGGTCTTGCGGGGGTATGAGGACGAGTTACGGGACCTGATCCGGGCCCGGCTTGGGGGCTAATCGGTCGCCAGAATTTGCTGGCCAAGCTCGCCATGCCAGAAACTGGGGCAAACGCTTCAGACCTGGGAGCCGACCCTGCCCGGCCATCGGAATTGCCGGGCGCCTGTGGTCTAATCCGACCTTCATCCATCGAACCGCGACGGGCGCCATGCTTCAGCACCTCACCCAAGCTCTGTTTCCCCTCCTGTCGCTGATTGTCCTCGGCGCGGTACTGGGCCGCAAAACTGATTTCTTCGATGGCAAGGCGCTGTCCGGTCTGGTGACCACGGTGGGCGTTCCGGCGCTGCTGCTGCATTCGGTGTTGAGCATGGAGCTGGGCATCGTCCAGATGGGTAACCTGGTTGGCCTGACCCTGGCCTGGCTGGTGGCCATGGCCCTGATCACCGCCGCGGTGCTGAAGCTGGCCGGCCTGCCGGTGCGTTCCTACCTGCCGGCGCTGGTTCACCCCAATACCGGCAACACCGGCATTCCGGTCTGTCTGGCACTGTTCGGCCCCCAGTCGATCGGTCTGGCCATGGTGATTTCCTCGGTCATTCAGGTCAGTCACTTCACCCTGGGCATCGGCTGCCTGTCCGGTCGCTTTTCCCTGAGGGCGTTGCTGAAGAACGGGCCGGTGCTGGCGCTGTTGGCGGGGGCCGGCCTGCTGGCGTTCGACGCGAACCTGCCGGTGCCGGTGATGACCACCCTGGACATGCTGGGTGCCATCACAGTGCCGATCATGCTGATGCAGCTGGGCAGCTCCATCGCCAATCTGAAGCTGTCCGGCGCGCGGGATATGGTGCGCCCGGTTGCGTTCAGCGTGTATCGGCCCCTGGGTGGCCTGGCCCTGGCCTGGGTGCTGCTGTTGGTGTGGCCGCTGGACGGCCTACAGGCACAGGTGTTCCTGGTCCAGTGCGCCATGCCGGTCGCGGTGATGAGCTACGTGCTCTCGGTGCGCTACCAGGGCCCCTCCAAGGACATCGCCCTGATGATCCCCCTGTCCCTGGCGGTGTCACTGGGCATCACCATCGCCTTTGCCCTGGCCTGATCCCGGTCGATGGGAAAGGGGAGCGGGGCTTCTCAAGCCTTCGTCAGAAACCGTGCCTGCAGTTGCCGAACCTGTTCCGCCAGTGGTTCATAGGGGCCTTCTGCCGTAATTCCCGGAGCAACGGCGGATATGGGCAAGGTGGCCACCGGCGGTTGCGCCTGGTTCATGTCGCTCAGCCAGGCGGACAGCTGGGCCGAGGAACTGGCGAACACAATCCGGCCGAGGCCGACCCAGGCGTGAGCTGCAGCACACATGGGGCAGTGTTCACCCGAGGTGTACACCACTGCTGCCGACCGTTCTTCGGGAGTCATATTGGCTGCCGCCCATCGGGCAATCGCAAATTCCGGGTGCCGGGTCTGGTCGCCGCCGACGGTCTCATTGTGGCCTTCGAACCGCACACGGCCCTGCGCATCCACCAGCACCGAACCGAAGGGTGGATTGCCACTGTCGAGGGCCATGCCCGCCAGTTGCACGCAGCGTTCGAGGTGTTTGATGTCGGTGTCGCTGATCATTTTCAGGTCCAAAGATAGAGGTTTCGTTGCGTAAAATTAGCAGTTCGAGATTATCTCCCCAAGCATCTTAGCGTTGCCAGAATGCGTCAGGATTTTAAACACCGTAACGAGATGGAAGGCGGCAAGTAACTGAAAAGAGGGGGCGGCACCATTCGTGCTTAACCTCCATTTTAGCGCTGGAAAAGGAGTTTGGTGCGATGCGTAGCTTTCTCTTATTACTGCTGTCTGTCTTTGGCTCAGCCGCCTGGGCCACACCAATCACCTACTACTTCGAGGGTCATACAACGGCCATTCACTCCACTCTTGGAGATCTGGACCCGCTCACGGCACTTGCTCGCGACGACGGTCTGGTTATCACCAATGGCGATGTGGCCATGGCCGGGCACATTGTTTTTGATCCCGCTGCACTGCGCAGTGGCGCGGGCGGGAGTGGTCAGGGAGAGGTGCTTAATTGGTCCTTTTCCACGTTGGGGCTGACCTATTTCAATTCTGGCGGGGCCTTCCATTATCTCGATTTCCAGGATCACTCTTTCGGTTACGCAGACGAAATTGCCCAGGGAGGGTATGGGCCAGATGTTGTCAGTATGGCTTTCGACTTTGACGGTACTCCGTTCGCCCTGGGACCGGTAGATTTTCCGATTTCGGATTTCATTGGCGGCCGTTTCTCGACAGCCATAGACCTGGCTTGGGTGAACGATGAGCTTTCAATGCGCGGGCTACAGGGAGTGATTACATCATTGCGCACCACTCCGGTGCCGGGACCAGCCTCGTCGTTAACAATGCTGACCGGTTTATTCCTGCTGTGGGCGGTGCGCCGGGCGCGATTGCGCCAATAGCTGGCTGGGCAGTCGGGGCAGGTTTACAGGCCTTCTATCGACCTCCGATCACGCCGCGGACCGATTGTAGGCAAAACTCAGCAACCAGCGGCTGCCCCGTTCAATACGTGAGACCTCGTGCTGGTGCAGATCCGGACGGAACAGGATGAGCCGGTTGGCCAAGTTGAGCAGGTTCTTCTCGCAGGCGAATTCGCCGCCGGCCCTGGGCTTTTTCAGGACGCAATTGAGTTTGTACAGGCGGCCTTCCGACACCATGTCCAGGTGGGGCGCCACGCGGTGGCCTTCGGGGTAGCGCACCAGGTAAACATTCAGTCGTTTCGACCGAAGGAGGATTCGGGTTTTCACTTTCGCTGTCATAATGCCGATGGTCTCATAGTGAATTTCAAGGAACCACACGCCCCATGCGTCCCATTGTCCTGCTTGACGGTGGCCTCGGCCAGGAAGTGTATCGACGTGCCCGCACGATCAGCTCGCCACTCTGGTCGATCGCGGTGATGCAGGAGCAGCCAGAGGTTGTGACTGGCGTGCATCGCGATTTTATCCGCGCCGGGGCGACAACCCTGACCCTGAACACCTACACGGCGACACCGACCAGGCTTGGCCACCAGGGACTGCTGAAGCAGATGCCGGCCATCCATCAGCAGGCGTTTGAAGTGCTGGATCGGGCGATTGCCGAGACCGGCGCCGAGGTGGACATCGCCGGTTGCCTGCCGCCGCTGCTCGCCAGCTACCGGGGCCAGCCGGATCGCTCTTTCGACGACGTGCTTGAAGAATACGAGACCCTGGTCCGACTTCAAGCGGCTGCCGATGTCTTCCTGATCGAAACCATGACCAACACCCTGGAAGCCCGCGCAGCCTGCCTGGCTGCCAGTCGATCCGGTAAACCCTTTGGCGTGGCCTTCCGGCTGGAAGCCGACGGCAAGCTTCGGTCTGGCGAGAGCCTGTACGAAGCCGAGGCCGCCGTGGCTTATTACCGGCCGACCGCGGTCATGCTGAACTGCTGTGAGCCGGAGTTGTTAACGGCAACCATGCCCCAGTTGGCGGCGCTTTACCCCACCGTCGGCGGTTACGCCAATGCCTTCCAATCGGTCGAAGCCCTGGCCCGCGGTGGCTCGGTGGATGAACTGGAGGCGCGCACCGATGTCTCGCCGGCGGTGTATGCCGGCCACGTGCGCCAATGGTTGGCCGACGGTGCCCGGGTAGTGGGCGGCTGTTGCGACATCACGCCTGCCCACATTGGCTACCTGGCCGAGAGCCTGACGCCGGCGTTCGAACTGATTCGCTTCTCCCGCCTGCGTGCCGAGGGCTAAGCCTCAGATCGCCGGATTCTGCTGCTTGCGTTTGGTCCGGCAGGCTTCGATGTAGCTCATGGCGTCGCGCTCTAGCGGCAGGTGCATGGCGTCGAGCAGGTCGGACCGGGCGTAGCCCAGATCTGACAAGGTCTCATCCCGTTCCGCCAATAGCGAGCGGGCCATGCGCCGGAACTTCTGGCGCCGGGAGAAACTGGTCATCCACGCGCTGATTGGCTGCCGCGGTGCGAATGGGTGGTGGTTCTTCAGTTCCAGCATAGTGTTCACCTATCGATTGGCAGTGAGCCGCAACTCGCGTCGGTTGGGAGCATTCCCACGTCTTACCAACGTCTTGTGACACTAGAATGGCGATCCCTTTCCGTTCAATCAAACGAAAAGAATTTAACTTTTCTTTCAGTTATTCTTAAGGGAAGTTCAGCTCAAAAACCCGGGGGAGAACCGTTATGAACATGCCGCTGCTCGACAACGACGTGCTTCGATCCTTTGTCGCCATTTCCGAATGCGGCACCTTCACCGAGGCCGCCAAACTGGTGCATCGTACGCCCTCGGCCCTGAGCATGCAGATCAAACAGCTCGAACAGAACCTGGGCAAGAGCCTGTTCATCCGGGAGCCCCGTCAGGTCACCCTGACCGCCGAAGGCGAGGTGCTGCTCGACTACAGCCGCCGTCTGCTGCGGCTTAACCAGGAGGCGGTGCAGCACTTCATCGCGCCGACCCTGGAGGGCAAGGTGGGCATTGGCACCTCGGACGATGTCGGCACCCGGATTCTGCCCGAGGTGCTCGCGCAATTTGCCCGGTCCTATCCCGCCGTGTTGGTGGACGTGGTGGTGGGCTCCTCGAAACAGAACCTCGCGCGCCTGGATGACGGGGACCTGGATATGGTGCTGGTCACGGTGGCGAACGACGGTCGGCCAAGCCGCGGGGAAGTGGTCCACGACGAGCCTCTGGTCTGGGCCGGGCGTGAGGGCAGTTCCGCGTACCTGCGCACGCCGTTGCCACTGGCGGTGGCGCACGAGGGCTGTGCCTGGCGGCAGATGACCTTGCGCGCCCTAGATCGCGCGCGCAAACCCTATCGGATCGCTTACACCTGTGAACACTGCTCCGGACAGGAGGCCGCCATGGTGGCTGACCTGGCGGTCGCGCCATTTCCACGCAGCCTGGTGCGCTCGCCCCTGAAGCAGGTGGTCAGCGATGACCTGCCGGACATAGGGTCCTACCAGCTTGCGTTGGTGCGACGCGGTTCCAACCCTCTCAACGACGCCCTGGCCCGGCATGTGAAGGCCGCCTTCCGGAACCTGGCCTGAGCCACGGCCAAGCGGGTGTTCAACGAATCGGTTGCGCAAACAGGGCGCCCAGGCGCTGGTCGTCGACAGAACGAAAGCGCTCCAGACCAAAGCGGGCGGGGCATGGGACATCATCCGGCGAGACGTAGGTATGGAACAGGCGGTCCCACAGGGTGAGCACCTGGCCGTAATTGCTGTCGGTCTCTGGTCGCCAGGCGGAATGGTGGATCTGGTGCACCCGCGGGGTGACCAGAAACCAGGTGAGCGGGCGTTCCATGGTGGCTGGCAAACGGATATTGGCGTGCGACCAGAGTGACACGCAGCGCGACAGCAGGATGTAGGGCAGCAGTTGCGCGGCGGTGAAGCCGAGCGCGCCGACCATGGCGGTCACCAGGATAAGGTGCACACCAATCTCGCCCGGGTGGTGGCGGAAGGTGGTGCTGACGTCCAGATCGAGGTCGCTGTGATGGGTGCGGTGCAGGCGCCATAGCCATGGCCAAAGGTGGCTCAGGCGATGGAGCCAGTAGGCCGCCAGGTCCATCAACAAAATGGCCACCAGGGCTCCGAGCGTCGGACCCAGGACGCTGGCATCGACCACGGCGACGGGTTGCGCTACCGCCAGATAGAGCAACAGCAGGGGCCAGCCAAAGCGGATGAGTTCGTTGGTGAATCCCAGCGCGACGTTGCCGTACCAGCGGTCGTAGCGCGAAGGGTGAGGTTCGTTGCGGGTAAAGAAGATTTCGAGGGCCAGTAGCACCGCCACGGCTGCGAGTGTGACAAACCCGTAGAGTCCCATAGCGGCCCCTTCACGGCGGGGTTCTGTAATCCACGGAATGCGATACCGCCAAAGATCGCATTCCGCAGCCCTGCTTTACTTGCGGAACTTCCTGGCAAGGAACAGAGTGACGCCGGCGGTGGCGAACAAACCAAGAATGCCGGGCTCAGGCACCGATACCGGTGGTTGGTAATCTATTCCCGCAAAAGCCGCCGAAGATACCAGCGTCAAAAGCAGTACGGTGGTCAATGTTTTCACGGTTGGAACTCCTTTTCATGGGTTCCTCCGCACTTCAGCAACATCCGTACCCGGTTGACTTAGGCGTTTTAAATCAGCTGGTTAAAAAATGGCCAGAATCCTGATGTAAAAAAACCTGACTCTGGCGCCGGGCCTGAGTGAGCGCCCGACGCCGGCAGGGTTCACTTTTTGAAGAAGGTCAGAAAAGCTCCGGCCGCAGCTGCAGCGGCGCCGCCAATGAGAAATACCATGGTTTCGTCATCGTACTGACCGGTCAGGGTTTCCGAAATTTCACCGCCCACTGACTGGGTGGACTGGTAGCCGAAATAGAGCAGGGCGATGCCGACTACGAGCAGAACAACACCAACGAGCTTGGAGCTTCCCATTTGTTTTTCCTTTTCCGCATAAGTGAGGGTATTTTCTGGAAAACCTGGAAAGCTTGACACTTGTGGCGGTGCCCGGCAAGAACCGAGCCTGCTGCGCACCGCCCGATTGGCGCTTATTGACTGGCCAGATACCCCCTCCAGCCGCCCAGTGAGGTGATGTCCCGGGCACTCTCCAGACCTATGGGCTCGCAAATGAATCCGCTGACCCAGCGACCATCCGCCAGCTCGACCTTGCCGATGCCCAGGGGCGCCGGGATGCCGTCGACAAAGCTGCCAAACTGGTCCGCCGGAAGTCGCCAGATTTCCACGGGCAAGGCGACACCTGCCTCGGTATCCCGGATCAGGCCGGGCCGGAAGGGCGGACCACCGTCCAGCAAGTACATGCGATAGGCCGCCGCGGTTTCTGTGGTCTCGACCAGGGTGCCGTAGCGGTCGGTAAGCTGATGGTTCAGGGGCAATCCGGACAGGTGCGCGCCGCACACCAGGACATCGATGGTGCCCTCGGTGGCCTCGAACGGTGGGCTGTCGAGGGCATCGGTGAGGGCGCCGACCCGGTCGACGGTGTGCGGGTGCAATCGGGCTGCCAGCGCGAGCAGGGCTTCATCTTGGAAGGCCGGGGCGAACAGGGTGCAGCCCAGGGGCAGGCCGTTGGCCAGAAAACCGGCGGGTACCGACACGGCGCTGTAATCCAGCAGGTTCATGAAGTTGGTGTAGATGCCCAGCCGGCTGTTCAGGGTGACCGGATCGGCGTTGACCGCCTCGATGGTGTAGATGCCGGGGGTGGTGGGCGTCAGCACCAAATCCACCTGCTCCCAGATTCGGTCGGCCAGGGCCTTGAGCTTGCGCAGCTGGTACTGGGCGGCGAAGGCGTCGGCGGCGCTGGGTGTTGCGCCCTGGCTGATGATGCTCCGGGTTACCGGCAGCAGTGCCTCCGGGTGTTGGTCGATCAAAGGCCGGGTGGCCAGGTAGCGTTCGCTAACCCAGGGACCCTCGTACAGCAAGCTGGCGGCATCCAGGAACGGCTGGAAATCGATCTCTACCGGTTCACCGCCGAGCGCCTGCAGGTCTGCGAGGTTATTCTGGAACAGCTGCCGGGCCTCCTCGCTATCGAAGGTCAGCTGGGCGTCCGCCGGAACCCCGACGCGGAATTGGTGCGGAATGGGACGGCGACCGGTGGGCTGCGGTTTTTGCCAGGGATCCTCGGCGTCCGGGGCTGAGGCCACCTGGAGCACCGTCCGGGCCTGCTCGGCCGAGCGGGCGAAGACGGATACGCAGTCCAGACTCTGGCACGCCGGCACCACGCCGCGCACGCTGAGACGCCCGAGGGTTGGCTTCAGGCCAACCAGGTTGTTGAAGGCCGCCGGCACTCGGCCGGAGCCGGCGGTATCGGTGCCCAGGGCAAAGCTCGCCAAACCCAGAGCCACCGCTACGGCCGAACCGGAGGAGGAGCCGCCGGAAACAAAGTCCGGGTTGATGCTGTTGCGACAGGCGCCCCAGGGTTCTGGTGAGCGAGTACCCACCAGACCGGTGGCAAACTGGTCCAGATTGGTTTTGCCCAGGGGGATGGCGCCCGCCTCGACCAGTGCCGCGACTACGGCAGCGTGGCGCTCGGGCCGGTAGCGATAGGCCTCGCAGGCGGCGGTGGTGTCCATGCCGGCGACATCAATGTTGTCTTTGACCGCGAAGGGCACGCCGTACAGCGGCAGGTCTTCCGGGCGGCTGTGCGCCAGGCGCTCCAGGTAGGGCGCCAGTTCGGCTTCGGTCGCACGATGAATCCAGAGGTTGTGGTGGTCAAACTCCCGGGCTCGTTCCAGCAGGTGGGCAATCACGCGTGCCGGGGTTTGCTCACCGCTCAGGTAGGCCTTGCGCAGGGAGGGGAGGTCGAGATTGATGGTGGTGGTATTCACAGGGGCCTCACGCTGACAGTTTGCGGGATGTTTCGGATACCGACGACTCGATGGTCTGGTACAGCTCGGGGTCCGTCCGGCCAATGGGCAGGTCGTAGGAAATGGTGGCGCCGTAGGCTTCCGGGTTCTGCGGGTCGTTGCGGATCTTGTCGAAGACCAGTAGCCGGGTGCCAAGGTAGAAGCCTTCGTGCAGGTCGTGGGTGACCATGAAGATGGTGGTGCCGGTGTCGCGCCAGAGCTTCAGGATCAGCTCGTGCATGTCGCCCCGGATGCCGGGGTCGAGGGCGCCGAAAGGCTCGTCCAGCAGCAGGATGCGCGGCTTCATGATGAACGATTGGGCAATGGCCAGGCGCTGCTGCATGCCGCCGGACAGCTCGTGGGGCCACTTGTTCAGGGCGTGGCCGAGGCCCACGCCCTCGAGCATGGCATCCACCTGCGCCAGGGCGTCCCGGCGCGCCTTGCCGAACAGTTTGCCGAGTAGCGGCTTCTGTTCCAGTTCCAGGCCCAGGAGCACGTTTTCGCGCACGGTCAGGTGCGGGAACACCGAATAACGTTGGAACACGATGCCCCGATTGCGATCGGGCTCGCCCGGAAACTGCTGGCCTTCCAGGCTCAGTTCACCGCGGCTGGCGGTCTCCTGGCCCAGCAGCATCTTCAGGAAGGTGGACTTGCCGCACCCGGAGGCACCGACCAGGGTGCAGAATTCCCCCTCTTTCACTTCCAGGTTCAGGTTTTCCAGCACGACCTGGCTGCCGTACTCCTTCCACAGTTTCTTTACCGAAATGAAGCTCATTAGTGGCCTCCTGCGTTGTACCAGGGGAACAGCCGACGATTGGCGAGACGCAGCAACTGGTCAATGACGATGGCGAGGATGGTGATCCAGATGACGTAGGGCAGGATCACGTCCATGGCGAGGTAACGGCGCACCAGGAAGATCCGGTAGCCGAGTCCTTCGGTGGAGGCGATGGCTTCGGCGGCGATCAGGAACAGCCAGGCCGGGCCCAGACTCAGGCGCACGGCATCGATCAGCCGGGGCAACACCTGGGGCAGGGCCATGCGGGTGATCACCTGCCAGGAATTGGCGCCCAGGGTCTGGATCTTGATGAGCTGCTCGCTCGGCAGTTCCCGGACCCGCTGGGCGACATCGCGCATTATGATGGGGGCGGTGCCAATGACGATCAGCATGACCTTGGACAACTCGCCGAGTCCGAACACGATGAACAGGATGGGCAGGATGGCCAGGGGCGGCACCATCGACAATGCCGATACAAGTGGCGCCAGGTTGGCCCGCACCAGCGGCAAAACGCCATTGAGAATGCCAACCACCAAGGCCAGGAGGGCGGCGATGCCGACACCCAGCCCCAGGCGTTCCAGGCTGGCGGTGGTGTCCTGCCACATCAGATAGTCGCCACTGCGTCGGTCTTCCTGGAAGGCCATGCGTTCCACCGCCGCGGTCATCTGTTCCAGGCCCGGCAGCAGCTTGTCGTTGGGGTTTTCGGCCAGACGCTCCTGGGACGCGAGCGCGTAGATGAATATCAGCAGCAGGAAAGGCAGCAGGCCCAGCAGGGTCGCGGAAACCCTACCCGGGTGGCGGTTGATCAGTCTCATTGGACATCTCCTCTGGTCGCACAACACGGCATGGACGTGGCAGGCACGGCAGTGGCCTGCGCTTCAGTCTCCCGGGCTTTTGTCCCGCCGTGTAACCTCCCAGAGGTCGGTAACTCTCGGACCAGCCGCCCGGGGTTGAGTTTGCTCTCAGCCCGGACCGGAACCCTAGTCACCCATTTTGTCCGTTGTCTTCGCCGCCAATCAGGCGGTGTAGCCGTGAACGGATGATGGTTGTGGTAACCGTCTGCGAGAACCGTTGCAGGGGGCGTGCCAGCTTTGACGGGCGCGGGTTTACGGGCCAGGTCAGGGCGTATCGGGGTGTGGAGGGGCACTGTTTGGGTGCGGGGCTGATTTTCATGCACTGTTATCGCTCCTCTCGTTGGCCCTGGACCGGCTGTGGCCCGGAGCCTGGCTGTGCAGCAGCGACTGGGCGGCCTGGAGAATCCGGATGTGGCTGCGGTGCTCCCGTCCGGCGCCGCCGGCTATGTGGCCGTAGTCGCTGGCCAGAACCTCCAGGGTGGCGCCGGGCATCTGGCTGGCATCGGCGCTGGCATCGTCGACGGTGAAGTACAGGTCGGTGCCGGACGGCATCAGTCGCGTCGGCATGGTCAGGGCGGCGAGTGCGGCCGGGTAATCGCCCCGAAACACCGGGTTGTCGGCGATGTTGCCGGTCTGCCAGGTGTCCAGCATGGCCAGCAGATCGTTGGCGTCCTGGCCGAGGTGGTCCTGTTCCCAGAAGTCCAGCAGGTCCTCGACCGAGGTAAACCCCATGTCGCGCCAGCACTCGTTACGGAAAAACGCCTGGGAGTAAGCCCAGCCGGCATACACCCGGGCGAAGGCCTTGAGGCCCCGCACCGGCGGTGTGCGGTAATGGCCAGCTTGAAAGGTCGGGTCACAGGTCAGGGCGGCTTTTACCCCCTCGAGGAAGACATGATTGTGGGGGTAGCAGCGGGCGGTACAGCAGGTAGCCAGCACGGCGTTAACCTGCTCCGGGAACAGGCTGCCCCATTGCAGCGCCTGCATGCCGCCCATGGACCAGCCCATCACCAGCGCCAAGTTCGCGCCGCCGAACACCTCGTCGACCAGCTGTTTCTGCAGTCGCACGTTGTCGTAAAGGCTGATGGCGGGAAAACCGGGGCCGGCCTGGGCACCGTTGCTGTTTGAGGGCGATGAGGATTCCCCAGCGCCCAGCAGCGAGGGAATCACGATGCAGTACCGATCCGGATCCAGTTGCGGGCCGTTGGCACCGCCTTCACCAACCCAGGCGTGATTGCCGGCCGCTGCACCACCGTAGTACGTGGACAGCAGGATCAGGTTGTCTTTTGGTGCATTCAGCTCGCCAATCTGGTGATAGTGCAGGCGGGCGTCTTTCAGAACGCCACCCCGCGACAGGGCCAGATCGCCCGCCCTGAACTCTTCTCTAACCCACTGTTGTTTGGCCATTTGGCCCCCCGTTCCGGTTCTGGTTTCGCGCGTTCATGCCGGTCGAAAATGGCATTTACATACATGCTGGCATGTAAGTTGAATGGGAGAAGCAAAGAAAGAAACGTGCCAGAACACAGACCAATCGCCCGACGCCATGGGCAACAAGGAGAAAGACGATGACCGAATTGAGCAGCACACAGGCGCTGAAACAGCAACTCACCGACGCCGGCGTGAAATACGCCATGGCCAGTTACGTGGACATTCACGGGGTATCAAAAGGCAAGTTTGTCCCGGTGGCGCACCTGGGGCAGATGATGGAGGGCTCGGAGCTATACACCGGGGCGGCCCTTGACGGCGTCCCCCAGGACATCTCCGACAACGAGGTGGCGGCCATGCCCGATGCCGCTGCGGTAGCGGTGTGCCCCTGGAACCGGCAACTGGCGTGGTTCCCGGGCAACCTCTACCTGGACGGCAAGCCATTCGAGGCCTGCTCTCGCAACATCTTCCAGCGCCAGCTCAGCGCAGCGGCCGATATGGGCTACCGCTTCAACCTGGGCATCGAAACCGAGTTCTTCCTGTTCCGGGACACCGAGGA
Organism: Marinobacter qingdaonensis; assembly: GCF_034555935.1. Lineage (NCBI taxonomy): Bacteria > Pseudomonadati > Pseudomonadota > Gammaproteobacteria > Pseudomonadales > Marinobacteraceae > Marinobacter > Marinobacter qingdaonensis. The sequence continues at coordinate 1,582,079 of NZ_JAYDCJ010000003.1, forward strand.
CGGCGGCTTTGCGCCCCTGAGTGACCGGGACACCCTGGGCAAGCCCTGCTACGACCCGCGTGCCCTGATGGACAACTTGCACATCGTGGATGAGCTGGTCGAAGCCATGAACGAGCTGGGCTGGGACGTGTACTCCTTCGACCATGAGGACGCCAACGGCCAGTTTGAAACCGACTTCAAATACGCCGACGGCCTGACCATGGCCGACCGCCTGGTGTTCTTCCGCATGATGGCCAACGAGATTGCCCGCAAGCACGGCGCCTTCGCCAGCTTCATGCCCAAGCCGTTCGCCGACCGCACCGGCAGCGGGGCTCACTACAACATGTCGCTGGCGGACCTCAAAACCGGAGCCAACCTGTTCGAGCCCCAGGGCGATGACGAGCACGACTGTGGCATCAGCAAGATCGCCTACCAGTTCATTGCCGGGGTCCTGAAACACGGCGCGGCCATCAGCGCGGTCATCGCACCCACGGTCAACAGCTACAAGCGCCTGGTGCGCCAGGGCAGCATGTCCGGCTCCACCTGGGCGCCCGTGTTCATGTGCTATGGCTCCAACAACCGCACCAACATGATCCGGATCCCGGGCATGGGCGGGCGCATCGAGTGCCGGGCGGCAGACATTGCCTGTAACCCCTATCTGGGCAGCGCTTTGATCCTGGCCGCCGGTCTGGAAGGCATCCGTGAAGGGTTGGATGCCGGCGCCCCGCACCACGAGAACATGTACAACTACAGCGATGCCGAGATCGCCGAGCAGGGCATCGAGTACCTGCCGCGCAACCTGGGCGAAGCCGTGGATGCCTTCGAAGTCGATCCACTGGCACGGGAAGTGTTCGGGGAGGCCATGTTCAAGAGCTTCATCGAGACCAAGCGGCAGGAGTGGGACAGCTACCAGAACCACGTCTCCGAGTGGGAGGTGAACCGCTACCTGAAGATGTTCTGAGGGTCGGGCGCCCGCCCGATGCACACCAAACCGGCCCGAGGGCCGGTTTTTTTATGGGCGCTCGTCGGTGCGGCCGAGCAGGGTCCAGAACTGGCGCTGGAAGAAGGGCGCCTGCTGTTTCAGGGAGAACAACTTGGGGGCGAACAGCCAGGTCTGGGTGATGCCCATCAGATAGGTGTAGCTGAGTAGACCCAGTTCGTTGGCGCTTTCCTGGGTGCTGATCAGCCCGGCGGCCTTGGCCCGCTCGACTAGGTCCTGAAACAGGGCGATGATGGATTGGGTCAGTTGCCGTTCCCGCTTCAGGGTCCGGCTCATGGCGTCGGTCAGTTCGGTCTTGTTCAGCAGGATCTCGAACGACTGCCGGTAGCGTCGATTGGTGGCGAGCAAACCCAGCCAGCGTTCGATGAAGTGGTCCATGGCGTCCAGGGGGTTATCGGCCATGGCCTCGCAGTCACGGACGAGCTTTTCGAGCGGGTCCTGGGAGTAGGCCAGGACCGCTTCGTACAGGTCGTCCTTGTTCTGGAAGTGCCAGTAGATCGGCCCCCGGCTGCAGCCGGCTTCATCGGCGATGCGGCTCAGGGTCGTGAGGGAGTAGCCATCCCGGCTGAACAGCTTGAGGGCGGCTTCGAGCACGGTCTGGCGGGTTTTTTCGGCGTCTTCCTTGGTGCGGCGCATTCGTTATTTGTTTTCCGTTTGACTCGGGAGTTGAGACCGGTGCGGGGAACGCTTCCAAAACACGCTCCTGGCGGCACATCCATGTGGCGCTTGGGCTCCGCCATCCATGGCTCCGCACAGTTTTGGAAGCGTTCCCCGCACCGGCCTTCCTGCGCAGTGTAAACAAAAACGGGCACGAATGGTCGTGCCCGCTTGTCTCACGAAAAAGTACTAAGTCAGATTTCGCCTTCTGCGGCCATTTCCATGTAGTCATCATTGAAACGCAGCTTCACATTGCTCGAATCACCCATGACGGAGCCGTCCGGGAATTCAATGCCGACGAAGTCCGGGCTCATCGCGCCCTGGCCGAGCAGGCCCTTGTCGAAGGAGAACTGGCGGACGCTGTCCATGGCCGCGTGGGCTTCTTCGCTGTTGATGAAGTCCACCGACAGCTGCGGCTCCCAGAACATCTTCATGCCGGCAAGCTGGGCCTCGTAGCCGGCCTGGTCGGTGCCGGACAGCTCACCCAGGAAGGCCCGGGCTTCGGCGCCTTCGGCGGTGTCCGCCTTGAGGATGCTCATGGTTTCGTACCAGGCGCCGACCAGGGCCTTGCCCAGTTTCGGGTTGTCGGCCAGGGTCTCGGTATTGACCAGGGTCAGGTCCTTGATGTGGCCCGGAATCTCGCTGGAATCGAACAGTTTGGTGGCGCCGGGGTAGGCTTCAACCTCGGACAGCAGCGGGTTCCAGGTCGCCACGTGGCGCACGTCGTCGGTTTGGAATGCGGACACCAGATCGGCGTCGGAGATGTTCACCACGCTGATGTCCCGCTCTTCCAGCCCGACAGTGTTGAGAGCCCGCACCAGCAAGTAGTGGGACACGGACAGCTCCACCAGGTGCACGGTTTCGCCTTCCAGGTCGGCAATGGTCTTGCCGTCCTTGGATACCAGGCCGTCGTTGGCGTTGGAGTAGTCGCCCACGATCAGGGCGGTGGTGTCGACGCCGGAGGCGGCCGGGATGGACAGGCCGTCCATGCTGGTGGCCACCACGCCGTCGAACTGGCCGGCGGTAAACTGGTTGATGGATTCGATGTAGTCGTTGACCTGCACGATGTCGACGTCGATGTCGTACTTGTCGGCCCACTTCTTCATGATGCCGCTGTCCTCGGCGTACTGCCAGGGCACCCAGCCGGCGTAGATGGTCCAGGCGATGCTGAAGGAATCGCGTTCTTCGGCCATGGCACCCAGGGACAGGGTAGCTGTCATCAGGCCAGCGGCAAGACGTTTCTGGAAGGTACGAGTTTTCATGGAGTCTCTCCTCGGGCATGGCCCGCTGTTGGAAGATTGGTGTTCTTTGCGTTGGTATTCCATTGTTGGCATTCGCTAAGAGTCGTTAATCCGTCACCGCTTCGACGATCACCACCGGTGCGCCGGGGGCGACCGCCTGGCCAGCCTCGCGCCGGATCTCGACGATCCGCCCGCTGACCGGACTGAGCAGTTCGATTTCCATCTTCATGGACTCGATCACCGCCACCGGGCGCTGGGCTTCGATGGTGTCGCCCACCTGCACCAGGCACTCCCAGAGGTTGCCGGCGACGTGGCTTTCCACCGCGTGCTGACCTTCTGGCAGGTTGGCAAGATCGTCCTCGCCGGTGTCCTCCATCGGGGCCTCGGCGCTGAAGTTGATCTGGCCGGACTCGATCCAGCGCTGCAGTTCCTTGTCGAAGGCCTGTTGGCGCTGTCCGGTGAAGTCACGGATTTCCCGGTCGTTATCGGCCAGGAACTGCTCGTAGTCCTTGAGGTTGAAGCGGGTGTGCTCGACCTTGATCGGGTAGTCGCCGTTCGGGAAGTCGCGCCGGATCTGCTGCAGCTCCTCGGCGCTCACCTCGTAGAAGCGCACCTGGTCGAAGAATCGCAGCAGCCAGGGCTTGCCGGGTTCGAAGAACTCGGTTGTGCGATAGCGGTTCCACATCTGCAGGGTGCGGCCGACGAACTGGTAGCCGCCCGGGCCTTCCATGCCGTAGATGCACAGGTAGGCGCCGCCGATGCCGACCGAGTTTTCCGCGGTCCAGGTGCGGGCCGGGTTGTACTTGGTGGTCACCAGCCGGTGGCGCGGATCCAGGGGCGTGGCTACCGGGGCGCCGAGGTAGACGTCGCCCAGGCCCATGACCAGATAGCTGGCCTCGAACAGGGTCTTCTTGACCTCGTCGATGTTGTCGAGGCCGTTGATCCGGCGGATGAATTCCAGGTTGCTCGGGCACCAGGGCGCGTCCTTGCGCACCGACTGCATGTATTTCTGGATGGCGGTGTGGCAGGCCTCGTCGTCCCAGGACAAGGGCAGGTGCACGATGCGCGCCGGCACGTCCCACTCCGGCTGCTGCTCCAGTTCCTTTTCCGCGCTAATCAGCAGGTCCAGCAAGGCGCCCTGGGCCAGGGCCCGGCTGTCGTAATGCACCTGCAGCGAGCGAATGCCGGGAGTCAGTTCCAGAATGGCGTCGTGTTTCTTCTCACGCAGCCACAGCATCAGGGCGTGGGCGCGGAAGCGCAGGCGAATGTCGAGCTCCATCGGGCCGTATTCCACCAGCACGTAGTTGTCGCCGGCGGCCCGGTACACCACGCCGGTCTCGTGTTCCTCGGTGGTCAGTGCCGCCAGAATCGGTGTTTCGGGTTGGATCGGAGTGATCTCGGTTTCGACCACGGTCATCTGTGCCACTGCCTGGTCCTGGGCGGTGCGTAGGGCCACCGCCTGATCCTGGCTCACCGGCGCGAACCGCACCTTGTCGCCGGCCTTGAGCTGGCCGAGTTTCCACAAATCGGCGCTGATCACCGTGACCGGGCATACGAAGCCACCCAGGCTGGGGCCATCGGGGCCCAGAATCACCGGCATGTCGCCGGTGAAATCCACGGTGCCCACGGCGTAGGCGTTGTCGTGGATGTTGGACGGGTGCATGCCGGCCTCGCCGCCGTCGCTGCGGGCCCATTCCGGTTTCGGGCCGATCAGGCGGACCCCGGTGCGGCTGGAGTTGTAGTGGATCTCCCAGTCACTCTCGAAGAAGGTCTCGATGTCCTGTTCGGTGAAGTAGTCCGGCGCGCCATGGGGGCCATAGGTGACGTGCAGTTGCCAGGTCTTGCCAATCGCCGGTTTGAGCTCCGCAGGCAGGCTGGCAGGCTCCACCGGCGCCGCGTCCGGCAGTGACAGCACATCGCCCGCTCTCAGTGCCCGGCCGCAGTGGCCGCCGAACTGGCCCAGTGTGAACGTACTGCAGGAGGTCAGGTAGGTCGGGCAGTCCAGGCCACCGCGCACCAGCAGGTAGGCCCGTGCGCCATTTTCCACGGTGGCGCCCAGTTGCAGCAAGGCACCGGCGGCCACCTCGACCACCTGCCAGGCCGGGACCGGCTCGCCGTCCAGGCTGGCGTCAAGTTCGGCGCCGGTGAGCACAATCTGAGTTGCCCGGTTGAACACCAGGGTCGGGCCCTTGAGGGTGATTTCCAGGCCCGGGGCACCCTCGTCGTTACCCAGTAGCCGGTTGCCGAGCCGGAACGAATAGCTGTCGAACGGGCCGGAGGGCGGCACCCCGATTTCCCAGTAGCCAACCCGGCCCGGGTAATCCTGGATGGTGGTCAGGGTGCCACCGCTGATGACGTCCACGGTGGCGGGCTGGTAGTCGAATTTGTTGAGGCTGCGGGTGGTGAGCCGACCTTCGGTAAAGCGCTGGTCGCCCAGCACCTGGCGCACGTAGGTCAGGTTGGTCTCGATACCGTACAACTGGCTGTCGTCCAGGGCCGCAATCAGGCGCTGACGCGCGGCTTCGCGATCGGATTCGTGCACGATCACCTTGGCCAGCATGGGGTCGAACAGCGGCGAGATCTCGGTGCCTGACTGGAGCCAGTGGTCGATGCGCAGGCCCGGATCCTCGGGCCAGACCACGTTGGTGAGCAGGCCGGCGCTGGGCTGGAAGTCCTTGTTCGGGTCTTCCGCGTAGATGCGGGCCTGGATGGCGTGGCCGGAAGGGGTAAGCGTGCCGGCCAGGGTATTGAGATCGGGCAGGACGCCGGCGCCCAGTTCCACCATCCAGCGGACGATGTCGACGCCGTACACTTGCTCGGTCACACCGTGTTCCACCTGCAGGCGGGTGTTCACCTCCAGGAAATAGAACTCGGTGGTGTCCGGGTCGTAGATGAATTCCACCGTGCCGGCACTGCGATAGCCGATGCTCTCGCCCAGCTGGCGGGCGGTGTCGTGCATTCGGGTGCGCACGTCGTCGCTTAGCCCCGGGGCCGGGGCTTCCTCGATCACTTTCTGGTTGCGGCGCTGGGCCGAGCAGTCCCGCTCGCCCAGGGCGGCCACCTGGCCACGGCCATCGCCGAACAGCTGCACCTCGATGTGCCGGGCACTCTCGACAAATTTTTCCAGGAACACGCCGCTGTTGCTGAAGTTGTTCTGGCTCAGGCGCTGGACCGATTCGAAGCTCTTGCGCAGGTCCTCGGCGCCGAAGCAGCGGGACATGCCGATGCCGCCGCCGCCGGCGGTGCTCTTCAGCATGACCGGGTAACCGATGGCTTCGGCGGCCTGCAGGGCGTCGTCCAGATCGGTCAGCAAGCCGGTGCCGGGCAGCAGCGGCACGCCGGCTTGCTCGGCCAGGGTCCGGGCGGTGTGTTTGAGACCGAACTCCTCCATCTGCTCCGGGGTGGGGCCGAGGAAGATCACGCCCTCGGCGTCGCAGCGGCGGGCGAAGTCGGCGTTTTCGCTCAGAAAGCCGTAACCCGGGTGAATGGCGCCGGCGCCGCTCTCACGCACGATGTCGAACAGCTTGTCCTGGTCCAGGTAGGTGGCGGCCGCCGGGCCCTCGCCCAGGGAATAGGCTTCGTCGGCCTGACGCACGTGCAGTGAGTCGGCATCGGCCTCGGCGTACACTGCCACCGAGGTGATGCCCATGGCTCGGAGGGTACGGATGACCCGGCAGGCGATGGCGCCCCGGTTGGCGATCAGGACCTTTTTGAAGACGGGGTTCAGTTCCATACCAGCACCTCGATCGGCGTCGGGTTCCAGCCGTTGCAGGGGTTGTTCAACTGCGGGCAATTGGAAATCATCACCAGCACGTCCATGGCCGCTTTCAGCTCCACGTACTTGCCGGCATCGGAGATGCCGTCGGCGAAGGTCAGGCCGCCGTCGGCGGTGACCGGCACGTTCATGAAGAAGTTGATGTTGTGGGTGATGTCGCGCTTGCTCAGGCCGAGCTCCTCGTGTTCGGTTACCGCCACCAGCCAGCTGTCCCGGCAGGCGTGCATGCACTTCTTCTCCAGGGCGTAGCGGGTGGTGTTGCTCTCGGCCGCGCAGGCGCCGCCCAGGGTGTCGTGCCGGCCGCAGGTATCGGCGGTGATCTCCAGCATCAGGTTGTTCTCCGACGACATCAGCTTCGAACCGGCGGTCAGGTAGACATTGCCCTGGGCACGGATGGTGTCCACCGCGCTGTAGCGTTCGGTCGGGTTGTGGGCGTTGTAGAACAGGGTGTCCGCGGCCTGGTTGCCCTCCCGGTCCAGGATGCGGATGGTTTCACCCGCTTTGACCACTTTCAGGAAATACTCGCCGGCCGGTACGGTCTCGCGGAAGGCGGCGGTTTCGGGGTGCAGTGTGCTTGCTTTGATCATGGTTAGCCTCCTTCGTCTCAGGCCTGCATCAGGTGGTACAGGGCGGTGTTGGCAAAGGCCCGGGTGGCCTCCGGCGACGATGTCTTGCAAGGGTCGGCGTCGGTGACCGGCGCGGCCTTGAACAGCTGATAGCGAAGGGGGTGGCTGGGGTATTGCTCGGCCGGACTCAGCGGATGCGGGCAGGTGTGCAGGACCACGATGGTGTCCATCTCGAACCGCAGGTCCACGGTGGCACCGGCGTGGGAATGGTCGGAGACGTAGGCCATGTTGCCTTCATCATCGGTTTTGACCTTGCTGAACCAGTTCAGGTTGGCGGTCAGGTCCTTCTTGCCGAGACCGTACTTGGCCAGCTCGTTCAGGAAGCTGGTGAAGCCGTTGCGGTGATAGTGATTGTGGGCGTCCTGATAGGTCTTGCGACCCCAGCGGGTCTCCACCAGTTCGGCGTTGCAGGTGCCGCTCACGGTGTCGTGCCAACCGAGGTCATCGCGCACGATGGAGGCCATCACCCGGCCCATGTCCGAGAGCAACACGTGGCCTTTGGTGAGCAGGAAAGTGTGCTGGTTTTTCAGGGTGTCCGGCATGTTGTACCGCTCGAGGGGGTTCTCGGGGTTGTACATCAACATGCCGACATTGGCCCCGCCGGTTTCGTCAATCAGGCGCAGCACGTGGCCGCGGCGCATGATGAAAGACCAGTGGGATCCGCCGGGAATCAGATCGTCGTAGAGAGGGGCTGCGGAGTGCAACATAACCGTTTCCACCTTTTCCAGTTGGCTGGGAGTGTTTGAAAAACACGAGAGGCGTCAGTAACTGAACGATCCTCCCGGGCTTTTGTCCCGCCGTGTAGCCTTGGAAAAGGCCGTCAACTCTCGGACCAGTCACCCGCGCTTCCCTTCGTGGGAAACACCGGCCGGAACCCTAGTCGACCATTTGTCAGATTGTCGCGCTTTGATTGTGGTTTCAGGTACCAACGTCTCGCTGCGTATCATTGACAAGACAACATCCGTGCCACGAACGCTAAGGTTATGAATTATTGGGAGAAAGGAAAGAGGTGGAGCAGGTAGGACTGAGCCGATGGCGATTCGTTCGCCTCGTTTTGGTGCAATGGGGCAGGGCGATGCATCATTCTGGTGGCTGACTGGCCGGGCCCTGGGCCTGGCCAGTCAGCGGGTCTTACAGGCGTATTAACTGAAATGACTGTCCCGAATGATTTCCGACAGCGACACCGCGCCATCCCGAACGTCGTGGAAGGCACTCGAGGCTTGCTCCACCTGGCCCGCGCCGGACGCCGCGTGCTGTTTGACCTGGTCCATTTGGCTGGTCATCTGCCCGGTCAGGCCATGATTGGTTTCCACCAGACTGCCGATTTCCACCGTGGACTGCTGGGCCCGGGCCGCCAGTTGCCGGACCTCGTCCGCCACCACCGCGAATCCGCGGCCATGCTCACCGGCGCGGGCGGCTTCGATGGCGGCGTTCAGGGCCAGCAGGTTGGTCTGCTCGGCAATGCCGCTGATGGTGCTGACGATGTCGGTGATGCTTTTGGACTGGGCCATCAACTGCTCGGCCAGCTTGGCACAGGCGGTGACCGCGTCTGAACAGCGGTTGGCGGCCTCGACGGCGGCCTGCAGGATCTCGGTGCCGGAATCGGCCTTGTCGATGGTCTGGTCGGCAGCCTGGGTTACCGCTTCGGTGATGGCTCGCAGCGACTCGGTCTGGCGCACCTTGGCGGTGATGTCACTGGCGAACTTGATCACCTTGATCACCTGGCCCTCGGTGTCGAACACCGGGTTGTAGGTGGCCTCCAGCCAGATTTCATCGCCATTGTGGTGGCGCCGCTGGAACTGGCCGGAGCGGAATTGACCCTTGGCCAGTTCCTGCCAGAAATTGGGGTTGTCCCGGTAGAAGTCGTCGTAGCAGAACATCCGGTGGTGCTGGCCCTGAATGTCCTGCAACGCGTAGCCGGTGGTGGCCAGGAAGTTGTCATTGGCCTTCAGAATGGTGCCGTCCGGGGTGAATTCGATCACCGCCAGTGAGCGGTTCAGGGCCTCAAAGACGGCGGCGTCTTCCTTGCGCTTGATGGTGGACTCGGTGATTTCCGAGGCAAATTTCACCACCCGGACCACGGTGTTGGCCTGCACCACCGGGAAGTAGTTGGCCTGCAGCCAGACCTTGTTCCCGGCCTTGGTGTAACGGGCAAACTCGCCACTCTGGGGCTCGCCCCGGCGCAGGGCATCCCAGAAGGCCCGGTAGTCGTTGCTCTGGGCATAGCTGCGATCGCAGAACATGGCGTGATGGCGGCCGACCACCTCGTCTTTCTGATAGCCCACCACCTTCAGGAAAGCGGGGGTGGCGTCAGCAATGGTGCCGTCGGGCGTGAACTCGATCACCGCGTTGCAGTTCTTGATGGCGCGGATGTAGTGTTCCTGGCTGGAGAGGTGCTCGGTGAGGCGGTCCTGGTCCTGGCGGCGCTTAACCACAAACATAACAAAGATCCTTTTTGAGATTGTCCAACAATGACTTCCGAACGTAGAAGAAAATCCAGCGAAGCGCCAGAGTACGTAAACAAAAGCTACAATTTGCAACCAAATTCGGGGCCGTGGTCACGGTTCGACAGCATTTGGCGGAATCTTTATCATCGCTCTCTCACTCGCCACTGCGGATCCACCTCCCTATGAAATTCCCTGTTGCCACCGTGATGCTGGTTTCGGCGGCTGTCGCCTTTGTCATCTGGGATCAGACCCAGGAGGAAGCGCCTCCCCTGGACCCGGCCCGATTTACCAATCTGGCTGCCAATCCGCTGGAGCGTGGCGCCGTGGTGGACTGGGCGGTGGAGCAGGTGCCGCAATTGTGCGAAGAGGCGACCGGCTCGGTGGCGGGGTCCGAGGCGCATCGCGCCTGCGTCGACACCAGCGAGAAGCGGGAATCGTCGTGCCGCCGGGCCATGGCCGATCAGTTCCCGGGGCTGGTCGCATCGGAAGCCCTGTTCCGGGACTTGTCGATTACCACCATGAACTGCCTGGTGCCCCAGTCTGCTAGACTCTGAGCAAGCCCAAACCAAACCCAATCGGCCTCATTCAGGCGATATCCATGTCCGAAGATCCTCTGAAAGCGCTCTCCGATATGGCCAGCGATGCCCATGCCCGCATCCAGGCCGCCCATGACCACATCAACCCGGTGGTGGAGGTGCGTCGGGGCATGCGCGATGCCGGCATCCCCGCCGATGTCATGACCATCGACTGCCTGCGCACCCGCCGTCGCATTACCCTGATTCTGCACGACGAACAACCGGGGGTGCTGCTGTACCAGTTCGTCACCATCGACGACGAGGTGGGTGACAGCTTCCAGGGGCTGGCACTGGCCGAGGTAAGCGTGCAAACCCTGGTGGATTGGATGCAGGACTACTTCGGCTAAGCACGTCAGATTTCAGCAGGGGGAGGACAGGGAGTCGTCATGGCCATTCTGCAAACCGCCTTACCCTGGGTCCTCGGTGCCTGCACCCTCGCCGTCGTGGGCGCAACCCTGCTGCCGCTGTGGCGTAACCCGCACTGGCTGGTCCGGGGGTTCGATTTTCCGCGGATGCAGATTGCCATCCTGGCGCTGGCTCTGCTGCTCCTGCAATTGGTGTTTCTGGACCTCGAACGCCCTGGTACTTGGGTGTGGATGGCACTGGCCGGAGGCGCCCTGGTCGGCCAGGCCTGGTGGATCCTGCCCTACACGCCTCTGTGGCCGAAAGAGGTAAAACCGGCGCTCAACCCTGACCCGGCCCACACCCTGACCATCCTCACCGCCAACGTGCTGACCCCCAATCGCCGGGCCGACGCCCTGATCGCGCTGGTCGTGAAGCACCAGCCCGACGTGCTGGTCACCCTGGAGTCCGACCAGTGGTGGCAGGACCAGTTGGCGGAACTGGAAACCCGCATGCCCTACACCATCAAGTGCCCACTCGATAACCTCTACGGCATGCACGTGTATTCCCGCCTGCCGCTGCGGGAGAGCGAATGCCGCTACCTGGTGCAGGACAAGGTGCCCTCCATGCACGCGCTGGTGGAGCTGCATTCCGGCGACCGGGTACGCATGCATTTCCTGCACCCGGCACCGCCCAGTCCCACCGAAAACCCGGAGTCGGCGGAGCGGGACGCCGAGCTGGTCATCGTCGGTCGCAGCGTGGCCGACACCGACGAACCGGTGATTGTCACCGGCGACCTCAACGACGTGGCCTGGTCGCCGACCACCCGCCTGTTCCGCAAGGTCAGCGGCCTGCTGGATCCCCGGGTCGGGCGCGGGCTGCGAAGCACCTTTCACGCCCAGTACCCGCTGATGCGCTGGCCCCTGGATCACCTGTTCCACAGCGAGCATTTCACCCTGATCGCCATCCAGCGTCTGCCGGACATCGGATCCGATCACTTTCCACTGCTGACCCGGGTGCTCTTCGCGCCTGTACGTGGCCGGGACCAGCAGCCGCTGCCGGCCGAGCAGGGCGACCAGGAATGGGCCAGCGAACTGGCCCGGGATCAGGGCGCCAGCAAATCGGACGTGCCGGCGCCCGACCCATCCGAGCACTGAATCCAGTACGTCGAGGAGGCAATCATCTTGAACTGGCTATCGCAGCACCATCAAAGCATCACCGCGCTTACCTCCATCGCAACCCTGATGATCTGGCTGGTTTACGCCCAGCTCCTGTACAAGGGCTATCGCCGGCAACGCCGTCCCCGGCTGATCATCAACCGGGGCAAGAGCAAGGACATCAATGCCCTGTGCATCATCAGCAACATGAGCGCTGAGCCGGTGTTCATTGAGTACATTGTGGCCGAGTTGCAGACCTCCCACGGCACCATTGTCATGGACGTGACCGACCTGGAGCGGGGGTACGACGATCAAGGCAAGCCGGAAGGCGTTGAACAAGAGGGCCAGCGCCCAATTGCCGATGTGGTTCGGGACAACACCCGCCAGGGGCCGCTCGAATCCGGCGGCTACCTTCACATCGGCACCTTCCGCGATATCGTTGAGCGGGTGGCCAAGGCCGCGGACATCGAATTGCAGGGGTATCGGCCCACCAATGGCATCGAATTCCAGTGGCTCACCATTCAACTGATTGGCATCTACGGACCGGAGGACCTGCCCATGGGGGCCGAGCGCAGCTTCAAACTGCATGCCGCGGATGACCAGTGCGACCTGACCCCCGATTCCTGGGACACCAAACACCAGAACTCCCGACTTCAGCGTTACCGACTGCGCCGCAAGCTTAAGACTCTGAACGAATCCCCGTTCCGGGCGTCGTCGGGTCTGCAGCAGGCGGGCTGACCCTGGCCCGGCCCTCTGGTCTTATTCCTGTGTGCTACGCTTAATTCGGCATCACCGGCCAGGCCCCTGGCGGGCGGGTTGGTGACAGGAGCATCCTGGTCCTTGGAGATGCCCGATCCGCGGTAAATCTGGTGGAAAAGGAGACGAACGATGGAAGCAAAATCCGGTCAGGACGAATACAACCAGGTCAAGAAGGACCTGCAGCAATTGCGGGAAGATCTGGCCAGCCTGACGCGCGCCGTGAGCGAAGGGCAGAAGAGCAACATCAGCAGTCTGCGGGATGAAATCCGCCGTGAGAGTCGTGAGGCCTTCGATCAGGTCCGGCAGCACGGGCAGGACGCCCTGAATCGTGCCAAGGATGCCGGCGACAAGGCGATCCACGATGTCGAACACAAGATCGAGGAGCGCCCCTTCCTCAGCGTGGTCCTGATGTTTTTGCTGGGGGTGCTGGTGGGCAAGCTGCTTGATCGCTGATCATGCTTGAGTCTGCTCAGGCCAAAGTTCAGGGGGCACTGCGCAAGGCGGTCGCAGCCATCACTGCGTTCATGCTGGGACTGATTCTGCTGGCTGCCCTCCTGATTACCGGCTTTTACCTGCTGGTGCAGGCCGCCATCCTCGGGTTGCAGCCCCATGTCGGTGAGGCCGCCGCGCTGGCGCTGGTTGGCCTGGCCTGTGTCCTGCTGCTGGCCGGGTTCTTCTGGCGTCTGGCCGGTGCGGGTGCCACGGCCAAGTCGTCCCGGTCCGGCTCCGCGGGCTCACGCAGTTCTCTGGACGGGGTGCGTGAGCTGATACGGGAGAATCCCCTGGAGGCGGCCCTCACCGCCTTCGCGGTCGGCATCGCCCAGCAGGGGGACCCCAGGTTGAAGTCCCTGTTGATGCAGGGCGGCATGGAACTCATGAAACAGGGGGAAGGCCACTCGCCGCCGGCCCCATCCGACCCGGAGCCGGCCACTTCTTCTGCATCGGGGCCGGCTTCTCAGGCATCCGGTTCGACCCGCCGGTAGATCGCCTCCAGCAGGCTGTAGAGCCCAAAGGCAAAGAGCCCGACCGCGACCGAGGCAATGAGCCAGGTGCCGTAGGGCTGATTGCGGAACGAGTCAAACACCTCCGCCATGCCGCCGGCTTCGTCCGGGTCCAGTTGATGGGCGGCCAGAAGGAAGAAACCGCCGGCAATGATGAACACCAGGCCCCGGGTGATCAGTCCGAATCGACAAATTGGGTAGGCCCAGAGCTGGGTGGTCGCCGGCATGTCGAAATGGCGGTCAAAGTGTGCGGCCGCGCCCTTGACCGCGTGGGCGATGCCCACGCCAATCATGACCATCCCCACCACCGCCACCAACCAGCGCCCAAAGGGCTGGCGCATGAGCCAACTGGCGATGCTTTTTTCCGAATCGCCATCGGAGCCGCCGCCACCGAAGGCAAAGATGAGGCTGACCGCGAACACCGCGAGCAACAGGTGAGTCACGGCGCTGACCAGCAGGCCGACCCGGACCGTGAGCCCCTTCGGCCCCAGGCCGTGATGGTCGGTATCCCGAAGCGCCTGGACACAGCGCCAGAGGGAAAAGCCGGTCAGCCCGACTGCCAGGGCAGCCAGGATGACGTCGCCCAGGGGCGCGGTGAGCAGCCGCTCCAGGGCACCCCGGCTGCCGGTGGTTTGGCCGCCCTGGCCAAAGGCCGCGAGGGCCGCCAGTCCGCCGACCAGCAGATAGACAATGCCCCGCGCGGCGTATCCCATCCGCGCCATCCAGCGAACCGCATCAACGGCAGGTGCTGCCATGGCTCACCTCGCAGGCGCCTATTTGCCAAGCAATTCCCCAACCGGGCGCAGGTTGGCGATGTGATCGCACAGGGACTTGGTGATCATCAGGATGGGGGTGGCGACGATCAGCCCCACCGGCCCCCAGAGCCAGCCCCAGAACAACAGGCCGATAAAGATGGCGACCGTGTTGAGGCTGGACATGTAGCTGGTTAGCCAGGGCATCAACAGGTAGCCCTGAATGCTGGTGATCACCAGCGAGGTGACCGCCACTATGATGGCCATGTTGAGTTCACCAAACTGCACGAACCCGGCCAGGCCGGTGCCAATGAACACCAGGAAGGGCCCCAGGTAGGGGACCCCGCTGGCGATGCCGGCGACAACGCCCCACAACGCCGCCTGTTCCATGCCCAGGGCCAGAAACGCCAGCCAGGTGAGCACGCCGACGAACAGGGCGCTGATCAGCATCACGAACAGAAACCGGCGAACCTGGAAATGCAGGTCGTTCAGGATCCGGGTAGCCTTGCGCATGCGTCCGAACGACGGCCCCGAAATCCTCACCACTTTGCGCTTATACAGCGACCCCACCGACAGCAGGAAAAACACCAGCAACAACACCGTGAAGCACTGGGTGACCAGGACCAGGGCCGCAGGCGAGCCCCTGATCACATACTCCTGGATGTCCATGGATTTATCGACGATTTGAACGGGAGTGACGCCGGGCTTGGTCGGGATCTGCGCGGCCCGGCTTTTCTCCGCCGTTTCCTCGATCTCCTTGGCGGCCGTCTGCGCCTTTTCCATCAGGCTCTCTTCATCCGGGCTGCGGGATTCCCGGCGCTGGAACTCCTGGACCGCGGTGGGGATCTTGTCGAGCAGCGCCATCGCTTCCTGCTTCAGGGGCGAGCCTGCGGCTACCCCGATGCCCAGCAGTGCGATCAGGACCAGGGCCGCGCTCAGTGGCCGGGGAAACCTGATGCGGTCGAAAACAGACACCAGCGGATCCAGCGCGTAGCTGATCAGTACGGCCACCACCAGGGGCAGCAGCACCGGTTGGGCCCAGTCGATGAAATACAGGGAGGCGATGCTGGCCAGGATCACCAGGGCGACGCTTCGAATGCTGATGGCACCGAAGAAGGGCGCGTCCAGCGGGTGCCGTTCTTCGGCGCCGTGGCGGTCGGTTGGCCCGGTCTCCTCCCCGTTGGTCTCGGATGTCATGGTTGTGTCCTTTCCCTGCCTGCTGCAATTGAGTTTAGTCCGCTTTGGGCATCTCCGGGCATGCTAAGAGTCGGTTGCAGGACGCTCAATGAGGTGTGGACAAAGTGTAATTGGTGCCGACCGTGACTAGATTGGGAAATGAGCAATAATTAATCCAATGAGCCGGTGTCCGGCTCAGGACCACGGCGCGGTCTTGCTTGGGGGTGGTGGCCGAAACCGCGGCAATCAATCGAGGATGGCGACATGAGAGCGGTGAACGGATTCAAAGCGTGGGCGGCCGCCGTGGTGCTGCTGGCAGGGGTGGCGGCAGCCCCCGGGGTCCTTGCCGACCACCACGGTACGGTCGAGCGGGAGAAACTGAACATTGTCGAAAGTGCCGAAACCATGGCGCACCTGAGCACCCTGGTGGTCGCGATCAAGGCCGCGGGGCTGGCGGAAACCCTGTCCGGTCCCGGCCCCTACACCGTGTTCGCGCCCACGAATTCGGCGTTCGACAAACTACCGGCCGGCACACTGGAGGCTCTGCTGAAACCGGAAAACGCGGAGCAATTGAAGTCCATCCTGACCTTTCACTTGGTCCCGGCCAGTGCAACTTCCTCGGCCGCCCTGGAGATGGTCGAGGAGGACAATGGCCGGCAGACCCTAGGCACGGTCCAGGGCGGTGAGCTGACCCTGGGTGTGGATCGGGACAGCTTGGTGCTCCGGGATGCCCGGGGCAACAGTGCCACGGTGGTCAAGGCCGACCGGATGCAGGCCAACGGGGTGATCCACCTGATTGATTCGGTATTGATGCCTGAGTGATCGAGCGCCTGACGGATTAGTGTGAATACTTTTGGGGAGTGAACAGTGACCGATAGGCTGAGATTTGTTCTTAACCGACTGGGTGAGCGGCTCTGGGTCAAGCCGATGTTCATTTGTTTACTGTCGATTGGCGTAGCCTTGATTGCCAGGTTTGCTGATTTTTGGGAGCTTTCCCATCGCTTCCCCGACATTTCTGATGATTCTGTTGAAAAACTTCTCACCGTGATTTCTGGCAGCATGCTGGTCATGGCGGTGTTTGCTGTGGGGTCTATGTTGGCGGCCTACGAGTCAGCAAGTAGCAGCGCTACGCCCAGGACTTTCGCGGTAGTGATTTCCGACGATCGCTCGCAAAACGCGTTGTCGACCTTTGTCGGTGCTTTCATCTTCAGCATCGTAGGGTTAGTGGCTATTACCAACGATTATTATGAAAAAGGTGGTCGTTTTGCACTGTTAGTGATCACGCTGGTGGTGTTCGCTCTGGTGATCTTTAATTTTTTGAAATGGGTCGACGCTATTGCGAGGCTGGGCCGATTGGGTAATACCGTATCCAAGGTAGAGCGAGCGGCGGAAACAACCCTGTTAAGGCGCCGAAAGAGTCCGACAATGGGGGCGATTCCGGCGCGAGGAGGATGCGACGGGATACCGGTAGAGGTGGAGCGGATTGCATACATTCAGCACATTGATGTGGCCGCTCTTCAGTCGCTGGCGGAAGAGCACGATTTGCGAATTGAGGTCGCCTTACTGCCAGGCAAAATGACGCTGCCAGGCCAACCGGTTGCCTATGTATGCTCAGATAAGGGTGAACCTCCGGCTGAGCTAGTCGCTAAGATTACGGGGTGTTTTGTCGTTGGTGAGTCGCGCACTTTCGATGAGGATCCTCGATTTGGTTTGGTAGTGCTTTCGGAGATTGCCAGTCGGGCGTTGTCGCCGGCCGTCAATGACCCGGGTACCGCCATTAACATCATCGGAGCCCTGGTGCGGCTCCTGGCAATCTGGGCGTCGCCGCCCGAGGACGAGCCCGAGACCGGGCCGGACTACGATCGGGTGGCGGTGCCCGAACTGTCGCTGGCGTCGTTGTTCGAAGATGCCTTCAGTGCCATAGCCCGTGACGGAGCCGGGTCGGTCGAGGTGATGATCTGTTTGCAGAAAGCCCTGGCGGGCCTGGCGGCCCTGGGCAACCCGGCACTCAGCCAGCAGGCGTCGGCGCAGGCCGACCTCGCTTTTCGCTACGCCGAACAGGCCTTACAGCTGCCGAGCGAGCTGTCCCGGTTGCAGGCGGCGCGGGGCGAAGTCGGCTCTAAGGTTGTGCCCCGAAGGCTATGACTCGGACGCACAAGGCAAATGTTGGGATCGGGCTGGTGACCTCGGTCTCAGTTCAAACCCGTTAGAGGGCTCGACATTTCCCGGCGATCAACCAGGGGTTGGGGTTGGATTTGTCAGCCAGATGGCCGCCCGGGGAAGTCGCCACGAAACGCAGGTTGGCAAGATTTAGCCGGAAGGTGTTTTGATTGTGCAGGTCGCTGACCAAGTAGTCATCCCGGATCTGGTAGTCGGCAAACGCCACGCTGGCGCCGTCGCCTCCGCGCACAGTAATTAGCCGGGGCTTTTCCAGCAGGAAGACCAAGCGTTTGAGCCGGTTTTTTTCACGAAACCCGGTGCGGTAACCCGCCGTGCTGGTTACCAGGTCGCCCCGACAGACGTATTCGATCTCTTTTCCATAGGCTTCCTTCGCAGTCACGGGGGCGGAGAACAGCGTCAGCAGGAGCCCGGCAATCAGGGACTCGAGCATGATTGTGTTATGTGTTTTCACAAGCCCTCCCGGAGGCCATTGGGAAATTTGCGCGCGTAGGTGGGGAGTCTATCGTTCACCCAGAGTCATTCAAACTTTCGCTGCCAGAAAAACCTCGAAGCATGTGCAAAGTTGTGGAGCGCATCGGCGAGTGGAACGTCGGGGACAATGAAAAAAATTTCCCGAGTCATGCAACCATGAACTGGGCGCGCCTCGTTACCATAAATCGGCCGGGTATAGATTTAGATCTAATGTCATCGATGCGAAGTTCGATACTAAACAAAAGCGGACTTTCGCTTGCCCCCACTTGTCGGACAGTCATCTATGGCCCTGGGGTGGACGATGTTGAAGCGGCGGCGAACCGTTTGTTTTGGCGCGGGCCTTCGTTCGATGAACCCATCATCTGGCCGAAGGGCCGAAGGGCCGAAGGCGCTGAAATGAACAAGGACACCATTGAAGGCAACTGGAAAGAACTGAAGGGCAAGGTGAAAGAGCAGTGGGGCAAGCTGACGGATGACCGCCTTGACGAGATTGCTGGCAGGCGCGAACAACTGGCCGGCAAGATTCAGCAAGCTTATGGCATCACAAGAGACGAAGCTGACAAGCAAATCAAAGACTTCGAAAAAAATCTCCAAACGCTGATATGACCCGTAGTGCCTTGACTGAGCTGCCTGCTAGCGTTTTCGCAGGCATTGTTTGGCCTATCAACGTCTTTACATCGAGGGCGCAGAATCGGGCGACAGAAAAACGAAACGCTTCGTTATTTTTATGCGCTCTGTGGGCCAGCGTACAGACCAGACAACGCCTCTCATTCTAATCTAAACCCCGATGTGGCAATGGACCAGCCAATACAAGGTAGTTGCATCATCCGCCGCAGGGAACGCGGCGCAACCAGATTTACGGTCTCTCAGTCGTTATCGTTCTGGCCATTCTTTCCTTTCTTGGCTTTCGCTGAGGCGAGGCGGAATGTGGGCTGAGCAGGCCACAACCGGAATTTTCAACTTGTGTGTGCTTTCGCACTGACCGCTACTTTGGAGCATGCCAAATTGAAAAAAGACGTCTACAGCTCCAACAACATAGGAGTCGCGCATGACAACTTACAGATTCCCATTCGCACATTTTTTGTCCGCGCTGATGTTTGGGCTGGCGCTATTTTCGACTGCGGCCTGTACCTCAACGTCAACTCGACAAAGCACTGGCGAGTACCTTGACGATAGTGCCATCACCATCAAGGTAAAAAGCGCTATTTTAGGTGACCCCGAACTAAAGGTATTCCAAATCAGCGTCAAGACCTACAACGGAACCGTGCAACTGAGCGGCTTCGTCGACTCAGAGTCGATGGTCGACCGTGCCACGGAAGTGGCGCAAGGGGTCTCGGGCGCGCAAGCCGTCAAAAACGATTTGCAGGTAAAGAAATAATAAGTACGCCGGCGGACGGATATTTAACGCCTCGCCCTGCCCATGTCGACGGTAGGCGCGCGACTTTGCCGATTGACGTGATGTTGCTCCATGGCAAAACCTGTTGGCTCATAGCTGATTGTGTAGTGGTCAACTAATCCCGGACAGTATTGTAAGGTTTTCCTCAGCCGCAACGGGTGAAATACCGCTATTGAATGCATGAGGTCGTTGCCGGTTGTAGTAGTCCATCAGATAACCACCAACATCCTTTTGTCACCGCACCAAACCTGATCAGGCCGTTCTACTGCAAATTCACGGGCCAAGTGGTTCGGGATATCCGGTCGTTCAACGGTGGCCTGCTTGTGAGCGTGAGGACCTGGCTGCTTGCAGATCAGCCCAAGCTCGCTCATTAAACGTCGAACCTTGAAGCGACCAATGACAACGCCGTCTTCGTTGAGCATGCCTTTTATTGTCCGGCTGCCGGCAGAACTGCGGCTCATGGTAAAAAGGCGGTGTACCTGCGCCTTCAGGGCCAGACGCTCAGCATCCACCTGCTTCCGCCGTTGGCAATACTCCTTATAGCTGGAACGGCTAAATTCGAACGCATTGCAGACCATTTCAACAGTCATTTGCTCACTCAACTGGTCTATCAGCGCGTACGATTCATGTCGTCCGACGTCAAGAGAGCGGTAGCCTTTTGAACTCAGAAGAAAAAGAACGTCGCTTTCTGGTCATCAGACACCTCGTTTATGGTGGTGATCTTACCACCTACGTTGGTGTCCGGAATCATTGAACTACTACAGTTCCCCACCTTCGATTACCTGCGGTTTTTCGATCCTGATCAGGTCGATCGGATTGAGGCTCTTCGTTCTAGCGCTCCTATCGAGGCTAGCCCAAGCCCACAGTAAATACGCACTCCGTATGCAAGAACATTAGGATTTAGCCTCACTGGCCGGCTTTGGTCAGTGGGGCTTTTATCACTCGGGACAGCACCCCGCACGGGCGAACAGATTCGAACGACGGTTCGACGCCTCCTAACGCCCCTGAGCGCCCCGGCGCAGCCAGCCGTGGACAAAGGCCAGCTTTTCCCGCGCTCTGCTAGAGAGCACGAAGGGATAAAGATCGGAAAGGCCCATGGATCGGTTCACGTGATTCACGGCTACCGTCAGCGACGCAGCCACTTGAATCAGGCGCTCAGCCTCAGGCTCTGCATAGGGGTCCCAGCCGTTTGCCGGGAGCTGGGGTGAGTTTAATCCGGCGGCCCCGAAACTGTCGGTGATGTCCGTCAAGTGCAAAAGGTGGGCGGCGGTTTCAGCCCAGTCTTCATGGGGGTGGGTGGAGGCGTAGCTGGTCAAAAAATGGCTCCTCCAGTCCGGCGGAGGACCACTGTCATAGTGGTGTTGCAGCGCGGCGCGGTAGTCCTCACGCTCGTCACCAAACATGGCGCGAAAAGCCTCCAAAAAGTCCTCACGCAGGCTCAGGCGCCACCATAACATATGGGAGATTTCGTGGCGCATATGGCCAACCATCGTGCGATAAGGTTCTTGCAGGGCCTCCCGCCGCGTGGTTCCAATGACCGGGTCTGCCTCTGCCACGCTGATGGTCACGACACCCTGAGCGTGACCCATGAAAACCGGCGTCAGCCCCTCCGCCAGCATGTGGAAGACCGGACGGCAGCCGGAGTCCTCAGGCCGGAACCAGGACCAGCGCCCCAGATTGTCCAGCACCCAGCGTTTTGCAGCTTCGGTGTGGGCCCAGTTGGGTATGGCGCCGGGAATGTTCGGATCCGGCGCTAGAGCGGTCATCGCACAGGAACGACAAAAAGCCCCCTGTTCCGGTGCGATCCAGTTACAGCCAATCACCTCACGGTTGGCACAGAAAGCCGGCACGGGCACAAAGGCCCTGGCCTGAGGATCATAGGCAACGGGAGTACCATCTGCAGTGGCCAGGTTATCGAACCAGAGGGCACCGGCACCGACCGGGTTGGTAAAAACACGCATAAGGCACCTTCTAAAAAGTTAACCCCGGCGGTGCCAGATCAACACCGGTTCATCCATTCTTTTGCTTCGAGCAAATGGGGGTTGCAGAGGTAATGCCAGCTAAGTCGGCTCTTGCAGCTGCTGGAAGAACCGGTAGCCGTTGCGCCCATTTTCTTTGGTGGCGTACATGGCCGTATCCGCATTCTCCATCAGGGTAGTGGCGTCCTGCCCGTCCTCCGGATAGACACTGATACCAATGCTCAGTGTGACTTGGACTTTGCGCCTATCGATCTTGCGAGGTTCAGCGAATCGGGCCAATAGTTTTTCCGCCACCTGCAGGGCATCTTCCGGCGCCTCGATTTCACTCAACAGGACAACAAATTCATCACCGCCATGGCGGCTGACGGTATCGGTAGTGCGCAAACAGTTCCCCATCTCCACGGCGATGTCTTTCAGTAGCGCATCACCGGCGCTGTGACCCAGGGAGTCATTGATCTGTTTGAAATTATCCAGATCAATGAACAGCAGCGCGGTTTGCTTGCCGTGCCGACGCGCCAGGCCAACGGCCTGAGTGAGCCGCTCCATCATCAGCATTCGGTTGGGCAGACCGGTGAGATGATCATGCTGGGCGTCGTGGCTCATCTTCCTCAAAGCGGACCGGGAGTGACGGGCATCGTGAAAAACAATAACCGCACCGGTCGTTGTGCCGTGACGGTCGTGAATGGGGGTCGCGGAATCCTCGATGGCAACACTGGCACCGTCTCGGCGCATCAGGACACGGCCCAGAGCAAGCTTCACCGGCCGATCCTCGTTGATGGCCCGGCGCGCGGGATTCTGCTCCACTGCCCCGATGGTATCGTCGAAAATGAAGAATACCTGTTCAACCGAACGCCCCTTCGCCTCTTCCCGTGACCAGCCGGTGAGTCCTTCGGCAACATTGTTGAGATAGACAACCAAGCCCTCAGGGTCGATGACCAGCACCGCCTGGTTAATCGCGTCAAGGGTGGTCTGCGCAATATCGTTGAACGAATCAGCGCCAAATGCCGACAGCGGGAATGCCAGGGTGGGCTGCCCTGCTGATCGTGCGCTGACTCCGCAATGGGGGCATGCCGGCCCTGTCTCGAAGCATGTGCGGGGGTGGTGAGGCGAAAAGGTTCTGAACATCGTTATCGACCTGGTATGGGAGCTATAAATCAGCCTATACCTGGGATGTGTGGCGGTCTGTTCGGAACCGCACTCAGGCTGCCAAGCGGCCCGGGAACGCGCAACCCCCGAACCCCAGAACCCCCGGAATGCACTAGGCGGATGGAACGGTGAGCAGACGATCCGTTTCCCGTTTGACCACGGCATAGCATTCGCAGCTCATTTGCTCGAGCCTGGGGCGATCCATGACTTCAATGTGTCCGCGCCGGTATTTTATGACACCCAGTTGTTGCAGCTTTCCAGCCGCTTCCGTCACCCCTTCGCGGCGGACACCCAGCATATTGGCGATAAGCTCTTGGGTCATGACCAGGTGGGTCGTGGGTAAACGATCCAGCGAGAGTAAAAGCCAGCGGCACAGTTGCTGATCGATGGAATGATGGCGATTGCAGACGGCCGTCTGTGCCATCTGGGTGATCAACGCCTGCGTGTAGCGCAAGACAAGTGACATGAGGT
The DNA here is from genome assembly GCF_034555935.1 of Marinobacter qingdaonensis. Taxonomy (NCBI): domain Bacteria; kingdom Pseudomonadati; phylum Pseudomonadota; class Gammaproteobacteria; order Pseudomonadales; family Marinobacteraceae; genus Marinobacter; species Marinobacter qingdaonensis. The sequence goes on from NZ_JAYDCJ010000003.1 coordinate 1,605,210, forward strand.
CACCGTGTCGATGAAATTCGTCAACCAGGCGCTGCCCTGCCAGGCGATAACCACTACCACCGCTCTGGACCACTGCACGGCTCGAGGTGCTCTCACCGCCCATGAACAATGAGATCCCCACCAGGCCTTCATTCCCCACAACTGAGATTTCCGCAGATGCGCCGCTCTCCATCACATAGAGCAAGGAAACGATGCTGTCGGTGGGGAAATACACGTGGCGCATTTTGTCCCCCGCTTCATAGAGCACCTGGCCCAGGGGCATGGGGATTTCCTCAAGATAGGGTAAGAGCCGTTGCCGGACGTCCGCGGGCAGTGCGGCAAGGAGATGGTTCTGTGTGGGGTGCGGTGACGGTGTCATCGTTGGCGCCTCCCGTGGCCAACCATATGATCCAGGTCAGTGTACGCCATTTGTCAGACAGAATGTACGAAGCCGTACATGTTACGAGCCGTTCCTTCATTCAGTCTTCAGGCCTTTTGACGGCGCATGGGCGATAGTCAATGGGCACCTACAGGCGGGGCCACAAACTCGTGAGGTTTCCAATGCTGGCGCCGTAGCATTCGCAGGCTGCTGCCTCAAGCGCGGTGCGGTCGATAATGGTGATCCTGCCATGACTGTAGCGGATGATCCCATCTTCTTGCAGTTTTAGCGCGGCGAGGGTGACCGCACCACGCTGGACACCCAGCGTCTCCGCGAGGATGCGATGGGTCAGGGGCAAGGCGGCCGTTGGCGCCCGGTCATGGGCCAGCAACAGGCCCCGTGCCAACCGCTGCCCCACGTCGTGAAAGCGAATACAGCCGACTGCTTGCAGCAGTTCCTCGAAAATAACCGAAAAATAACGTTGCAGCATACGGCGTAGTGCCGAAAACGTGCGCGGCAAACTGACCACCCTGCAGGAAGATCCCAATCTGGCCGATCGGGCCCGCATGGAGCTCAGGGATGCGGAAGTCGCAGTGCGCCTTGCGGAGCAGCCGTTGCCCGATGATGACGCAGCTTTGGGTCAGCATCGGGTCTACATGGCTGATCGGGCAGTCGCGATTGCCGAGGCCAAAGCGACCACGCGATATGCCGAGGATCAGCGCACAAGGTTTGGCGAGGAGCGCGCTGCGGCCCGGCTGAATGCACGGACCCTCGAAGTCAGCAAGGCCCGGGAGGATGCGGCCGAAGCGGCCGCCCTTGCCATGCAGCAGGAAGCGGAGTACCAGAGCCAAATTGCGGCACTCCAGGCAGAAGTAACCGACCGTGGCGTGGTTCTGACACTGGGAGATGTGCTGTTTGCCACCGGAAGCGCGAAACTTCGGGGTGGCGCCTCGCAGCGGCTCTCCACATCGGGGCTCGGCATGGATCGGCCGGTCGCAAACAACGACACCCCCACCGGGCGTCAGCAGAACCGTCGGGTAGAGATCATCATCGAGAATCCATCGTAACCGAGGTCGACCAAGCGGATTTGCTGGCAATAGTTTCGCGCCCCCTTACAGCCTGCCTGTCTGGGGGCTTTACCTGTTCTCTGCAAACCGTCACGACCTCTGTGGTTTCGTTACCGCCGAAACCAAACAATTGCTGTGACGGATGGCCTCCTTCACTGCGGGGATCAGCGGCCCCGCGACGCTGAGGGTCCGTATGCCGCACTGGAGGACCCGGGCCACTTGCTCAGGGCGACCCGCCAGTTCACCACACAGCGATAGCGGCATCTCGGGCACATCATCATGGGTGAGCTGCATGAGCCTGAAGATGACTGCGTCGGCGTCGTTGAAATAGGGCTCTACGGCGGCGTTTTCACGATCGGCAGCAAAGGCATACTGGGTGAGGTCATTGGTGCCGAAACTTAGGAAATCCACATCACCGGCGAACTGCCGTGCCGACAGTGCGGCCGCCGGGGTTTCGATCATGGCGCCCAGCTGCGGTGGGGTTGTGATGTTCAGCTCGCCACAAAGCGCCAGCAGGTGTTTTTTGACCACCATCACATCCTCAGCCAGGGTCACCATGGGAATCAGAAGCCGCACATCATATTCCTGGCTCAACGCCAGGATAGCCCTGAGCTGCGTTTTCAGTAGTTCCAGGTACTCTTTCAAAATACGCACGCCGCGGCACCCCAGCGCCGGATTGGATTCGCTGGCAAATTCAATAAAAGGTAGGGGTTTGTCGGCCCCCACATCCAGCAACCGCACTACGACGGAGTAGCCTTTGGCCGCCGCGAGCGTTTGCCGCATATCCGCCAACAACGCCTCGGCACTGGGGGGCTCCAGGCGACCGAGGTAGGCCTGTTCCAGCCGATAAAGGCCGACACCCTCTGCCCCGTTGCGCATTGCGTTCTCGGTGTCTTGGCAGAATCCGACATTGGCCAGCACGGCAATGGATACACCATCGCGGGTGATCGCCGGCTCCATGGCGTGGGCCTGCGCCCGTCCGAGGCTTTTGGCAAGTGTCCTGACCTTTTTCTCAAACTGGTCAATCTGGCGGCACGTGGGGCGCAGGGTCACTATGCCGGTACTGCCGTCAACCAGGGCAAGCGCCCCCTCTCGATGGATATCTGATAGTCCGGATAGGCGCGAAATACAGGGCAATGCCATTTCCCGGGCAAACAGGGCAAAATGCGAGCCGAAACTGCCGTATTCAAGCAGCACGGCCGCCACTGAACGGTCAGCCAGGAATATCGTATCGGAAGGTAGTAGCCGTGACGTGGCCAGCACGCAGCCCGAAGGGATCTCCTCCAGGGGGTTGGCTGTGATGCCCACTAGAGCATTGTATAGACGCACTGAAACGTCCCGGAGATCGTCACTTTTGTCCCGGGCTATTTGTGACTCCATCAGGAGAAAACGCTTTTCCCAACGACGGAACACATGCCGAACGGCGGTGCTGGCATCCACGAGGTTCTCAGTAATTTCCCGGCGCAGTTCTTCCCTGAGGGCAGGATCATTGAGAATCAGTCGGTGAGCCCCGAAAACTTCTGCCAGACTGGAATCGACTTCCTCCGCAACTCTTAGTACCAGTGCCGCCAAATCATCCGACACTCTGGTCGTCGCAGCATTCAGGCGGGAGAACTCCTTCTCCACGTCATTCAGGGAAATCGCTTCAGGCGGGATATCAGGGAGATCTAAAAAGCTGTGATGGACATGGACAATTCCCTGAACCATGCCCGGAGAGATCGTCTTGCCCTTGAGGATTTCAGTTTCCGAACCGCGCTCGGAATCCGGGTGAGTTTCAAACATAAGTCCTCCCCATGATCGCGGCTCGAGTGAGTAACCGTCCGGGGGGACTTGAGCGACTCAAATGTCGCTGACCATGGGCCAGTCTACCACAACGGTGGGCGCTGAAACCCGCTGCGTGGACCTTCATCACGAAATTACCAAGTAAGGCATCGGATAAACATCCTGCACTCCACTGTCGCCTTCCCACCGTTCAGTACAGATGTTGTCAGCCAATCTGAATGTTCGCTTTGCGAACAGCCCGCGCTCCTCGGTTTCCTAAACAAAAGCCGACATTCGCGCTTCTCAACTTTGGGCCGGTATCCGACCCATTTGCGGGTTGTGAACTGACCTGCCCTTAGTCCGTCCCGACCTGCCTCTAGACTGGAGTCCGGATGGGCACCCTCCCGAAGGGTTTTACGATCTGCCCCATTCTGATGTGCATTTTTAACTGATCGGAACGGACGAGCAGGAGACGATCACCTTCCACGACGAGGGGCGCTTTTTTTCCGCCAAGCACTAGAGCTTGCCAACGCGACTGGCACCTTGATTTCTCAGGAGCAGGGGGAGCCCATCTCATTCGTTATGTGCTTCTGTTTTAATAGGTAAATGATCCGGGAACTGGAAATTCCCTGCCTCAAGATTTAATTTTAGGGTAGGGAGGGGCGCGCAATGCGTCAGAACGATATCCAGAAAATGAATAGCAGCTTGCCCGAACACAGTGCTGATATCCGGGTAGGCCGGGAGCTGCTTCAAGCCACCAAACCTTACGTTGAAGCGTCTTATGTTCAAAGTTGGTGGCAAGTCGGTCCAACTTTCGGGTTAATGATCGCGGCCCTGATAGCCGCAGGAGCGCTTCCGTGGTGGCCGCTTCGGCTTGTGTGTTCTCTGCTGGGCGCGCTCCTGATGGTACGTGCCTTTATCACCTTCCATGATTACCTTCACGGGGCCATTCTCAAAGACTCACGTGCTGCTTACTGGCTTTTTCATACCTATGGCGCTTTTGTCCTAACTCCAACCCGCTCCTGGAGTGCAAGCCACAACTACCATCATGGCCATGTGGGGCAGATCTCAGATGCCAGTGTGGGAGCGTTTCCGCTTTTGACCACCCGGATCTGGCGGGCTTCAACACGGTGGCAGCGATTAGCCTATCGTGTTCAGCGTCACCCCTTGGTGGTGGTGCTGAGTTATCCGATTGTTTTCGGCCTCAACATCACACTCATACCGCTAATTCGGTCCCCGGCCAAACACCTTGACTCCCTCATTGCGCTAATCACTCACTTCGGGCTGATTGGACTGCTTTGGTGGCTGGGAGGCTTCAGCCTGGCATTTTTTGTCATCCTGCTGCCTATGCTTGTTGCCTCCGCTTTAGGGTGCTACCTGTTTTTTGCCCAGCACAGTTTCCGGCGTATGCAGATTGCTTCGCCCGAAGCCTGGACCTATTACCGGGGGGCCATGGAGTCTTCAAGTTTCATGCGGATGAATCGGGTCATGCAGTGGTTTACCGGGAACATTGGCTTTCACCATATTCACCATCTCAACGTCCGAATTCCTTTTTATCGCCTTCCCGAGGTGATGGCGGCGATTCCGGAGCTACAATCGCCGTTGACCACGACCCTGGCCCCGAGGGATATAGCAGACTGCTTTCGTTATGCCCTATGGGACGAAGACAAGCAGCGCATGGTTTCTTACCGGGAGGCTCGGTGAACCCGCCAGCGCGAGGATGCGCAGCATCCCTGGCAGAGCGAAAAGCTTGTCCGGGATCAAATAGCTGATGGGTAGTCTGCGGATACACTGGGTTGTCATCTATTGGATAGAAGCGAAGACATGAGCACGTAACAAAGATGCTCGGCTCAAACGGCGAGATTCACTTTACCCGGGCTGGGGGCCCGCCGGCTCTGCTTCTGAACTCACTGCTTTCTCTTGCAATTTAGAAGATAACAAGCTGACAGGTTACGTTGATTTTGTCCTTCGCCTAAGTGTTCGCTTTGCGACCTCAGTGTTAGCTGTGATTGGATAGCATTCGTGCTTGCCTAACTATGCGTTTAGAGGCCTGAGCGACCAAGTAAAAGGCTCAATAACCTGAGCGCCCCATGTCTCCTTGCAGTGGGAGCACCGCGGAAAGTTGTCCAGCGAAGCTGTGGATAACTGTGTTGGCAACCTAAGGACACACCGCCGGGAGCGCCAGAAATCGGGCGTTTTCGAAGAATGGCGGTAAATCGACCAATAACTTGTTGTTCCGGGACGATATTTGACCAGCCTATTTTATCGCCGGTTTCCGCCAAGGCCCGTGCCATGGGGCTTTGGCGGCCCTGTCCCGGCGGTGCTAACACAGTTATCCACAGATTTTGTGGGTATCTGTGCCAGCGGCTAGTGAATGCCGTAGCTGCGCTCCTGTTGATAACGGAAGTATCCGGCTTCCTCTTCCTTGCGAATGCTGTCCGCCTCGGCGCCTAGCAGGGTCCGCCGGGCCTCTGCCAACCGTCGTTCCCGTTCCTCGCCCTCGTAGTTCGCGGTGATTTCCTGCCGTTGCGCCATGTATTGGTCACCGGCTTGCCAGCGTTGGTCCCGTTTGCGATCGAGGCGGGCCAGGTTTTCCACGGCGCGCTCGCTGTAACCGAGGCTGCGGCGGATATTGGCAATGGTTTCCCGGCGCTGGTGAACGGGCATGGCGCGCAGGTCGGCCTGGCTGGCCGCCATAAACTTGTTGGCGAAGGAGTCGCCCATGGCCATGCTCTGATTGTCGATGGCCGCCTGGGGATAGGTATCGCGCACCAGCTCGGTCAGTTCTTCAAGTCGGGCGTTAAGGGGGCGCTCGGTATCGGCGGTAATCCGGTCCATGGCCTTGGCCATCTGGTAGTCGCGAATCTGGTGCTGCCACAGCTCCTCCGCCACCTTCTTGCCAAAGATGGCGGCCCGATGCTCCATCAGAACCTCCATCCGGGTGTCCGGGTCGAGTTGGCGAATGTCGGCGGCGCCGGCGGCGTACCAGGCCTGGTATTCGAGATGGTTTTCGGCCAGCTGCATCAGTTCGGCGGCCCGGGCTGGGAAGGCGGCCTCCAGCAGTCCCTGCATGACCAGTCGCCAGTCTTCCGGCTGGCTCTGGCGCAGATAGTCCAGCAGCGCGGTGATCAGGTCGATCTGGCCCAGACGGCTGTCCAGGCTGTCGCCGTGGTGTTGTTGCATCAGGGCGACCACCTGCTCAAAACTCAGGGTTCCGGTCATCAGGGTGGCGCCTTCCAGCAGAGACTGGTAATCAACCGGTGCTGACGGAGTCGGCTTGGTTGCCGGCTCTGTGCTCGAAGACCCAGAGGCGGATGCGGGGGTGCTGGTCTGAACCGGTGGCGAGGACGTGGTGGTGGCGTCGGGCGTGGCGTAGCCCAATCGGTACACCAGGGGGACCAGAGCCGCCACGGACAGCGTAAGGCAGAGTGTTTTCAGTGTCAGATGGTTTTTCAGGGGCATAAGCACGTCTGTTTCTTGTTGTTGGTTGTGGAATCAAATGCGCTCGCAGCGTGGGCCCCACGCTGACGTTCGTCAGAGGGGCCCGTAGCAGCTTTAGTTATCGTATTGCGCAATGTAATGGAAAATTGCGCCGTAGAAATTGCGAATGCGGAAGGTAGTGTTCGGAATGCCGATCATGTCCAGGTGGTCCTGGTTGATAACCGCACCGCGGGAGGTCATCTGGGTCGGCGTCGGGTTGTTGATGTTGCTCACGTAGTCGGTGTCGGTGTAGGTGGTCAGGTAGTCCATGCCCCAGGCGTTGTAATGGAACTGGGTGCGCCAGCCCATCTGCTGGGAATTGATGCCGACCAGGCCGTCGTCGTCGGTGTCGTACTGTTCGCCGTTGCCCTGGCCGGCGGCGCCGTCTCCGCTGCAGTCGTCGACGCAGTAACCGTCCCCGTCCACATTGAAGTAGTCGTCCTGGGTGATCCACAGCGCGGGGTTCACATTGCCGCCCTGTTGGGCATTGACGGTGGAGGCATAGCGCTTGGCGTAGGTCGCGCTGACCGGGTAGTTCTGGTTGAACTGCTTGGCACCGGTGAGGACGCCGTCATTGGGATCGTAATCGTCGTAGATCAGCTGTTTCAGTGCGGCATTGGCGTCGTTTTCCGCGCCATACACGATGTCGCCGTAGGTGTCGGCCAGGGCTTCGACAATGTTGCTGACCCCTTCACCCAGGTCAAGCACGTGCTTGGCAATGGGTGAGCCCCGATGCGGGGACGAAATGCTGTAGGCCACTTTCACCACCTGGTAACCGAATCGGTCGTGCAGGATTTTTGCGGCCTTGCGCAGGTCCATGCCGCCCTGGGAGTGGCCGACAAAGTTCACGTGGGTGAAATCGTTGGCGATCATCCAGGCTTCCACGGCGTCCGCCAGCTGCAGGCCCCGGTGATCGGACGAGTGGAAGGGCGACATCGAAGCCGCCGCTCCGATCTGGCCCCAGTCCAGGTACTTGTTGCAGCTGCTGTACCAGTTGCAGTTGGTGTAGAGCTTGCGGCCGTAGGTGTCGCTGAAATAGTGATAGCCGAGAATGTCGTCAAAACCGGCCATGCCGTGGACCATGACCACCGGGTGGTTGGTCTTGTCGGCGCCGGCCAGGGCCGGGCTGGCCGTCATCAATGCGGCCGCAGACAGCGCTGTGGCCAGCAGCACCTTGCGGGTGCTGAACGGCGTGGACGTGTTGGAATTATTGTTCATAGTGCGTTTCCAGTCGGTGGACCGCATCGACAAAGTTATCCCTGCATCCGACCTGAGAAGTCCGGCATCCCTGAGTGTGGACGGTGGTGTGTCTGCGGTGCCTGGGTTGAAACACGCGGCACTTCGTGGTGACAGCGAATGCGTGCAGTTTTTTATTATTTGAATGCCTACTAATGAGGAATAGGCAGCTAGAGGTAAGACTAAGGTCGAAGAAACCGCAAAATTAAAAGTGTTACCGAATGTATCCCGGCGCCGGTGGCCAATCGCTCGAGGTCTCGCCAGCCCCCGGACGCGACGGGTTTTCCACCCGGTCACTTAACCACCAACTCTCCCGAAGCCCCGGAAACTCTGGGCTCTCGCACGCTTTCCTTACGAAGCTAACAAACTTATCCACAGATAATGTGTGTAACTGCAGGCCTAGTCCGGTTCGGTCAGGGGCTTGCGGTTCAGGAACGCTTGCAGCAGCAAGGGGTGCACCACGAGGGTATACAGGCACAGCACCAGTGCCAGGCACAGCATGTATTCCCGGTAGATGTAGTCCTCCGGCAGCATCAGCAACAATGCGATGGAGACCGCGCCGCGCAGCCCCCCCAGTACCAGCACGTGTTGCCAGCTGATCGGCAGGGCATGGCGCGCCAGTCTCAGGACGAGGCTGCCTCCGTAGATCACCAGCACCCGGGCCAGCACCAGGATGGCAATGCTGCCGGGAATCAGCCAGGTGAAGGGGAAATCGTGCCGACCCACGGTGACCCCCAGGGCGAAGAACAGCAGGCCGCCAGCTAGCTGGCCGACGTAGTTCCAGAAACTCACGAAGAACTCGGGCTGGCCGTCCCGCGCGGGCGCGGTCGAGGGCCCGGTTCCGGCCCGGCGCTGGAACACAAACACCCAGGCGGCAATGACCACGGTGATCACCCCGGAGACGTGCAGCAGGTGTTCGGCCAGCAGAAAACCGCCATACACCAGGGCCAGGGTGATGGAAATGCCCGGGAACTGGTTCTGCACGGCCCAATAGCGGATCAGTCGCCCGGCGCACCAGCCCAGGGCCGCACCCAGCAGGATGGCGCCCAGCATCATCCAGCCGAACGCCAGCGCGGTGTCGGTGAGACTGAACATGTTCATGCCGGTTACCACCGACGCCACGGTAAAAAACACCAGGATGGCGGTGCCGTCGTTGAACAGGGATTCGCCCTCAATCAGGGCGGCCAGTCGGTGCGGAACCCGGAAGCGCTGGAAAATGGCGGACACCGCGGAGGGGTCGGTGGCGGCCACGGCGGCGGCGAACAGCAGGGCGTCGCCCAGGGGCAGCACGGTGACCCCATACAGCGGGAGGCCGATCAGCACCAGGGTGCACAGAACCCCGACTGTGGAGAACAGGAGGATCGGGGCGGCCTCGGCCTTCAGGTGCCGGGGCGAGAGTTCACGGGCACTGGCGAAGATCAGGGCCGGCAACAGCAACAGGATCACCAGGTCGGGCGAAATCTCCAGGATCGGCAGGGCGGGAAACGGCCGCAGGGCCAGGCCATACAGCAGCCCGGCAATCAGGATCCACGACTCCGCCGGCAGGCGGGATCTGCGTGCGAACACCTTCAGGGCCGCCAGCATCAGGAGCAGCAGCGCCAGGCCACCCAGGGTCTGGGCCAGGTTGGCGTGGGTGTCGACCACGGTGCGTCGCCTCGGGATAGCGGCCTATTCGGCCGCTATCCGCCGGAACCATTCGACCCCGAACCGAACCCCAAAGCCCTGCAGGTCGGTGGGGATGTGGGCAAGCCCGCCCTTGTGGGTACAGGTCGAGGCCATGTCCACGTGGACCCAGCCGACGTCGTCATCCACAAACCTGCCCAGTAACCGGGCCGCGTAGATGTGGTCGCCGGCGCCGGTTACCCGGCATTGCAGGGTGTCCGCCACCTCGGACTTCAGGTCCTCGTCGTAATCGTCCTCGTAGGGAAACGGCCAGACCCGCTCGCCGCAATGTTCACCGGTCTGGATGATGGGTTCCAGCCAATGCCGGCGATTGGTCAGCGCGCCGGCCACCCGCTGGCCCAGGGCCGAGACCACGGCCCCGGTCAGGGTGGCGTAATCGAGAATGGCCCGAGGTTTCTTCTGGCAGGCCAAGGTCAGGGTGTCGGCCAGCACCATCCGGCCTTCGGCATCGGTGTTGATCAGTTCGATGGTGGTGCCGTTCATGGCGGTGACCACGTCGTTGCATTTAACCCCACGGGAGCCGATGTGGTTCTCGGCCAGGGCCAGCCAGCAGTCCACCGGCTGGGAGAAACTGAGCCGGGTGAGGGCGAGCAGGGTACCCAGGGCCACCGCGCTGCCCTGCATGTCGCCGTGCATGCCGAGCATGCTGCCGCCCACCTTCAGGTTGCTGCCACCGGTATCGAAACAGATGCCTTTGCCCACCAGGGCCAGCGGCCGGTCCTCGCCGCCCTTCAGGCGATAGCGCAGCTGCAGGATGCCGGCGTCCCGGTTGGGGCTGGCGGCCACCACCGACAGGAAGGCGCCGGCGGCCATGCGCTCCAGCTGGTCCCGGTCGTAGAACTCGACTTCCCAGCCCTCCCGCTTGGCCAGCGCTTGCGCGTACTCCCGGTAGAGCGCCGGTGTCAGGTAGTTGCCGGGCAGGTGGGTCAGCCAGCGGGCCAGGTTGTTGCCTTCGGCGGTGGCCTTGGCGTAGCGGAAATCGGCGCCCTCGAATTCACCGAAGAAGTTGAGGGCTTTCAGCACGCTCTCCGGGCCGGCCTCGCCGCTGATCTTTGGCAGGGTGAAGGCCGCGGCGTAGGCCGCCGAAACCAGGGCTTCGGCCATGATGCAGGCGGTCGTCACGCGGTCGAGCAGGGAGATGACATTGATCTTCCTGGAGCGCTCGGCCATCAGTGGGGAGAGCAGGGCGCGGGCCTGGCTCAGGGCAGCGAACCCGCTCGGTTCCGGTTTGATGAAGCCGATGCCGGCACGGGTGCCACGGGGGCCGGACAGGTGGATCGGGTTGGCGTCCTTGGGGAAGTCCGCCAGGCGCAGTTTCAGATAGTCTGCCCAGGGCGCCTTGTCCAGGGCACTGCGTTTGGCGTCGGGGACCAGCAGGATCAGGCTGACCCCGGTGTCGAAATCCCACATGGCGGGAATGCGGTGGTCCACGTCCAGTTTCAGGTCGGGCAGGAGCGGGAGTTCAGGCTTCATGGCAGGGTGTCCCCCACGGTTGCGAAAGAAACCTCCCCTTAAGAATAGATGCATTCTCCCGGAATAGGCCGGGCATTCGTCAATCGGCTTGAGACGACCCCGAATTGGGCTAGTCTTTGAAGACCCCCCGCTCACATTGGAGCCCTGCCATGGCCATCACCCAGTCCAAAGATTGCGACCTGGTGTTCTACACCAACCCCATGTCCCGGGGGCGAATTGTGCGCTGGATGCTGGAGGAAGTCGGCGCGGAGTACCGCCAGGTCCTGCTCGCCTACGACACCGACATGAAGGCCCAGGACTACCTGGCGTTGAACCCCATGGGCAAGGTGCCTGCCCTGGTGCATCGGGGCCGGGTGGTCACCGAAAGTGCCGCCATCTGCGCCTATCTGGCCGATGCCTTCCCCGACGCTGGCCTGGCGCCGCCGCTGGCGGATCGGGCGGCCTACTATCGCTGGCTGTTTTTTGCCGCAGGGCCGCTGGAGGCGGCGGTGATGGACCGGGTGCTGCAGGTGTCTGTGGATAAAGATCAGGAGAAGATGGTGGGTTACGGCACCTACGACCTGACCGTCAACACCCTGGTGCACGCGGTCTCCCAGGGGGATTACCTGGCCGGGGACCGGTTCACCGCCGCCGATGTCTACGTCGGTTCCCATGTGATGTGGGGTATGGAGTACGGCTCCCTGCCGGTGCGTCCGGAATTTGAGGCCTACGTGGCGCGCCTGGCCAAGCGACCGGCCATGGCCGCGGCCAAGGCCATCGACGACGGCCTGATGCCGGATTCCCAGGTGAGCTGAGGGGGCCGTTCCCCCGGTTTTTTCTGGGGGCGATCAATATCCGGACAGTTTCCCGCAAATCCCACTGCCAGCCGCCTTGCGCCGCCTTTCCCGCCACTACTCACACGGTTATCCACAGTATTTGTGGGTAACTACCCCGGCGTCGGCCTTGTTCACAGGGAGTGGTCTCCGGTCGCAGAAGCTGGCACAGTTCATCGGGCAATCACAACAACCACGAAAACCACATCAAGAGGACAGGCTGGTGACAGATCTTGTGGATTACCAACTGAGCGACGGCGTCGCGACCATTACCATTTCCAATGGCAAGGCCAATGCCCTGAGCCACGACGTGTTCGAAGCCCTGAACCAGGCCTTCGACCGCGCAGAGCAGGACGAGGCGGTGGTGATCCTGACCGGGCAGCCGGGCATTTTTTCCGGCGGCTATGACCTGAAGGAAATGCAGAAGGGGCCCAGTGAGGCCTCCGCCCTGGTCAAGGTCGGCTCCACCTTCACCCGTCGCCTGGCGGCGTTCCCGTTCCCGGTCATTGGCGCGTGCAGCGGGCACGCCATCGCCAAGGGCGCTTTCATCATGCTGTCGGTGGATCACCGCATCGGCATCGATGGGGACTTCAAGCTGGGGCTGAACGAGGTGGCCATCGGCATGACCATGCACCATGCCGGCATCGAGATGGCCCGGCACCGGCTGGCGCCGGCCCACTTCTACCGCTCGGTGGTGAATGCCGAAATCTATTCGCCCCAGGGCGCGGTGGAAGCCGGCTTCCTGGACGAAGTGGTGGCGCCCTCGGAGCTGGCGGATCGCGCTAACGCGCTGGCGCAGCAGTTCCGCAAGCTCAACATGCGGGCGCACAGGGAGACCAAGCGCAAGGCCAAGGCCGGTTACCTGGACCTGCTGGATCGCTGCATCGAGCAGGACGCCGCCAACCTGGGGCTGTCCGGCCAGGCCTGAGCCGGACAGCCGTGCACAGTGTCCACAGAAGCTGTGGATAACTGTGTTGGTTGTCCAAGGAAAAGCCCGCTGAAGCCCCGTTTTACGGGGCTTCGCGGGAAGTGACGGAAATTTGACCGGGTTGCTCAGATAACGCCGAACGCCAGCATGGCATCGGCAACCTGCCGGAAACCGGCTGCGTTGGCCCCGAACACGTAATCGCCCTTGCGATCGTACTGCTTGGCGGTGTCAAAGCAGGACTGGTGGATCTCGCGCATCACCTGCTGCAGTTGTTCGATGCTGTAGTCAAAGCTCCAGCTCTCCCGTGCGGCATTCTGCTGCATCTCCATGGCGCTCATGGCCACCCCGCCGGCATTGGCGGCCTTGCCCGGGCCAAACAGCACCTTGGCATCCGAGAAGGCCTGGATCGCCTCCGGCGTGCACGGCATGTTGGCGCCTTCCACCACCGCCATCACCTTGTTGTCGATCAGTGCCTGGGCGTCGTCTTCGCCCAGCTCGTTCTGGGTGGCGCAGGGCATGGCGACATCGCAGGCCACCTGCCAGATCGACCCGTCCGACTGATACTCCGCCTTGCCCTTGCTGCGCTTCGGGTAATCGCGGATGCGGCCTTTTTCCACCTGTTTTATCTGCTTCACCAGCTCTACGTCCAGGCCGTTGGCGTCGTGCACGTAGCCGTCCGAGTCCGAACAGGCGACCACCTTGGCACCCAACTCCACCGCCTTCTCCATGGCGAACACCGCCACATTGCCGGTGCCGGACACCACCACCTTCTTGCCTTTGAGCTTTTTCCGATGGGCGCCCAGCATCTCCTGCAGGAAGTAGACCGCGCCGTAGCCGGTGGCTTCCTGCCGGCCCCGGGCGCCGCCCCATTGCAATTGCTTGCCGGTCACCACGCCGTTCTCGTAGCGGTTGGTGATGCGCTTGTACTGCCCGAACAGCAATCCGATCTCGCGCTGGCCCACACCGATGTCACCGGCGGGCACGTCGGTGTCGGCGCCGATGTAGCGGTACAGTTCGGTCATGAACGACTGGCAGAAGCGCATGATTTCGCCATCGGACTTGCCCTTGGGGTCAAAGTCCGCGCCGCCCTTGCCGCCGCCGATGGGCAGGCCGGTCAGGGCGTTTTTGAAGATTTGCTCGAAGCCGAGGAACTTGACCACGCCCAGGTTCACCGACGGGTGAAACCGCAGTCCGCCCTTGAACGGGCCCAGGGCGGAATTGAACTCGACCCGGAACCCGCGGTTGATCTGCACCTCGCCCTGATCGTCCACCCAGGGCACCCGGAACAGGATCTGGCGCTCGGGCTCGCAGATGCGTTCAATCAGTTTGGCGTCCTGGTACTCGGGGTGGTCGGCCATCACCGGTTCCAGGGAGTTGAGGACTTCGGTCACCGCCTGGTGGAATTCCGGCTCGTTCGGGTTGCGTTCGATGATCTGTTGGCGCAATGCATCCAGCGACTGGTGTTTGCTCACGGGGGCCTCCCTTGATTGCCCGACGGGTCCCGGTCGACGCCATCGGTTGGGCCACGGGTATCGGGAAAACTGTGGTAGGGAAGATACGGGGGCCAGGCGGGGAGGGATCAGGGATGGCAGGTGGAGGGCATCCGGACGCCGCACTGGGCGACGTCCGGCCTTTGGGCGCTCAGTAGGCGCCGGCGCTGTAGATCAGCTCGTAGCTGTGGCTGTAGATCTCCAGGATGTTGCCGAACGGGTCTTCCATGTAGATCATGCGGTAGGGCTTTTCACCCGGGTAGTAGTAGCGGGGCTGCGCCATCCGCTTCTTGCCGCCGGCGGCCACGATGCGCTCGGCCAGTTCCTCGACGTTCGGGTCCTGAACGCAGAAATGGAAGATGCCAGTCTTCCAGTACTCGAAGTTGTTCTCCGGGTTTTCCTGGCCCTTGAACTGGAACAACTCCACGCCGATCCGGTCGCCGGTAGACAGGTGCGCGATGCGGAAGCTGCCCCAGCCCGGACCGAACACGTCGGAGCACATCTCGCCGATGGCGCTGTCGTCCTCTTCGATGTCGGTCGGTTCCATGATCAGGTACCAGCCCAGTACCTCGGTGTAGAAGGTCACCGCCGCGTCCAGGTCGGGCATGGAAATGCCGATGTGGGAGAAGGTTCTCGGGTAGACATTGCTCATGGGATTGTCTCCTGTGTCGTTGACTGTGGACACAGGGTACGAATCGTGATTGATTACGTGAAATTATCATTTTTGATTTTTTTGAGTAGGGTTTGTAATGATCAATCCGGTCTGGTTACGCAGCTTCTGTACCCTGGTGGAGGTGGGCCATTTCACCCGCACCGCCGAGCGCTTGCACATGACCCAATCCGGCGTGAGTCAGCACGTACGCAAGCTGGAGGAGCGCCTGGGGCAGTCGCTGCTGATCCGGGATGGCAAGCAGTTCACCCTGACCGACGCCGGCACCCGCCTGTACCGGGAGGCGGGAGCGATCGTGGCAGCCCTGTCGGACCTGGACCGGCGAATCGGCGCCGACCCCGCCTACGAGGGCGTGGTGCGGGTGATGTCTCCGGGCAGCGTCGGGCTCAAGTTGTACCCACACCTGCTGGCCCTGCAGCAACGGCACCCCGGCCTGAGCATCGATTACCGGTTTGCCCCCAACTCCGACGTCGAGCTGGCCCTCGCCGAGTACCGGGTCGATGTCGGCATCATGACCAAGCCCTCGTCCCGGAATGAGGTGGGGTTCAAGCCGGTCGGTGAGGAGCCTCTGTTGCTGGTGACCCCGACCAGTCTGGTGGAGCCCAGCTGGGACCGGCTGATGGCACTGGGCTTCATCGATCACCCGGACGGTGCCCATCACGCCGGCCTGCTGCTGGGTGCCAATTTCCCGGAATTTCACCACAGCAACCAGTTCCCCCTGGCCGGCTTTTCCAACCAGATCAGTCTCATTCTGGAGCCGGTCAGCCGTGGGCTGGGGTTTACCGTGCTGCCGGCCTACGCGGTCGAGGCGTTCGGCCGGCCGGACCGGGTGCGCACCCATCGCCTGGCCAACCCCGCCAGCGAGACCCTGTTCCTGAGCTTCCGGCGCAACCAGCCCCTGGCCAACCGGGTTCGCACTGTGATTACGACCATGGGCGAAGGCCTGGGCCTGGGGGCTGGCGAATCCGGCCAAATCGTGTAGCTTGGAAAGATTGTCAACGCCACAGCCAGCCACGAGCGGAGGTTCATCGTGTCCCAATTCGAGCAGTTTGCCAGTGACAACTACAGCGGGGTCTGTCCCCAGGCGTGGCAGGCCATGGCCGAGGCCAATCGCATGGACGAACCGGCGTACGGTGAGGACAGTTGGACCCAACGAGCGGCGGACGGCCTGCGCAGCCTGTTCGACACCGACTGCGAGGTGTATTTCGTGTTCAATGGCACCGCCGCCAACTCCCTGGCGCTGGCGTCCATGGGCCAGTCCTTCCACAGCGTGATCTGCCACGAGCTGGCGCACATCGAAACCGACGAATGCGGCGGCCCGGAATACGCCTCCAACGGCGCCAAACTGCTGCTGGGGCAGGGGCAGGACGGCAAGCTCACCCCCGACAGCATCGAGCACCTGGTGACCAAGCGCACCGACATCCATTACCCCAAACCCAAGGCACTGAGCCTGACCCAGGCCACCGAGGTGGGCACGGTCTATTCCCCCGAGGAGCTGCGGGCCATCCGGGCCACGGCCGACCAATACGGTCTCAGCGTTCACATGGACGGCGCCCGGTTCGCCAACGCCGTGGCCGCCCTGGACGTGCATCCGTCGGAAATCACCTGGAAAGCCGGGGTCGATGTGCTGTGCTTCTCCGGCACCAAGAACGGCCTGGCCCTGGGTGAGGCCGTGGTGTTTTTCAACCGGCGGCTGGCGGAGGATTTCGAGTGGCGCTGCAAACAGGCCGGGCAGCTGGCTTCCAAGATGCGCTACATCTCGGCGCCCTGGTGCGGCCTGCTGGAAAACAACGTCTGGCTGGACAACGCCCGCCACGCCAATGCCTGTGCCGAGCGCCTGGCCTCGGGCCTGGCCGGCCTGCCGGGCGTGACCCTGAGGTACCCACGCCAGGTCAACGGTGTGTTCGTGGAATTGCCGGAGCCGGTGCAGGCGGCCCTGCGCAGCAAGGGCTGGCGGTTCTACAATTTCATCGGCGGCTCCGCCCGGCTGATGTGCTCCTGGGCGACCACCACCGAGCGGGTGGACCGATTCCTGGCGGACGTACGCGAACTGGTGCGCTGACCTCCGTCGTTTGGCTGTTGTTTGCAGGGGCATGGACTAAACTTTCAGGGAGCCCTGAGCGTGGAGTCTGTGCCCATGCAACATGCTCCGGAACATCTCCCTCCCTCTGCCCCGTTGCTCTGGCTTCGAGCCGGAGTCGCTGCGGCCCTCTTGTGTATGGTGTTCAGTCTGGCGCTGGCGACGCCGGCCGCGGACGCCGAGGCGGTTCGTTCGGCCCTGGATGGCAAAACCTATCAGAGCCGGCTGGGTATCCGGGGTCAGCCGGCAGACATCGACGATCTTCTGGTGTTTGAAGACGGCGAATTCGTGTCCGAGGAATGCGAGCGGCGCTGCGGCTACGCCAAGGTCGAATACTGGGTCCGGGCCCAGGATGATGCCATCCAGATGCGCGCCGACGTGCCCTGCACCGAGTCCGGCGCGGTGATGTACTGGCGGGGTACGGTTCGCGGCAATGAAATCGAGGGATCGATTCTGTGGGTTAACAAACGCTGGTACTGGACGTTCGAGAAAGAGCTCTGGTTCAAGGGCCGGCTGGTCGAGGCCGAAGCGCCATGAGCCTACCGGCCGTGCCGGCCAGGGGGCGAATCGCCGGGCTGCTCAAGCTGGCGCTGTTCGTGGCAATCGTGGTGGTCGGTAACCTGCTGACCCGGGGGGTGGTGGACGGGTTGGAAATGACCATTCGGCCCTCCACCGAGCCGACCTTGCACCGGATCATCATGATAGCCATGGTCGCGTACATGCTGCTGATGGCCATTCCCTTCGTGCCTGGGGTGGAGGTGGGGCTGGCGCTGATGATGATCCTGGGGCCAAAGATCGTTCCGCTGGTGTTTGGCTGTACCCTGGTGTCCCTGACCCTGGCGTTCCTGATCGGGCGATGGGTGCCGGAAGCCAGCATCGCCCAGTTTCTCAGGGAGCTGCATCTGAACCGTGCCGGCAATTTCCTCGCGGAATTCGAGGGCCTGAGTGCCCAGCAGCGGCTGGCCAAGCTGAGCGCCAAGACTCCGAAGCGCTGGTTGCCCTGGCTGGCCCGGCACCGGTATCTGACGCTGATGCTGGCCATCAATCTGCCCGGCAACATTGTGGTCGGCGGCGGTGGTGGTCTGGCCATGATGGCCGGGATGAGCCGGCTGTTTCCCATGCCCCGCTACTTGCTCACCATCCTGGTCGCGGTTTCCCCGGTGCCACTGGTATTGCTGCTGTTCGGAGAGCAGCTGGCCAGTTGGCCGATCTGACCTCACCGGTTGCTGTCGCTTGTTTTCGCACTTCGTGGTATACCAGCTACCCTGTTAGTCCCACCCATTTCCGGAATTGAGCAATGCCAAAAGCGAGTGAGATCAAGAAGAATTCCGCCGTTGAATACGACGGCCGCGTCTATTTCGTGAAGGACATCGAGCGTTCGGTGCCCCAGGGCCGTGCGGGCGGCAGCCTTTACCGCATGCGCATGTACGATGTGGTCACCGGCAACAAGATCGACGAGACCTTCAAGGACTCGGACATGCTGAACCTGGCGGACCTGGTGCGCCGGCCGGCCACCTTCTCCTACGCCGACGGCGACGAGTACGTGTTCATGGACAGCGAGGACTTTACCCAGTACCTGCTGAACCGGGACGCCATCGCCGACGAGCTGCTGTTCATCAACGAAGACACCCAGGGCCTGATGGTGGTGCTGGTCAGCGATGCCCCGGTTTCCCTGGCCCTGCCGCCGACCGTGGAACTGGAGATCACCGAAACCGATCCATCCATTAAGGGCGGCTCTGCCACCGCGCGGACCAAGCCCGCGACCCTGTCGACCGGGCTGGTGGTGCAGGTGCCGGAGCACATCTCCACCGGTGACCGGATCAAGGTGAACGTGGAAGAGCGCAAGTTCCTGAGCCGCGCCTGATCTTCCACCTGCGGCGATCGAAGGGGGCCTTATGACCGGAGTGCAACCAAAACTCGTGGTGTTCTACGACGGCGCCTGTCCCACCTGCATCAAGGACCGGCGCTGGTACGAGAAGCTGGCCGGGAAAACCGGCGACTCGGTGGAGTGGCTGGACATCACCGGCCGGGACGACGAGCTGAGAAGGCAAGGCATTGACCCGGACCGGGCCCTGAGAGAGCTGCACGTCAAGGATGCCGACGGCCAGATCCACCGGGAAATGGACGCCTACATCCTGCTGATGTCACGCGTGCCCCTGCTGAAACCCCTGGCCTGGCTCATTGGCCTGCCACTGATCCGGCCAGGGCTGGCCCGGCTTTACCATGGCTGGGTCAGTCGGCGGCTGGACGGCCGGGCCTGAACGGCCTGGCTCCTCGTTGTCCCGGACCAGTTCCCGGGGCGCCATGCGCAGAAAGACCCCCAGGGCGGCCAGCAGCATGGCCGTGCTCACGATGATGGCGACCGGATAGTACAGGTTGCCGGCCAGGTCGAGCTGGCTGTACTTGATGATCATGATCAGCCCTTCCAGGGACATGGCCACGCACACGGTGCCGATGAACCGGGGCAGGGTCCGGCGCAACATGGTGATCACGTCGTGGGATTCGGACGGACCGCTGTATTCCGAGCGGATCACCATCGCCAATTCGTACACGGCCAGCGCGATGATGCTGCCGTTCACCCCCTTGATCAGGGTCTGCATCAATTCCTTGCCCGACTGCAGCTGGGCAAACACCTCCATGGCCGTGGCACTGACCAGGGTGAAGGCAAGCACGAAGAACAGCAGGGTAAACATTCGGGCAAACAGCGCCCGTATCGGGATGGTTCGAATCCAGTTGGCCATTGTTCGCTCCTGTCGGGTCGCGACGTCGCTCATGTGCAGTGACAGGCTACCGGTCCACTGCCCCGGTTTCGCTTAACGTTCGCTCATGCCCTCGTAAGGTTTCCCCCCTTCCGCGCCCGGTGCCGACTAAGATCTAATCCCAAGGCCAGCGCATAAGGCATTATCGTTCAAGGGAAAATTGGGAAAACGCCAATAACAACAATGCGAGGACTTGCCATGATGCAACGATTGACCAACGGCTCCGTGAAGCTGGTGGAGCGTTTCCTGCCGGATCCCTACGTTCTGGTGCTTCTTCTTTCCCTAGTGGTGTTCGTCGCCGCTATGGTCTTCGAGGGCCAGTCCCCTCTGCAGATGGTGCAGTACTGGGGTGACGGCTTCTGGAACCTGCTGACCTTTGCCATGCAGATGGTGCTGGTGCTGGTTACCGGCTTTGTCCTGGCCAGCACGCCGTTTTTCAAGCGCATTCTGAAGGCCCTCGGCCAGCTCGCCCGGTCACCGGGGCAGGCGGTGGTCCTGGTCACCCTGGTGTCCCTGGCCGCGGCCTGGATCAACTGGGGCTTCGGCCTGGTTATCGGTGCCCTGTTTGCCCGGCAGGTGGCCCGGGAAGTGCCGAACGTGAACTACCCGCTGCTGATCGCCAGCGCCTACAGCGGGTTCATGGTGTGGCACGGGGGCCTGGCCGGCTCGGTGCCGCTGGTGATCGCAACCGAGGGCCATTTCACCGCCGACATGATCGGGGTCATTCCCACCAGCGAGACCATTTTCGCGCCGTTTAACCTGCTGCTGGTGTTGGCGATGTTCATCGTCATTCCCGTGGTCAATCGCCTGATGATGGGCGACGGCGGCAAGCACGTTGACGCCACCAAGCTGGCGGAGGAAGCGTCACTGCCGGAGCTCAAGAACGACACCCCGGCCGAGAAGCTGGAAAACAGCCGGTTGCTGGCCCAGGCCGTCGGGATCATGGGGCTGATTTTCGCCGGCTACTACTTCCTGGCTCGCAGCGGCTCCTTGAACCTGAACATCGTGAATTTCATGTTCCTGATTCTTGGGATCATCCTGCACGGCCGTCCGTCCCGTTTCATCGCCAGCGCCTCGGAGGCGGTCCGCGGCTCCACCGGCATCATCATCCAGTTCCCGTTCTACGCCGGGATCATGGCCATGATGGTCGACTCCGGCCTGGCCAGCAGCCTGTCGAACTGGTTTGCCAACGTGGCCAACCCGACCACCTTCCCGCTGTTCACCTTCCTCAGTGCCGGGGTGGTCAACATCTTCGTGCCCTCCGGGGGCGGCCAGTGGGCGGTCCAGGCGCCGATCATGCTGGAAGCGGGCGCAGCCCTGGGGGTCGAGCCGGCACGCACCGCCATGGCGGTGGCCTGGGGCGATGCCTGGACCAACATGATCCAGCCGTTCTGGGCCCTGCCGGCCCTGGCCATCGCCGGACTGTCGGCCCGGGACGTGATGGGTTATTGCCTGATCGTGTTGCTGGCCACCGGCGTGGTGCTGGGCCTGGGGCTGATGCTCTTGCCCTGACCGGACGTTCGAAACCGGTGAAAAACGGCGGTCGGGCAGCAGCGGGCCCGGCCGCCCCGTGATAGGGTTAGCAGCCAACATCCGATTTCGAGAAGGACTTTCTGCTATGCCCGGAACTGCCGCCAAGCCGGTATCGGCCTCTTCCATCGAAAAGCACGTCTACAAAGTATTCCCCAACGACATGAACGCCCACGACACCGTGTTCGGTGGCATGATCATGGCCAAGTGCGACCGGCTGGCCCTGGTGGTGGCTGAGCGCCATGCCGCCCACGTGTGCGTCACCGCTGCCGTGGATTCCATCCATTTTCGCGCCCCGGCCAAGGGCAACGACACCCTGTTGTTCAGTCTGTCGCTGAACCGCAGCTGGGGCTCGTCCATGGAGATCGGCGCCCGGGTGGAGGCGGAGAACAGCTACACCGGCGACACCCGCCACATCCTGTCGGCGTTTTTCACCTTCGTGGCGCTGGACGAGAACGACAAGCCCATCGACGTGCCCGAGGTCATCCCGGAAACCGACGAGCAGAAACGCCGGTACGAGAACGCCGCCATCCGCCGCGAAGGACGCCTGAAAACCCGGGAGAAGCTGGCCAGCCGCAAGGGCTGAGCCGGCAATCCGCCGCCCTGGCGCCGAACCTGTGCAAGTGCGCCAGAGCGACTACACTTAGGGTAGGTGTAGCGGTGAGGGGGCGCGGAACCCGGTGTGGAACAGATAACAACCGTACCCAAGGGAGCCCAGCACTACATCCTGATGGTGATCCCCCAGTTACTGCGGGAGATCGAAGCGCTGGGACTGCCCCAGATCATTGAAACCTCCGGGTTCAGCGAACGGGAGGTCACCACCCTTTACTTCGAGTTTGTTTCCATCAACCGCGTGTTGCCCGCCGATCCGGACCGGATCGCTCCGGAGCTGTGGCAGCACCTGATCTACTGCGTTCAGGTCATGAGCTCCATGGTCAATGCGGCGTCGCTGGAGGCCCTGGAACGGGCCCGGGACGAGGCCATCCGCAAGTTCCTGCCGCACGCCCGGCAGACGCTGGAAAGCGAGTATCGGGAGCAGTGCAGCGAGGGCACGGTGGATTTCCGCCTGGCCGGAATCCTCAAGCACGGCGACTCGCCGGACCATTCCCGGCAGCTGTGCATGGAGGCCATCCGGTTGGAGCGGGAGCGACGGCTGGCGTCCCTGAAGGGCCTGTCGGTGCAGGGGCTGGACCCGCACTCCGCTTGCATCGTCGAGGCGGCGCTGGCCTACGTACAGCGGCAGAAGGACGATCCGCCCGACGATTTCGGGGTGCTGGATCTGGTGATCCGGCTGCTCGACCTGCTGCGCCTGGTGCTGGCGCTCGACCGGGACGAAGCGGCCCGGGCGGCGATTCCCGGTGACTTCTCGGTCGATAACATCGTACTCGGGATCGGCAACGCCCTGTACCGGAAAGAGCTGGGCCTGATGTTCTCGTCGGTTAAAGTCCCGCGTCCTTGACGTTTTCCATCACCACGAACGTGCTGGTCTGCAGCACGTGGGGCAGGGCCGAGATCTGCTCGCCCAGGACCTGACGGTACTCGGCCATATCCCGGGTCCGCACTTTCAGCAGGTAATCAAAGTTGCCTGCGATCATGTGGCACTGCTCCACCGCTGAAATCTGCTTGAGGGCGCTGTTGAATGCCGCCAGGGCAGCGCTGCTGGTGTCGTTCAGGGTGACCTGGGCGAAGGCGATGTGGGACAGGCCGAGCTTGGTCTGGTTGACCAGGGCGGTGTAGCCGGTGATGTAACCCTGCTCCTCGAGCCGGCGCATGCGGACCTGGCAGGGGGTTTTCGACAGGCCCACGCGGGAGGCCAGTTCGGTAACGGTGATCCGGGCGTTTTTCTGCAGTTCCCGAATAATGGAGTGATCAATCCGGTCTAATTCGACCATGTTGGGCGGTCCTGACTGAGATTTTGGCTATATCAAGTGTCCAATATAAACAAATCGACAGGTGGGTGGAAAACCGGAAGGCAAATCGTCTGCCAGCGGCCCCGGTGTCGTGGTTTGCGCTTACGCCATGATCTTCTAGCTTTTCAGGGACGTAACTCGGGCAAGAACGCTGTCAAAATATCGGTGCCCGGCCCCGAAAAATGGCGGGTAAACAGAAGGTCAAAAAGTCTCTATGACTAAAAAATTGTTAACTGAAAGATAAGAGTTAAAAAATCGCGATCTAAAAAGGTCAAATATCCTGCCTTTCAGGTTTTAAAAGGCAAATAGTCTGTCTTGATCTCGGTAGAATGCCGGCGAGACCAAAAACGAAGAGGGTGCAACTATGAGACCGCAGCAATCGGACATTCCCACTCTTGTCGACAGCCGACAGGCCATTCGTGATTACTACCTCGCAGATGAGCACAAGGTCGTCCATGAGATGATTGCTGGGGCCCAGTTGTCCCAGACCGAACGCGAAGCCATTTCCGCTCGGGCGGCCGACCTGGTGCGCAGCGTGCGCAAGAACGCCAAGCCCACCATCATGGAGAAGTTCCTGGCCGAGTACGGCCTGACCACCAAAGAAGGTGTGGCCCTGATGTGTCTGGCCGAGGCCCTGTTGCGGGTACCGGACAGCACCACCATCAATGACCTGATCGAAGACAAGATCACCTCCGGCGCCTGGGGTACCCATCTGGGCAAGGCCTCCTCGCAGCTGATCAACACCGCCACCGTGGCGCTGCTGATGACCAGCAACCTGCTGAAAGAATCCGAGCGCAACACCATCGGTGACACCCTGCGCAAACTGCTCAAGCGTTTCGGCGAGCCGGTCATCCGGACCGTTGCCGGTCAGGCCATGAAGGAAATGGGCCGTCAGTTCGTGCTCGGTCGCGACATCGACGAAGCCCAGGACGAAGCCAAGGAATACATGGCCAAGGGCTACACCTATTCCTATGACATGCTGGGTGAGGCGGCGCGCACCGACGACGACGCCAAGCGTTATTACGCCTCCTACTCCAATGCCATCGACAGCATTGCCAAGGCCTGCAAGGGCGATGTGCGCAAGAACCCGGGCATCTCGGTCAAGCTCTCTGCGCTGCTGGCCCGCTACGAGTACGGCAACAAGGAGCGGGTCATGGACGAGCTGCTGCCCCGCGCCCGCACCCTGGTGAAAAAGGCCGCGGCCGCCAACATGGGTTTCAACATCGACGCCGAGGAGCAGGAGCGTCTGGACCTGTCCCTGGATGTCATCGAAGAGCTGGTGTCCGATCCGGAACTGGCCGGCTGGGACGGCTTCGGTGTGGTGGTGCAGGCCTACGGCAAGCGCGCCTCGTTCGTGCTGGACTGGCTCTACGGTCTGGCCGAGAAATACGACCGCAAGATCATGGTGCGCCTGGTCAAAGGCGCCTACTGGGACGCCGAAATCAAGCGCTCCCAGGTGACCGGTCTGAATGGCTTCCCGGTCTTTACCCGCAAGGCGTGCAGCGACGTATCCTTCGTCTCCTGCGCGACCAAGCTGCTGAACATGACCGACCGGATCTACCCGCAGTTTGCGACCCACAACGCGCACTCGGTCTCCACCATCCTGGAGCTGGCCCAGGCCAGGAAGGTGAACAACTACGAGTTCCAGCGCCTGCACGGTATGGGCGAGTCCCTGCACAACGAGGTGATCAAGGCCAGTGGCGTGCCGTGCCGCATCTACGCCCCGGTGGGTCCCCACAAGGACCTGCTGGCGTACCTGGTGCGTCGCCTGCTGGAGAACGGTGCCAACAGCTCGTTCGTGAACCAGATTGTGGACAAGCGCATCACCCCGGAAGAGATCGCCAAGGACCCGATCGACTCGGTCAAGGAGATGGGCGACAACATCTCCAGCAAGGCGATCGTGCATCCGTACAAGTTGTTCGGTGACCAGCGCCGCAATTCCAAGGGCTGGGACATCACCGATCCGGTCACCGTCGAGCAGATCGAAGCCGGTCGCGGCGCCTACCGCACCCACCGCTGGAAAGGCGGTCCGCTGATCGCCGGCGAAGTGGCGGGCACCGAGGTCCAGGTGGTGCGCAACCCGGCCGACCCGGACGATCTGGTGGGGCACGTCACCATGGCCTCCGACGCCGACGTGAACACCGCCATCACCGCCGCCGAGAACGGCTTCAAGACCTGGTCGTCCATGTCTGCGGACGAGCGTGCGGCGTGCGTGCGCAAGGTCGGCGACCTGTACGAGGAGAACTGCGACGAGCTGTTTGCGCTGACCACCCGCGAGGCGGGCAAGTCGTTGCTGGACGCCATCGCCGAGATCCGTGAGGCGGTGGATTTCTCCCAGTACTACGCCAACGAAGCGCTGCGCTACAAGGACGCCGGCGAGGCCCGCGGACCGATGGTGTGCATCTCACCCTGGAACTTCCCGCTGGCGATCTTCACCGGCCAGATCCTGGCCAACCTGGCGGCGGGCAACACCGTGCTGGCCAAGCCGGCCGAGCAGACCTCGCTGCTGGCAATCCGCGCCGTGGAGCTGATGTATGAAGCCGGTATCCCCAAGGATGCCATTCAGCTGCTGCCGGGCACCGGTGCCACCGTGGGCGCGGCGCTGACCTCGGACTCCCGGGTTTCCGGCGTCTGCTTCACCGGCTCCACCGTCACCGCCCAGCGCATCAACAAGGTGATGACCGAAAACATGGCGCCGGACGCCCCGCTGGTGGCCGAAACCGGCGGCATGAACGCGATGATCGTCGACTCCACGGCACTGCCCGAGCAGGTGGTGCGTGACGTGCTGGCTTCCTCGTTCCAGAGTGCCGGCCAGCGCTGTTCCGCCCTGCGCATGCTGTACGTGCAGGAGGACATCGCCGGGCACCTGCTGGAAATGCTCTACGGTGCCATGGAAGAGTTGGGCATCGGCGATCCCTGGCTGCTGTCCACTGACGTTGGCCCGGTCATCGACGAAACCGCGCGCAAGAAGATTACCGACCACTGCGACAAGTTCGAGCGCGACGGCAAGCTGCTGAAGAAGTTGCCGGTGCCGGATAAGGGGCTGTTCGTGTCGCCGGCGGTGCTGAAAGTGTCCGGCATCGAGGAGCTGGAAGAGGAAATCTTCGGGCCGGTGCTGCACGTGGCTACCTTCAAGGCCAAGGACATCGACAAGGTAGTGGACAGCGTCAACGCCAAAGGTTACGGCCTGACGTTCGGCATCCACAGCCGGGTGGACCGCCGGGTTGAGCGCATCTCAAGCCGCATCAAGGTGGGCAACACCTACGTCAACCGCAACCAGATCGGCGCCATCGTCGGCTCCCAGCCGTTCGGCGGCGAAGGCCTGTCCGGTACCGGTCCGAAGGCCGGTGGCCCACAGTACGTGCGCCGGTTCATGAAAGGCGACACCGTGCAGGTGGCCGCCGAAGCCGGCGGCAAGAAGGTCGATGCCAAGAAACTGCAGAACCTGATTGGCAAGCTGGACGCACTCAAGTCGCCCAAACCGGACGACCGCATTGCCCGCATCGAGCCGATCTTTGGCAAGGTGCCGGCGCCGCTGGACGCCCACGCCGAGGAAATGCCCGGGCCGACCGGTGAGCTGAACCGGCTTACCAACCACGCCCGCGGTGTGGTTCTGTGTCTGGGCCCGGATCAGGCCACGGCGCTGGAGCAGGCCGGTGTGGCACTGTCCCAGGGCAACAAGGTGGTGGTCGTGGCGCCAGGTGTGGACGCCAAGGTGGCCGAGGCGGCCAAGGCCGGTCTGCCCATCGTGGGCATCGACGGCCAGCTGGAGCCGGACGCCCTGGCCACCGCCAACGGCTTTGAGGCTGTGGTGAGCTGCGCCGAAACCGCGCTGCTGCGGGAATACCGCCTGGCCCTGGCCAAGCGTGACGGCGCTCTGCTGCCGCTGATCACTGAGCATAAACTGGATCAGCGCTTTGTGATCGAACGTCACCTGTGTGTGGACACCACGGCAGCGGGCGGTAACGCCAGCCTGATCGCGGCCTCCGAGTGAGGTCGCGCCGGCGCTCTCGGCACGGTCGGTTGAATCAGCCGGCCGTGCCCGGGGCGCCCTGGCGCAGGCGGTGGTTGAAGATCATGCGCCTTGCCTCGGCGTCGGCGACATCGGACAGGTAAAAACTGACCGAGGCGCCGGGCGCGCGCTGGGCCAGCTGGCCTGCGCCCAGGGCACTGAGTGAGCCGATCTTCGGGTAACCGCCGATGGTCTGGCGATCCTTCATCAGCACGATGGGCTGGCCATCCGCCGGAATCTGGATGGCGCCATAGGCAATACCCTCCGAAATGATGCCATCCAGATCGCCGTGGATGGCTTCCCCCTTCAGGCGATACCCCATCCGGTCAATGTTCTGGCTGACCTCGTACTCGGAAGTGAAGAATTTCGCCTGCACCGAGCGCGGGAAATGCCGGTACTGGTAGCCGGGAATCACGCCCACCCGCAACGGCTTGCGGTAATCCGGAATCTCGCTGTAGGGCACACTGGCCTTGGCCACCGGCCTGGGCTCGCCCAGGGCAATGCGGTCGCCTTTGGCCAGCTTGTTGCCACTGCCGTCCAGACCGCCCAGCTGTTCCCGGCTGACCGTGGCCGCACTGCCCAGCCGGGCAGGCACATCCAGGCCGCCGGTGACCGCCAGATAGGCCCGCAACCCGGACACCGGCATGCTGAAGCTGAGCCGGTCGCCCTTGCGGATCTCATGGGTTTGCCAGGGCTCGATCGCCCGGTCATTCAGCCGCGCGCCCAGGTCGGCGCCGGTGAGGGCGATGGTGGTGTCGCTGTGGGCCAGCAGGCTCAGGCGGCCGAAGGTGATTTCCAGCTGCGGCGCGTTGAGCGGATTGCCCAGCAGCCGGTTGGCCCAGAGGAAGGCGTGCTCGTCCATGGGGCCGCCAGTGGTCACGCCGATGTGCTGGTAGCCGAACCGGCCCAGGTCCTGCACCAGGGTGAGCATGCCGGGATCGACAACTTCAAAGCTCATCGAACTGGCCTCCGAGTCGGATGAATTCGTCCCGGTCGATGGCGCGGAATTTCACCCGGTCGCCAATCTGGGCCAGGGCCAGGGACTTGCTGTCCCAGTCCACCATCTTGCTGGGGGTGCGCCCGACGATCTGCCAGCCGCCTGGCGTGGCGCTGGGATAGATCGCGGTCTGGGACCCGGCGATGCCGACGCTGCCCACTGGCACCTTCAGGCGCGGCGTGGACTTGCGGGGCATGGCAATGCGCGCATCGGTGCTGCCCAAAAAGGCAAAGCCCGGGCTGAAGCCGATGGCGTAGACCCGGTAGCTCTGCTCGCTGTGGATGCGGATGACCTCGTCGGCGGTCAGACCGGCAAACTCGCACACATCGTCCAGGTCGAGGGCCACTTCGGGGCCGTAGTACACCGGCAGCTCCAGGGTCTGGGCGCTGCTCGGGTCCGGCGCGGTTGCACTCGCGCCTGTCACCGCCCGGCGCAGCCGGGACTGGATGCCAAAGCGGTCAATGCGTTCCAGGTCGTAGCAGACCATCACCGAGGTGTAGGAGGGCACCAGGTCGGTAATCACGTCCGACAGGGTCGCGCGAATGCGATCGGTGGCCTGTTTGACGCGCTCTGCGGTTTCCTCGTTGATCTGGTCGCCGAGGTAGACGATGCAGGCGCTCTCGTTGATGGACTCGATGTTCATAGCGACTGGACCACCTGGCGCATGTGCCGGGCGGCCTCGACCGCGTGGCTGCTGTCGCCGTGAATGCAGATGGTGTCGGCCTGGATCGGGATGCGCTTGCCCGAGATTGAGGTCACGGTGCCCTCCTTCATGATCTGGGTCACCTGGTTCTCGATCGCCTCGGTGGATTCGTGCACCGCGCCCGGTACCGAGCGCTTCACCAGCCGGCCCTCATCGGAGTAGGCGCGGTCGGAGAAGGCCTCGAACCAGACCTCGATGCCGTACTCCTTGGCCCGGGCCCGGACCTGGTCGGCTTCCGGGGTGGCCATCACCACCAGCGGGCAGTGGGGCGCAAAGTCCCGGACCGCAGCCATGGCCACCGACAGGGTGGTGTGGTCGACCGCCATTTTGTTGTACAGGGCACCGTGGGGTTTGACGTACTGGATAGCCGTGCCATGGGTGCGGCAGATGCCATCGAGCGCCGCCATCTGGTACACCAGGATGGCCTTGAGTTCGTCCGGGCGCAGGTCAATGTCCCGTCGGCCAAAACCGAGCAGGTCCGGGTAGCCCGGGTGGGCGCCGATGGTGACGTTCTCGGCGATGGCCATTTTCACGGTGTGGTCCATGGTCAGCGGATCGGACGCATGGAAGCCGCAGGCGATGTTGGCCATGTCGATGTAGGGCATGACGTCGGCGTCCATGCCCTTGCTCCAGGTGCCGAAGCTTTCGCCCATGTCGCAGTTGAGTTTCATTGCAAATCTCCTGAAACGTATGCGTCTTGGCCTAGCCCTGCCGCATGGTCTGGGGCAGGTAGGTGACGATTTCCGGGAACCAGCCGATCAGCAGCAGCGCCGCCATGATCAGCAGGAAGAAGGGCAGGGCCGCGCGGGCCACGTACAGGATGTCCTTGCCGGTCAGGGCCTGGATCACGAACAGGTTGAAGCCAACCGGCGGAGTGATCTGCGCCATCTCCACCACCAGCACGATGAAGATGCCGAACCAGAGCAGGTCGATGCCGGCCTGCTGCACCATGGGCATAACCACGGCCACGGTCAGCACCACCACCGAAATGCCGTCCAGGAAGCAGCCCAGCAGGACAAACAAGGCGGTCAGGCACACCAGCAGTTCAAACGACGACAGCGACATGCTGCCGATCCATTCCGCCAGTTCCCGGGGGATGCCGAGAAAGCCCATGGCCAGGGTCAGGAAGTGCGCACCGACCAGAATCAGACCGATCATGCAGGAGCTTTTCACCGCCCCCAGCAGGCTTTCCTTGAAGCTGTGCACGGTCAGCGAACCGGTCACCGCGGCCAGCAGTAGGGCGCCGAACACACCCAGGGCGGCGGCCTCGGTGGGCGTGGTGAAGCCGGCGTAAATGGAGCCGAGCACGAACACGATCAGGCCGACAATCGGCAGCAGCAGGCGCAGCGCCTTGAACTTGGCCGAGAACGACAGATGTGCCTTCTTGTGCACCGGCATCTCATCTTTGTTGAGCTTGGCCCAGATCATGGTGTAGCCCATGAACATGGCCACCAGCATCAGCCCGGGTAAGGCGCCGGCAATGAACAGGCGGCCGATGGACACTTCCGCGGCCACACCGTAGACGATCAGGATGATCGACGGCGGAATCAGCAGGCCCAGGGTGCCCGAGCCGGCGAGGGTACCCACCGCCATGCGATCGCTGTAGCCCTGGGCTTTCAGCTCGGGCAGGGTCATCCGGCCGATGGTGGCGGCGGTGGCCGCGGACGAGCCGGACACGGCGGCAAAAATGCCGCAGCTCAGGATGTTTACGTGCAGCAGTTTGCCGGGCAAGCCGCCCATCCAGGGCGACAGGCCCTTGAACAGGTCTTCGGACAGCTTGGTGCGGAACAGCACCTCGCCCATCCAGATGAACATGGGCAGGGCGGTCAGGGCCCAACCGGTGCTCGCGCCCCAGCTGGAGGTGGCAAACAGCAGGCCGATCTGCTCGTTGCCGGACAGCAGCAGGCCCAGTACGCCAATGCCCACCAGGGTCAGGGACACCCAGACCCCCAGCGCCAGCATCAGCAGCATGGAGACGGCGAGGACGATGGAAAGCATGGTGGTATCCATCAGATTTCCTCCAGGTTGATGTCGCTTTCGTGCTGCTGGTAGGACGGCGTGCGCTGCCTCAGCACCGCCACCAGGTCATCCAGCAGCGCGATGGCCAGGGCGGTCATGCCCAGCCCCACCGGAATCTGCGGGATCCAGATCGGAATCGGGATATAGCCGTGGGAGACTTCCTCGAAAATGTAGGACTCGTAGACCATGTGCCAGCAGTAGAAGGTCATGTAGCAGGCCAGGCCGAGACCGAAGATCAGGACCGCCAGTTCCTGGATAAACCGGGCTTTCGGTCCCCATTTCTGGATCACCAGGGTGACCCGGATGTGCCCACCCTCGTGGAAGGTGTAGGCCAGTCCGAAGAAGGTAGAGGCGGCAAGCGCGTATCCCGATACGTCTTCGGCCGACGGCACGATAAAACCGAAGATCCGGCCCACGATCTGCATCAGAATGATCACCATGATCAGTGCGATGCAGAAGCCCGCGGCGTACCCGGATGCCATGTAAAACTTGTCGCGAAAGGAACTCATCTTATGTGCCTCCCAAGGCTGGTCTGCCCCGGTGACCCGGGGCAGCAGCGGCTTGTGATTGGAGTCTTAACGGTAGGCTTTGAGGATGGCGCCGACTTCTTCGGGAGCCTCGGCTTCCCACTCCTTGATCATGATGTTGCCAATCTTCTGGAACTCGTTCATCAGCTCCTCGGAGGGCTCGGACACCACGATGCCGTTCTCGGCCAGGGTTTCAGTGTCTTCGGCGGCGGTCACCCGGACACCGGTCCAGCCTTTGTCTTCGGCCTTGGCTGCCGCTTCCAGGATGACCTGGCGCTGCTCATCGCTGAGCCGGCGGAAGGCGCGCTTGTTCACCACCACCACGTTCTTTGGGATCCAGGCCTTGATGTCGGTGTAGTGGGACAGGTAGTCCCAGGCCTGGCCGTTGGCGCCGGTGGACGGCGAGGTGATCATGGCGTCGATGATGCCGGTGCTGAATGCTTGCGGGATCTCCGGCACCTGCACCGTGGTCGGCGTGGTGTTCATCAGGTCAGCCAAGCGCGAGGTGGAGGGGCTGTAGGCGCGCATCTTCAGGCCTTCCAGGTCCGCCATGGTGTTGACCGGGGCCTTGGTGTACAGGCTCTGTGCCGGCCAGGGTACGGAATAGAGCAGCACCATGCCTTCCTTATCGAGCTGTTTCTCCACTTCCGGTTTGGCCGCCTCCCACAGGCGACGGGCGTCGTCGAAGCTGGTCGCCAGGAACGGAATGTTGTCGTGTTTGAACACCGGATGGGTGTTGCCCATGATGCCGATGAAGATCTCACCCATTTGTACCTGACCGGTACGGACCGCGCGTGGGATTTCCGGGTGCTTGACCAGGGACGCGCCGGAATGGACGGTGATGTCGATCTCGCCATCGGTGCCGGTCTTGATGTCCTCGGCAAATTCGTACGCGATTTTGGTGGGCAGGTTGGCATCGCCGTAAGGCGTAGGCATGTGCCACTGCGCCGCGTTGACAGCGGAGGTAAAGAGCGCTCCGGTCAGGAACGTCGCTGTTGCAAGTTGCTTGAACATATCGTTTCTCCCGTGCTTTCGTTCTTGTTGCTTTGGTTTCAGGCAGGGCCGGTTACAGCACCGCCAATTCTTCATTCAGCCGCTCGGTCAGCAGCATCTTCCCGGGGACGTGGGTGATGGCGATCGGCGGCCGGGCGTTTTCCAGGGCCAGCTGGGGCGTAACGCCACAGGCCCAGAACAGGGGCAGTTCGCCCTCGCGGATGGTGACCGGATCCCCGAAGTCCGGCTTGGCCAGGTCGGCGATGCCAATCTGGCTCGGGTCGCCGATGTGCACCGGCGCGCCGTGGGCTTTGGGCAGCCGGGTGGTGACCTGGATGGCGCGGATGGCGTCGGCGCCGTTGAACGGGCGCATGGACACCACCATGTTGCCGTGGAATCGGCCGGCTGGTCGGGTGGCGATGGACGACCGGTACATGGACACGTTCGAGCCCTGCTCGACATTGCGGACGGTCAGGCCGGCCCGGGTCAGGGCGTCCTCGAAGGAGAACGAACAGCCGAGGACAAAGGTGACAAAATCGCCCTGCCAGAGCTCGCGGATGTCGGTGACGGTTTCCGCCCGTGCGCCATCGCGGAACACCTGGTATTCGGGGATGTCGGTGCGGATATCGAGGTCGCGGCCCAGTTCCGGCAGGGCCGGGTCGCCCGGTTCGGAAACGCCAATCAGGGGCAGGGCGACCGGGTTGTTCTGGCAGTACATGAGGAAGTCCGCCGCCCAGTCGGCCGGCAGGATCACCACGTTGCCCTGGATCAGGCTGTGTGCCGCACCACTGGTTGTGCCGGTGTGTTCGCCGGAGCGAATGCGTGACCGCAGCGAGGCGGCCTGATCCAAAACGCTCTGTTTGAAGTCCGAATAATCAGCGGTCTGCATGTCGGGAACCCCTAATTGAGTTTAGTTGACAACTGCAATAAAGGTTATTCCCATCAGTGAAAATGTCTAATTATGGTTTTTTACGTCTTCCGATAATAAACCTTTATCACCCTCCCGGGCGTAGTCCTCAGACACCTTCACGGCCAGGTTGGCGGCCAGTTCCGCCACCGGATTGAACGGCACACTGGGGTAGGAGGCGGTGAACGCCAGTTGCGAGGGCGTCCAGCACACGTCCAGCTGGATCAGCCGGCCGCTGTGCAGGCCATCGGCGATCACGCTCAGGGGCAGGGCCGAGACCCCGATGCCATCCAGGGCCAGCCGTCGACAGGCCGCCAGCGAGCTGGACGAGTAGAAGCGGGCCGGCAGTTCATCCAGTTCGCTGAATTTCTGGCTGATCTCGGCGAAGGGTTTGGTGTTGCGGGCGTAGGTGATGATTGGCCACTGGGCAATCTCCTCCAGGCTCAGGGTGCGCCGGGGCAGGTCCAGGTCCGGGCTCGCCACCCAGATCAGCGGGAAGCTGCACAGGTCCCGGTTCTGCACCTTGGGCTCGGACACCGGGCCCATGAGGAAGGCCAGGTCCAGGCTGCGGTCCATCAGGCCGTTGCGCAGGTTGCCGGTGACATCGACGGTGATCTCCACATCCAGCCGGGGCACGGTCTCGTGCAGGGCACGGAAGAAATGCGGCAGCCAGGAGTGCACGATGGTCTCCGACACCCCCAGGCGCAGGATGCCGGACAGCAGGGCGACCCGGTCTGCCCGCTTGCGCAGCTGCTCGGACATGAACACGATTTTCTCGGCGTAGGGCAGCAGCTCCTGGCCCTTGGTGGTCAGCAAGGTGCGCCCGGATTCCCGTTCAAACAGCTTGACCCCCAGCTCCTCCTCCAGGGCGGCAATGCGGGTCGAAATGGCGGGTTGGGTGGTGTGCTGGCGTTCGGCGGCTTTGCGGAAACTGCCCAGCGTGGCCACCCAGATAAAGGTTTCCAGGCGTTTGAAGTTCATCGGTTCTCTGCGGTTGGTGGGCGTGGCCAACGGCTGGATAGCCCAGCCGTTTTCCCAAGGATAGCGCAGAGTGGGTGGTCGATGCCGCCCGGGGCGCTCACACCGCCTTTTTGTACAGCGAGCGGACCGGCTTGGCGAACACCTGGCGCACCATGGGCTCGAAGTAGGACAGCGGCAGGGTCTCGGCCGCCGGATCAAAGGCCGGCGAGTCGTACTTGCTGACAAACTCAATGGTACGCATGAAGTGCGGGTGGTCCTTGTAGTTGTCCCGCAGGTGGCGGTCCATGCCCAGGTAATGAAAGAAATAGTAGCCCTGGAAGATGGCGTGG
The DNA here is from genome assembly GCF_034555935.1 of Marinobacter qingdaonensis. Taxonomy (NCBI): domain Bacteria; kingdom Pseudomonadati; phylum Pseudomonadota; class Gammaproteobacteria; order Pseudomonadales; family Marinobacteraceae; genus Marinobacter; species Marinobacter qingdaonensis. The sequence continues at coordinate 1,639,915 of NZ_JAYDCJ010000003.1, forward strand.
TGCTTGACCATCCAGTGGTTGGCTTCGCTCACGAAGGGCTCCAGCAGCACCGCCGCCACGTCGGCGTGGTTGTAGGAGCCGAGGGTATCGCCGATGTCGTGCAGCAGCGCGCACACCACGTACTCGTCGTCCTTGCCGTCCCGGTGGGCCAGGGTGGCGGTTTGCAGGCAGTGGGTCAGGCGGTCCACCGGGAAGCCGCCAAAATCGCCCTCCAGCAGCATCAGGTGATCGAGAATCCGGTCCGGCAGGGCCTTGGCGAAATCCCCGAACGAGCGGGCGATGGTCTGCCAGTCTTCGGCGGTGCCGTTCTTCATGTGGGTAAAGCTGGCTTTGGGTGCGGTTACATCGTTCATGGCGGTCGCTCCTTCAGTCCCGGAAGCCCGGGTTGACCCGGTCAAGTTTGCGCAGCAGGCCCGGCCAGGCCAGTTTGCCACCCATGCCGCGGGTGACCTGCTCCGATTGCTGGCGGATGGTGTCGACAATGCCGTCGGGAATCGGTGTCATCGCCCGGTTGCCGGCCAGCGCCTGGATCTGCACCTCGCACGCCTTCTGCAGGATGTACATGCCCAGGAAGGCGTCGGCGATGCTGCCGCCGGTGGTGAGCAGGCCATGGTTGCGCAGGATCATGAAGTTGTTGCTGCCCAGGTCCTTCTGCAACCGGGCTTTCTCGTCCTCACGCAGGGCCACGCCCTCGTAGTCGTGGTAGGCCAGGTTGGACAGCGGGAACAGGCTCTGCTGGGACAGTGGCAGCAGGCCATCCTGCTGGGCCGACACCGCCACCCCGGCGGTGGTGTGGGTGTGCATGACGCACAGGGCGTCTTCGCGCACGGCGTGGATGGCGCTGTGAATGGTGAAGCCCGCCGGGTTGATGTCGAAATCGTCCGGGTTCAGCTTGTTGCCGTCCTGGTCCACGCGCACCAGGCTCGAGGCGGTGATTTCCTCGAACATCATGCCGTAGGGGTTGATCAGGAAATGGTGCTCGTCGCCGGGAATGCGCGCCGACAGGTGGGTGAAAATCAGGTCGTCCCAGCCGTACAGGGCAATCAGGCGGTACGCCGCGGCCAGGTCGACCCGAAGTTGCCATTCCTCGGCACTGACGTCCTCTTTCTTGGAGGGTATTGCGATACGCTCAGACATCGGTGGCCTCTCTTGTGGTTGTTGTCGTGTCATGGGTGAGCTCCGGGGTCAGTGTAGGCAGTTGGACGAGCACAAGACTGTCAAATGAATTACATTTGAGGTCGGATCATTCGCGACAGCCAGGGAGCGCCGTCATGTCGGAACTGAAAAAAGTACTGCGTGCCTGCCCGCTGCTCGGCGGCCTGCCCGACGCCGGCTTTGCCGAAGCCGAGGACCTGGCGCGCTGGCGCAGTTTTCACGCGGGCGAGGGCATCTACGACAAGGGCTCCATGCAGTCGTCCCTGTGCGTCATTGCCGAGGGCACGGTGCGCATCAGTTCGGTCAATGCCGAGGGTCGGGAGGCAACCCTGATCATCTTCGGCCCCGGCGCCTGGTTCGGGGATACCGTGTTTTCTCCCGGCACCCCGCGGGTCTACGGCGCCACCGCCCACGACGCGGCCCGCATTGCCGAACTGCCGGGCGAGGGCTTTCGCAAGCTGTTGGCGCGCTATCCCCAGGCCTACCCGGTGGCCCTGGATCTGCTGAGCCGACGGCTCTGGTCGGCCATGTCGATCATCGCCGACGACGCCCTGCGCGGCATCGAGGCCCGGGTGGGCCGTCGCCTGCTGTTCCTGGCCCAGATCCAGGGCCACGGCGACGCCCGGGACCGTCCGGTCACCTTCCGGCTGACCCGGGAGCACATCGGCAACATGATGGGCATGACCCGCCAGGGGGTGCACCGGGTGATTAAAACCTTGGAGCGCGAGGGTCTGCTTAAGTTGGACTATGGGCGTATTACGGTAATCAGTCCGAAGGCTCTGAACGTGTATCTCGAGGCGCTGCCAGATTGACAAGGCCACAAGTGCGGGGACGAAAGGCAGAGCTCCCGTCCCCGGAGAGGCTATTTGGAATCCATGGTCACCGGGACCATGATGTGGGCATAGTCGGTGCCTTTCCACATGACGTAGGGGCCACCGTTCTGAGGGTCGGTGGGCAGTGAGTTCAACAGGTCGGAATTCGGGACGATGATCATCAGGTGTGGTCCTTCTTCAACCCACTCGTTATCGTCCGTCTTGCCTTCTGCGTAGGGGTCAACGTTGCTGGCTCCGGCGTCGCCAGCAAGCATGTAAGCAATGCCCAGATCTGATGGTGTGTGGGGTTGCTTGTTGATCCAAGCGTTCGCCCATTGTTGCCACGGTCCGTCCAGGCACATGGGCGCGGTGCCCTGCAGGGTTGGTGGGGTAGGATAGCAAACATAACTACCGTCACCTTCTTGCAGAATATTGTTGTTCCAGTCCATGACTGTCGCCTTGTCGCGCATCGAGATTGGTGCAGCGCTCAGGGCGTCCGCAATCAGCTCACTGTGTTCGTCCGATACGGCGTGTCCGGCAGCGATAACCAGTGCAAGGAGAGGAAACAGTTGCTTGAACGTTTTCATGGTGTGATCCTCGTATGGTTGTGATTCAGCACTGCTCAATGAAAGTATGGGCAATTCGTAAAAAACGCGTAGTAACAATGACTTCTTAACCAATAGCGGTCAGCCTCATACGCTATAAGGGCTGTTTGCCAGGCGAGGCCGTGCTGTTACCCACCTCTCGAAAGGCTGCTTGTTTTGTTGTCACTGAACTGGTCCCTGCTATCCGTCTTCATTCCCACCTTCTTCGTGGTTTCAATTACTCCAGGTATGTGCATGACCCTGGCGCTGTCCATGGGCATCACCATCGGCGTGCGCCGGGCCTTGTGGATGATGGTGGGAGAGCTGGTCGGAGTGGCCGTAGTGGCGACATCGGCGGCCATCGGGGTGGCCACTTTCATGCTCAAGTACCCGACCGCGTTTGCGGTGTTCAAGTACGCCGGTGGTGCCTACCTGGTGTGGTTGGGCATCCAGATGTGGCGCTCCCGCGGCAAGATGGCCATGCCCGAGAACGAAGACCCGGCGGCGCTCCAGGCCTCGGCCGGCCAGCTGGCCACCCAGGGCTTTGTCACCGCCATCGCCAATCCCAAGGGCTGGGCCTTTTTCGTGGCGCTGCTGCCGCCGTTTATCGATAGCCAGTTGCCCATGGCGCCGCAGCTGACCGCACTGATCCTGATCATCCTGGCGCTGGAATTCCTGTGCCTGCAGCTGTACGCCCACGGCGGCAAGGGCTTGCGCAAGCTGCTGCGCCAGGGCGGCGGGGTGCGTACGGTCAACCGGGTGGCCGGTAGCCTGATGATGCTGGTGGGGGTCTGGCTGGCGGTCGGCTGATCGCGACCTAGTTGGCCGCGTAGCGCTCGTGCAGGATGCCAACCCGATGCACGTAGGCCTTGGTCTCGGCATAGGGCGGCACGCCACGGTAGCGGGTCACGGCGCCGGGACCGGCGTTGTAGGCGGCGGTGGCCAGCCGGACATCGCCGTCAAACCGCTGCAGCATCTTGGCCAGGTAGGTGACGCCGCCGCGGATGTTCTGTTCCGCCACCAGAGCGTTTTCCACCCCCAGCTCCCGGGCCGTGCCCGGCATCAACTGCATCAGACCCTGGGCACCGACCGGTGACAGCGCCTTCTCATTGAACGCCGATTCGGCGTGAATCACCGCCCGGACCAGGGCCGGATCGACGCCGTATTCCCGGGCGATGGTGCGGATCTCGTTGCGATAGGGGTGGGTGAACAGCGGCGTCTTACGCCAGTCGACGCTGGAGTTCGGATCGCAGGCGTAGCAATGGAACCGGATCACATCAAATTCGGCCCCCGCCGGGCGGACGCTGCTGTAGGCGACCACGCCGTTGTCATCGGTGTAGCGGTAGACGGTGTCGTTGCCGCTGGAGGCGCGGGGCTGTTTGGCGTTGACGTTGGTGAATTCGACCGTGCCATCCGGATGGACGATGCGTTGCACACCCTGGGCGCTGGCCTGGCCGGCACTGGTCAGGGTCAAAGCGGTGGCGAGCGCAACAACGGCTAGGGCAGTGGGTGTCTGGCCTGGTCTCATGCGATATCCGTGCGGTTCCGGTCAACGTCCAGAGATCGGTTGGCAATCCCTGCTGCCCTGATTATAGTGCTTTACCAGGTCATTGAAACCGCACGAATTGTTGGAGAACCGTTACTGTTCCAGTACTGCCGGCCAGTTCTCATTCGCCAGTCGGATGAAATTGTCGCGGTCGGCCAGCCAGCGGTCCTGCACGTCCTGGTTGTAGTTCAGGTACAGCTTGCCGTCCTTCACGGTCCAGTGTTTCGGGTCGCCCTTGGCCAGGTAGCCCTGGCTCACCGCCCAGGCGCAATAGCCGCCGTAGACCGGGGCGTAGGCGGCCGGGTCGGCCCCGAACTTGGCCTTGTTCTCGGCGCTGGCAAAGCGCCAGTTTACCCCCAGGTATTCGACGGTGTGGCTGGACGAGCCCTTGGTGGCCTCTCCCGCGTCAAAGTAACTCACCACGTCGTAACCGCCCGCTCCGGTGTTCGACAGCAGACCGGTGTACACCGGGTCTTCGGCGGCCTGGGCCAGACCGGAGACGATAATCAGCAGAGCTGACAGCAAGGTGGAGAGTGCTACGGATCGAATCATGGCGTTTTCCTCATGGGTGTCGGTATAGTCTTCAGACAAGCCGCGATCGCGGTTGTTACAGCAGGCCCAGACAAATTCTCCGGAGTGCCCATGACAACACTGAATCCCGACCAGAACCTGGTGCTCATCGGCATGCCCGGCAGCGGCAAGAGCACCGTCGGCGTTCTGCTGGCCAAGCGCCTGGGCATGGGGTTTGTCGATACCGACCTGCTGATCCAGGAGCAGGCGGGACGCACCCTGCAGGACATCGTCGACCAGGACGGCTACCAGGCCCTGCGCCAGATCGAGGAGCAGGTGCTGCTGGCCCTGGACGTGCAGCACCAGATCATCAGCACCGGCGGCAGTGCGGTCTACAGTGCCGCCGCCATGGCGCACCTGAAAGCGAACAGTCGCGTGGTGTTTCTGGACATCCCCCTGCCTCTGGTGATCGAGCGCATTGGCGATTACAGCGCCCGGGGCATTTCCCGGCGGCCCGACCAGTCCCTCGACCAGCTGTTCGAGGAACGCTATCAGCTCTACACCCGTTACGCCGATCTGACCGTGAGCGGGCAAGGCCGGAATCAGGATGAGGTCTGCGAGGCGGTGGTTCAGGGCCTCGGGGCCTGACGCATTCGGTAGAATTACCGATACAAACGACAGGTTTGCGTCAGTAGGGTTCGCGACCCATTCAAAAACTGGCGAGTTTCATGTCTTCTAGTAGTACTGCGCTTCCCGTTAACAACACCACTGGTTTGCAGCGACTGGGTGACCCGGTCGTGCTGTCGTTGACCATGGGGTTCATCCTGCTGTTCGTGGGCTGGTCCCTGAATGACGCCGAGGGCCTGGCGTCGGTGATAGGCGCGGGCTTTGGCTGGACGGCCAAGTACCTCGGGTCGTTTTTCCAGTTGCTGTTGCTGGCAACCTTTTTCATTGCCCTGGGCGTGGCGTTCAGCCGCTCGGCCCAGGCCCGGCTGGGTGGCCGTACCGAGCCGGAGATCGGCACCTTCCGCTGGCTGTCGATGATCCTCTGCACCCTGCTGGCCGGCGGCGGTGTCTTCTTCGCCGCCGGTGAGCCGGTCTACCATTTCGTGGTGTCGCCACCGGTGTTCACCGCCGAAGCCGGAACCGCCGAGGCGGTGGCGCCGGCCATGGCCCAGTCCTTCATGCACTGGGGCTTTCTGGCCTGGGCCGTGCTCGGCTCACTGACCGCACTGGTACTGGCGCACGCCCATTACGTTCAGGGCAAGCCGCTGCAGCCGCGCACCCTGCTGTACCCGGTACTGGGTGAGCGGGTGATGCAGGGCTGGTTTGGCGGCCTGGTCGACGCCCTGTGCGTGATTGCCGTGGTGGCCGGCACTGTCGGTCCGATCGGCTTTCTGGCGACCCAGATGAGCTTCGGCCTGCACGAACTGTTCGGCATTGCCGACGACTACTCCACCCAGCTGACCATCCTGGTCCTGCTGGCGGGTGTCTACATGGCGTCCGCGGTCAGCGGCCTGCACCGGGGCATCCAGTTGCTGAGCCGGTTCAACGTGATCCTGGCGCTGGTGATCGCGGCGGTGATTTTCATCTTCGGCCCGACCCTGTTCCTGACCAACACCTACCTGTCGTCCGTGGGTGAGTACCTGACCTCGTTCTTCGCGATGTCGACGGTCACCGCCGAGACGGCGCCGGACTGGTGGATGAAGTGGTGGACGGTGTTCTTCTTCGCCTGGTTCATCGGCTACACCCCGCTGATGTCCATCTTCGTGGCGCGCATTTCCCGCGGCCGGACCATCCGGCAGACCATCCTGGCGGTGGCGGTGCTGGCGCCGGTGGCCACCTCCATCTGGTTCACCCTGCTGGGTGGCTCGGGGATCTACCATCAGCTGGCGGGGACTTTTGATCTGACCGAGGCGCTCAATGGCTTCTCCTTCGATGTCGCGACCCTGACCGTGGCCGAGGCGCTGCCGGGTGGCACCCTGATGGCGGCTGCCATCCTGCTGCTCACCACCATCTTCGTGGCCACCACCGGGGATTCCATGAGCTACGCCATCGCCACCGTCGGTGCCGGCCATGATGAGCCGCATTATCTGGTACGGGCGTTCTGGGGCGGTGCCATGGCGGTCATGGCGGCGATTCTGTTGTACATGGGGGCAGGGCAGATCGGTGTGCTGCAGCAGTTCATCGTGCTCACCGCCATTCCGGTGTCGCTGATTATCCTGCCGTCCCTGTGGACCGGACCGAAAGCGGCCAGGGCCATGGCCCGGGCACAGGGAGTGAACCTCTAAGTGATGGGGTAGGACATTAACTTCGTCCCGTGGCCGGCGACGGCCCTATACCTTGGGGCCCCGGCCGCGGACGACGTTGACCACCACAGAAACCACCAGCAGCACCAGAAAGATGAAGAACAGAATCTTGGCAATCTCTGTTGCTGCGCCAGCGATACCGCCGAAACCCAGAACACCGGCAATGATCGCGATGATCAGGCAAACCACGGACCAATAGAGCATTTCCTTCCCTCCCTTTGTGGATCCGTCTTTCACTTTAGCACAGCGTTAAAAGCTCACGGTTCGGCGGCAATCTCCCGGAAAGCGCTGACCAGCGTGTCGGGCTCCTGGGCACCGGAAATCAGGTACTTCTGGTTGACGATGTACGCGGGCACGGCCGAGACGCCGGCCTGCTGATAGCGCGCCTCGTCCTCACGCACGGTGTCGGCGTAGCGGTCGGTGGCCAGCACCGCCCGGGCTGCCTCGCCATCCAGGCCGATGCTCTCGACGCAGGCCACCAGCACCCCGGGATCGGTGATGTTCTCGGCGCGGCCAAAGTAGGCGTCAAAGCAGGCCTGTTTCATCTCGGTCTGCTTGCCCTGTTCCCCGGCCCACTTCACCAGGCGGTGGGCGTCAAAGGTGTTGCGGGTGTGGCGTTCCTGCAGCTTGTCGAAGTTCAGCCCGAGGTCCCGGGCAATCTCCATCATCTGGGCCTGGTTGGTCTGCATTTCCGCCTCACTGCGGCCGTACTTGCGGGCCAGTGCCGGCAGGATCGGCTCGCCGTCCCCGGACGGGTCGGGGTTGAGCTCGAAGGCGTGCCATTCGACCCTGAAGTCCATTTCCGGCGCCAGTTCGGCGATCGCCTTTTCCAGGCGGGCATAGCCGATGGCGCACCAGGGGCAGGCGATGTCGGAAACAATGTCGATCTGAACAGTGGTCATGGGGACTCCCGGTAACAGGTGGTGATTTCAGGGTACCGGAAAATGGATCGCCCTGTCGTGGTCAGGGTTGCTCCGCCGCGGGGCTGGAGTCCAACCGCCGGCCTGACCAGTTCTCCATCAGGCGGCACGTCACCAGGTCGCCGGTGACGTTGATCGCGGTGCGGCACATATCCAGGATACGGTCCACGCCCATTATCAGTGCAATGCCGGCCGGGGGAACACCGACCGTTTGCAGGACCATGGCAAGGATGACGATGCCCACCCCGGGCGTGGCGGGTGAGCCGATGGAGGCGCCGACGGCCATGGCCACGACCAACGCCATGCTGCCCATGCCCAGCTCGATGCCATAGACCTGGGCCAGAAAGATGGTGGCGACCGCCTGGTACAGGGCTGTGCCATTCATGTTGATGGTGGCGCCAAGCGGAATCACGAATTGCGACACCGAGGGGCGAACCCCCAGCTTGTCCTCGGCTGTCTTGATGGACAGTGGCATAACTGCCGCGGAGCTGGAGGTGGAAAAGGCCAGTAACAGCACATCGCGGGTATCCCGCAGGAATCGGATCGGAGCCTGTCCCCCGATAACGCGGAGGATCAGGAGATAGACCCCGAGCATGATCAACAACCCCAGAACCACGGTGGCGACGTAGGAGGCCATCCCAAGCATGGCTGAGACGCCGATGGTGGTGGTGAGTTGGGCCATCAGCCCGAACACCGCGTAGGGGGCCAAACGCATGGCCCAACCCACCACCGTCATGCAAATTTGCTGCAGCGAGTCCAGCAGGTCCAGCATGGGGCGGGACTTGTTTTGCTCCATACTCACCAACGCAATGCCCACAATGATCGAGAACAGCACTACCTGAAGCATCTGGCCCTCGACCATGGCATCCAGGGGATTGCCAGGGAGAAGACCGATCAAGGTCTGGGGCAGGTCCACCGCACTGGGCAGGTCCTTGACGGCATTGCCGGCCTCAGAAGATTCGGGTGCCACCAGTCCCTTCATCATGCTGCCCGGGTTCACCAGGCTGCCGATCCACAGTCCGATTGCGGCGGCGATGGCAGTGGTGATCACGAAAAACGTGGTGACTCTGACCCCCAGCCTCCGTAGCTGATCCAGGTTTTCGCTGGCGGCGAGCCCCCTCACCACGGAAGCAATCACCAGCGGGATGACGATCATCTGGATGGTGGCCAGGAACAATTGGCCGGGAAAGGCCAGCCAATTGCCGATCAGGGTGCCGGTATTCGGGGCGACTAGCCCAACGGAGGGACCAAGCAGAGTGCCGACTATGAGCCCGAGGCCCATGCCAACGAGCACTTTGAGCCAGAGGCGCCCTTTAACCAATCCCGACAGGTATCCACTCAGTTGTCGTAGTGGAAGGGGGTAATAACTGTTGTTGGCCATCACATCAGACCGTCCCTGGACAGGTGTCATTGCTTGATTTAACGATAGCCATTTAACAGCAATTTCGCTCAGACGGACCTGCTATGGATCAACTTCGGATCAATCCCTTTCGGGGTGAACAGAGGCGATTTCGGCGTCACTCAATGGACGCACGCCGCCGGGCATCAGGTTGTGGTCGAGTTGGATACGCCCCATGCGTTCCCGGTGCAGGCCGGTGACGCGATTGCCGCAGGCGTGGAACATGCGCTTGATCTGGTGGTAGCGCCCTTCGTAGATGGTGACCCGAGCCTCGCAGGGCGCCAGGGGTTCCAGCAGGGCCGGTGAGGTCCGCAGCTGCTCGAACTCGAACCAGATGCCCTCGGCGAAGCGGTCGGCGGTGTCGGGGCCGATTGGGTAGGCCGTGGTGACCCGGTAGACCTTGGGCAACTTGACCCGGGGTTCGGTCAGCTGGCGGGACCAGGCGCCGTCGTTGGTGAGGATCAGCAAGCCGGTGCTGGCGCGGTCGAGTCGGCCGGCAATGTGCAGGTCCGGCGGCAGGCCGGGCGGCACCAGCTCCAGCACCGTGGGGTGAACCGCATCCACGGTGGCGCTCAGGTAGCCGGCGGGTTTGTGCAGCATCAGGTAATGGGCGGTCGCACCGGTCTGCACCTCGGTGTCGTCCAGGTGCACGGTGGCAAACCGGTCTACGTCTTGGGCGCCGTGTCGGCAGACCCGGCCGTTGACCCGCACCCGACCGGCGGCGATCAGCCGGTTGGCGGACTGGCGGCTGGTGCCATCCCGATTGCTGAGAATTCTGGAAAGCTTCATGGAGTGAATCGACTATGCTGAAGGAAAAGCAACGACCCTAACACGAGGAATTGCCATGCCATTTTCCGCTGATCACCTGGCCGAACTCAATCTTCTGGCGCAGTTTCCGTCCACTTCCAGTCAGGAGGGCATCAAGGTGCATGCTCATTCGGCCGCCCCGGAAACCGTGCGTGCCGCCGAGACCCTCTTTGCCCGTGGCCTGATCAGCCAGAAGGATGGTGGCTACCTAACGCCCCTGGGGGCAGAAGCAGTGGAGCTGACCCAGAAACTCCAGTCCATATTAACCAGTTGAGGCCGGCCTCCTGAGCGGGAGCTTGTCGGCCCGGGTACCGGGTTATGGCCGATTGGAAAAAGTCCCCCATCCTGTGGATGGCGGTCAGCATCGCCAGTGTCGGGCTCATTGTCGGCACCCTGACGGCGTTGGGCGTTCACCATCAGGTGCTCGACCTGCTGCGCTGGGTGGATGACCAGGGGGCCTGGGCTGCCGCGGTGTTCATTGGCATCATGGCCCTGGCCATGGTGCTGCTCCTGCCCGGGATCCTGCTGACCACCGGGGCTGGATTTGTATTCGGCGTGCTGGAGGGCACCGTCTACGTGGTGGTCGGTACCACCCTGGGGTCGGCGATGGCGTTTCTCATTGCGCGGCACTTTTTCAGCAAGCGGGCCCATGTCTACATCCGCAGGACCGCCCAGCTCTCGGTGGTCAGCAGTGAGCTGGCGCCCCACGGCTGGAAGATCGTGCTCCTGACCCGGCTGATCCCCTTCTTCCCCGGCAAGCTGGCCAATTTCCTGTTCGGGCTGACCCATTTTTCCTTTTCCGGCTTCGTGGTCGGCACCTTCATCGGAATCATCCCCTTCTCGCTGCACAACGTCTACCTGGGGTCGCTGGCGGCGGACCTGTCTACACTGTGGGTGCGCGACAGCGACCGGTCGGCCCTGGAGTGGGCGGTCTACGGCACCGGTTTTGCCGGCACCGTGGTCGCGGTGGTGTTTCTGAACCGACTGGCCCGGCGGGCGCTGGCCCGCTACCGGGTGGAAACGGAAGCGACGGACAACGGGAGTGCCCCATGAGCTGGATGAAGTGGTTGCCTTGGCGGTATCTGGTCAAGCGCATGGCCGATCGACACGGGTTTCTCGACCCGATTGCCTTGCTGGCCAAGCTGCACAGCTTTGCCCAACCCTCGGAAGTGGGCGAACCCATCGAACTGCTGCGGGCCGGGGTGGTGTTCCACGCCCGGGGCCTGATCAACAGCCGGGTCATCCAGCACAACCTGGACTGGGTCTGGCCCTACTGGGTCGAGCGCCAGTTCGATCCCAACGATCGCGCCTTCATCCCGCGGGCGTTTTCCATCACTCACATCAACCTCAGCAACCGGAACTGGACCGCCGTCGGCCAACCGGACATCGAAACCCTGCCGGTGGTGGACCCCCGGGGCCTGGTCACGCCCCTGTACGATGGCTGGTCCCTGGACGGCTGGCTGCTGGCCGACGATGGCCGCTGCCTGTTGCCGTCGCGCTGCAAGACCAGCCGACAGTGGCTGGAACTGGACGGCGAGACGCCCTGCGTGGTGACCGAATCGGAGCTGGACGGCCTGCATCTGGTGAGCCGGGCCCGGGTGATCATGCAGGCCGGCCGCCCGCTGTGCGAGCTGGTGTTGCAGGGACGCTCGCAGGCGTCGGGGTCGCTGGTGCTGTCCCTGCGTCCGGCCAATCCGGAGGGCGTGGCCTTCATTCACCGGGTCAACCTCAAGCCCCATCGCGACGGCTGGCAGGTGGAAGGCCGCCATCCGGTGATGTTCAGCAAGCCGGCTGCCCACCATCATGTGTCGGACTACCGCCAGGGCGACGTGCACATTCACCTGGCCGACATCGACGACCAGAACGAGGGTCGCTGTGACGTCGGCCTGGTCACCGCCGCCGCCCTGTTCCCGGTGCAGCCCGGTGAAATCACGGAACTGACGGTGACGGTGCCACTGATGAAAAGCAGCGAGGTCGCGCCCTGGGCCTCGTCCTGGCCCGACACCCTGGCGGGTCACGCCCGGCTGGAGTGCCCGGACGCCCACTGGCAGTTCCTCTACGAGGCGGCCCTGCGCTCCCTGGTGCTGCATTCGCCCGCCGACGTCTACCCGGGCCCCTACACCTACAAGCGGTTCTGGTTCCGGGACGCGGCGTTCATCATCCACGCCTTGCTGTGCACCGGCATGACCGAGCGCGCGGAGCGGGCGCTGATCCGATTCCCCGGGCGCCAGCAGAAGAGTGGCTATTTCCGCTCCCAGGAAGGGGAGTGGGACGCCAACGGCGAGGTGCTGTGGATCCTGCAGCGGTTCCAGGCCATCACCGGCCGGCCCCTGTCCGGGGACTTGATCGAATCGGTGACCCGGGGCGCGGACTGGATCCAGAACAAACGCCTGAGCCCGAGCCTGGACAGCCCCCACGCTGGCCTGTTGCCGGCCGGCTTCAGCGCCGAGCATCTGGGCCCGAATGACTATTACTACTGGGACGATTTCTGGGGCATCGCCGGCTTGAAGGCTGCGGCCGAGCTGGTGCAGGCCGGGGATCCGGACGCCAGCGAGCGCTTTGCCGCCGGGGCCCGGGACTTTACCGACAGCGTCGATGCCAGTCTGGCCCGGTGCGAACAACGGCTGCGGCGCCCGGGCATGCCGGCCTCGCCGTACCGGCGCCTGGATGCCGGCGCCATCGGCTCCCTCGCCCTGGGCTACCCGACCCAGCTGTGCGCCCCGGACGACCCGCGCCTGCTGGACTGTGTCGAGCACCTGCTGGCCAACTGCTTCGTCAACGGTGCCTTCTACCAGGACATGATCCACTCGGGCCTGAACGCCTACCTGACCCTGCACGTGGCCCAGGTGCTGCTGCGGGCCGGCGATGGCCGTTACCTCGAGCTGATGGATGCGGTGGCTCGGTTGGCCTCGCCCACGGGACAGTGGCCCGAGGCCATCCACCCGGGCACCGGTGGCGGCTGCATGGGCGACGGTCACCATGTGTGGGCGTCGGCGGAGTGGGTGTTGATGGTGCGCAACTGCTTTGTCCGGGAGGAGGGCGACCGGCTGATCCTGTGTGCGGGCGTGCCGGCGCGGTGGCTGGAGCAGGATCAGCCGATCCGGTTCGGGCCGGCGCCCACCGGCTTCGGCCCGGTGACGGTCAGCATTCAGCCCAACCCGGGCGGCGAGCCGAAAGTGACCTGGGAAGGGGATTGGCACGCGGAGGAGCCGGTCATCGAGGTGCGCCTGCCACGGGCCTCGCCCTGAACATCTGTACCGGTTGTTAAACCGGTTTTCTGTATCTGTTTTGCTTGCCTGCTAACTTTTACAGTAGTCGGCTCGGGTTGCTCCCGACCAAATCCTCGGACACCGGTTGCCATTGATGCGCTCACTCTTTTACTCGTTCTTCGTGCCCGCCCTGTTTGTCTGGCTGTGGAGCACCGGCTTTATCGGCGCCAAGTACGGCCTGCCCTTTGCCGAGCCGTTTACCCTGCTGCTGATCCGCATGCTGCTGACCCTGGTGCTGTTGCTGGGCCTGGCCTGGGTCATGAAGACCCGCTGGCCGGGCTGGCGCGGTGCCGGGCACCTGGCGGTCACCGGTATCCTGGTGCACGGGTTTTACCTGGGCGGCGTCTATTACGCCATCGAGGACGGTATGGCCTCGGGCATCGTGTCGCTGATCGTGGGCCTGCAGCCCCTGGTGACCGCGGCCGCAGCGGTGCTGTTCCTGAAAGAGGCGGTGACCGGCCGGCAATGGCTGGGGCTGGCCCTGGGCCTGGTGGGTGTTGCCCTGGTGCTGGTGGAAAAGTTCGGCGGCACCGGCGCGGGCAGCGGTTTCTCGCCCTGGGCCCTGGTCTGGGCCTTGTTTGCCCTGGCAGGCATTTCCCTGGGCACGGTCTACCAGAAACGCCATGGCACCGGCGCCGACCTGGTGGCCGGTACCCTGATCCAGTACGGCGCGGCCGCCACCTTCTTCGCCATCGGCGCCTTCACCCTGGAGTCCCGCGAGGTGGAGTGGGCGCTGCAGTTGCAGCTGTCCATGGCCTGGCTGGTGTTGGGGGTGTCCATCGGTGCCATCCTGCTGCTGATGTGGCTGATTCGTCAGGGTGCCGCGTCCCAGGTCGCCAGTCTGTTCTACCTGGTGCCACCGGTGACGGCTCTGGAGGCCTACCTGCTGTTCGATGAGCGCCTGGGTGGCCTGGCCATGGTCGGTGGCCTGGTGGCCATCACCGGCGTGGCCCTGGTCGTGACCCAGAAGAGGCCGGCATGAACGAAACCACGCGCGGCGTCTGGTTCGGCCTGTCGGCCTACACCCTCTGGGGCTGCTTCCCGCTGTTTTTCGCCCTGTTCGAGGGGGTGCCGGCGTTCGAGATCCTGGTGCACCGGATCGTCTGGTCCTGCGTGTTCCTGGCGCTGGTGATCAGCGGGCTGCGGCGCTGGCCGGCGGTCAGCTCGGCCCTGGCCAATCCGGCCCAGCTCTGGCGGGTGCTCGGCTGCGCGCTGCTGATAGCCGCCAACTGGGGCATCTACATCTACTCGGTGGAAACCCGGCACGTGCTCCAGGCCAGCCTGGGCTATTTCCTCACGCCGCTGGTGAACGTGGCGCTGGGCATGCTGGTGTTGCGCGAGCGCATGGGCCCCTGGCAACTGGCGGCGGTGGCGCTGGCCGGGATGGGGATCCTGATCCAGTTGGTGATGCTCGGGGAACTGCCCTGGATCACCCTGGCCCTGGCCATTACCTTTGGCACCTATGGCCTGCTGCGCAAGCAGGTGGTGCTGGACGGCCTGTCCGGGCTGTTCGTGGAAACCCTGTTGCTGCTGCCGGTGGGGCTGCTCACCTTCGCCTGGCTCGGCTATTCCGGTGCCTCCCACTTCGGCGACAGCCTGTACACCGGTGTCCTGCTGATGGCCAGCGGCATCGTCACCGCCATTCCCCTGCTGCTGTTTGCCGGCGCCGCCCGACGGCTGCGCCTGGCCACCGTCGGCTTCCTGATGTACATCAACCCGACCCTGCAGTTCTTCATCGCCCTGCTGGTGTTCGGCGAACCCCTGAGCCAGGTCCAGTTGGCCAGCTTCGTGGTGATCTGGCTGGCCCTGGGCCTGTACAGCTGGTCTTCCTGGCACTATCGGCCGCGGGTGCCGGCCGGCCAGAACTGAGCCGCGGGTCCGGGCGCGTCAGGGCAGCCGGGCCAGCAGCTCGTTGATCGCCCGGGCGAAGGGCACCGGTGAGTCTTCCTGCAGAAAATGCCCGCCCTTCAGGGTCACGTGCGGTTGGCCCTGGGCGCCGGGAATGCGCTTCTGCATGTAGGCATCGCCGCCCCGGGTGATCGGGTCGCCGTTGCTGAAGGTGGTCAGGAAGGGTTTGTCCCACTGCTCCAGCACCGCCCAGGCGGCACGGTTGGCCTCGGTGGCGGGATCGTCCGGGGTCATCGGCACCAGGCGCGGGAAGGCGCGGGCGCCGGCCTTGTATTTCTTGCCCGGGAAGGGCGCGTCGTAGGCCCGGATCTCGTCCGGCCCCAGTTTGCGGAACGAGCCGGCGTTGATGATCCGGCCGATCGGGAACCAGGGGCTGTGCAAGGCGAAATTCTTCCAGATCTTGAACGCTGGTGGCGCCTTCTGGTCGCCGGTCGGCAGCATGCCATTGCCCACCACAATGGCCCGAAACCGGTCCGGGTTTTCCGCCGCCAGCCGCAACCCCAACAGCGAGCCCCAGTCCTGGCACACCAGGGTGATCTCCGTCAGTTCCAACTGGTCAATGAAGCCCTGCATCCAGTCCATGTGCTGTTGGTAGCTGTAGTCGTCGATGGCGGTGGGTTTGTCCGATTTGCCGAAACCGATCAGGTCGGGCGCCAGGACCCGATGCCCGGCGGCGGCACAGACCGGGATCATGTGGCGGTACAGGTAGGACCAGGACGGCTCGCCGTGCAGCATCAGGATCGGCTTGGCATCGGCCGGTCCCTCATCCACGTAATGCATGCGCAGGCCATTCAGGTCTAGGTAGTGAGGGTCGAACGGGTAGTCCAGCAGGCGTTCAAAACGTTTTTCCGGAGTTCTGACAAAATCCATGGCGGGAGCCTTCTCGGTGGACGATTATTGTTATGGCTAGGGCGCAGAGTCCCCAGGCTGGGCGATCCTGAGTGTGCCCGGCACCGCCCGGGGCGTCAATTTCAGAAACCAACACACGGAAGCACAGGTATGACCCATTGGCTGGTTGCAAATCCCAAGGCTGGAACGGGCGAACGGGACCGGGAATTCTGGCTGGAACAGCTGGCGGCGGCCGGCGTGCCTGAACCGGAATGCTGCGAGTTCGATGACCAGCGCTGGACCGACCGGGTGCAGCCGGGCGATACCGTGATGGTGGCCGGCGGCGATGGTTCAGTGAACCGGGGCGCGCGTCTTTGTCGCCGCAAGCAGGCGGTGCTGGCGGTGCTGCCGTCGGGTACGGCCAACGACTTTGCCCGTAACCTGGACCTGCCCGAGGCGCCCGATCAGATCTGCGCGCTGATTGCCCAGGGCATCACCCAGCGCGTGGATGTGGCCGAATTCGGCGAGCAGCTGTTCCTGAACGTGGCCCACATTGGGCTGGGCACCCTGCCGGTACGGGAGTCCGAAAGCACGGAAAAAAAACTGTTCGGCCGGTTCAGCTACGGTATCGGGCTGCTGCGCCGGATCAATGCCAATCGCGGTTTCAAGGCGGAAATCCGCTGTGACAAGGGCTTCGTCAAGGGCCGATGGCTGTCCATTGCGGTCGCCAGCGGTGCCTTCTTCGGGGGCGGCAATGAGATCCCCCAGGCCGCCGCCAACGACGGCCAGCTGGACGTGATTGCGGTCAAACCCAGGCCCCTGTTCCAGCTGCTGCTGACCTTCCTGATGGTCCGGCTGAACCGGCGTTCACCCAGGCGGACCAGCACCCTGATTCACCTCAAGGGCAGCCACTGCACGGTGCGCACCGGCAAGCCCAAGACCGTGACCGCCGATGGCGATGTGGTGGGGCAGACACCGCTGGATGTGACCTGCCGTCCCGGTGTGCTTGAGGTGATCGGGGCCCAGGTGGTGGCCACCGGCTCCGACGAGCAAACCGCCAGGGCGGAACCGACCGGGTCCTGACTGCGTGGAGCCTGGCGGATACGTTTTGTCACTGACTTTTGGAAGCGTTGGCGTAATCATGTGCGCCGAACTCAAAATCCGTTAAATCCATATGTCGAATAAGGACATAAGAATGCCAAGAATGAACCAAGCGCCGGTGTCCCGATCCATGGCCGCCGCAATGGCCGGCCTGGTGGCGCTATTGCTGACCGGCCTGAGCATGACGGCCGCCGCAGCCGAACGGCTGTACATTTTTACCGAGAATTACCCGCCCTATAACGCCGCCGTGTCGGGCAAGGGCTTCGCCCATGGCGAGGAGGACATCACGGGCATCTGCACCGACATGGTCAAGGCCATGCTGGCCCGGGTCGACTACGACTACGTCATGAAGATGCGGGCCTGGAGCTACGCCTACGACTGGGTCCAGGAGCGGGAAAACCACGGTCTGTTCTGCACCGCCCGGACCGACGAACGCGAGGACCTGTTCCAGTGGGTCGGGCCGCTGGCCTCCATCAAGTGGACCCTGTTTGCCGCGCCGGATTCCGACATCAAACTGACCACCCTGGAAGACGCCCGGGGACTGAAAATCGCCGGCTACAAGGGTGATGTGATGTCCGAGTACCTGGTGGAGCAGGGCTTCGAAGTGGCCATGGGGCTGTCCGGCGACGTCAACGCCCAGCGTCTGGTGCTGGGCCAGGCCGACCTGTGGGTGACCGATGGCCTGGTGGGGCCCCTGGTGGCGGAAGAGGAGCACGGCATCACCGGCCTCAAGCCGGTGCTGGTGTTCCGGGAGACCCCCATGTATCTGGCCCTGAGCAAGAGTACCGATCCGGCCGTGGTGGCCGATCTGCAGCGGGCCCTGGACGCGGCCCGGGCCGCCGGTGAGCTGGACGCGGTGGCCGCGCGCTATCAGTAGCGCGGGGTGTCCGCACCGGGCACCGGGGCCGGTGGTGCCGGGCGGCGCCGCCGTTTGCGCGCCAGCTCCACGAACGGGGTGACGATCAGGCTGTAGACCGTCGAATAACGCTCGGCGTCCCGCTGGCCGGTGCCAAACCGGATGGCCTCCGGGGTGCTGGTGGTGGTGTAGAGGGTGCCGAACATCCAGTCCCAGATCGACAGGTTGGTGCCGAAATTCTTGTTGAAATGCCGCGGCGCGTCGCTGTGGTGGATCTGGTGCTGGGCCGGACTGTTCAGAATGCGCTCGACCCGCGGGCCGAAGGACAGCCAGACGTGGCTGTGCCTGAGGTTGGCGGCCAGGGCATTGAACACGAACACCAGGTAGGTCACCCCGAACAGGGTGTAGCGGCTGATTTCACCGCCGCACAGATACCAGAACACCCCGGCGTACAGGCCCACGCAGATCACCGACGCCAGCCGCTCCACCACCTTCTCCACGAAATGAATCCGGCTGGCGGTGGCCGGCACCAGCACCGGCGCCGAATGGTGCACCTTGTGGAACTCCCAGAGCCAGCGGGAATGGAAGGCCCGATGCACCCAGTAATGTTTGAAATCCCGCACCAGGAACAGGCCAAGTCCGTACAGCAGCGACAGCCCGAGGTTCTCGCCCAGCTGGGGCCGGGCGCCCCAGAGGTTGGTGAAGAAGGCGATGTAGTCGCCGGAGCGGAACACCAGCGGGTCTACCAGGGCCACCAGGGGTAGCACCAGGGCCACCTTCAGAACGGCGCGGATCAGGTAGTACTGGTAGTCGAGCAGGGCGGAGCGATGCAGGTAGACCCGGCTGCCGCCGATGAATTGCCAGAACGAGCCGGCGTCGGTCAGGCCCCGGTGCTTGCGGAAGCGGAACAGGCCGTAGGCGACGGTGTAGGAAATGCACAGGAACAGCACGCCGAAGCGCCCGTTCAGATCGAAGATGCCCAGAAAGCGGTCGGTGACCGGCGCCAGGACCACCCGGTCCAGTTCAGCAAAAAGATCGATTAACAGCTCCAACACTCACCACCCCGCCTATGCCAACGGCGGCGAAGTGTATGAAATGCACTCAATAAAAGCAATGATAGAGATTCTCAACTAATCCGGCTGACCGGTTCTGGCCGACTCCGGCGCGGCGTCACGTAGCTGAACCGGCGGCGGTACTCTTCCATGGTGCACCCGACGTTGCGCTTGAACAGGCGCCGGAACGAGCTGGCGTCCTCGTAACCCACATCCCAGATGATCTGCGCCGTCTGCCGGCGACTGGACTCCAGGCCGTGCTTGGCGGCTTCAATGCGCAGGTGCTGCAGGTAGCTCAGTGGCGTTTCGCCGGTGGCCTCCTTGAACCGGCGCTTGAAGGTGCGGGGGCCCAAGTGGGCGCGCTCGGCGAGGTCGTCGATGTGAATGGCGTCGGCGTAGTGTTGCTCGAGCCAGCCCTGGATGTCGCCAATGACCTCGTCCTGGTGCGCCCGGCTGCCATAGAAGCTCATGTACGGGGTCTGTTCTGACCGGCGTGCGTCCAGAATCAGTAGCTTGCTGCAGGCCATGGCCAGGGCCGGCGAGCCGAGCCGCTCCACCAGGTACAGGCACAGGTCGACAAACGAGGTGGCGCCGCCGGCGCAGATGATCTGACCGTTATCCACCAGCAACTGGTCGGACTCCAGCCGCAGGGTCGGGTAGCGCCGCCGGAACGCCGGGGCGGCCCGCCAGTGGGTGGTGGCCACCTGCTGGTCCAGCAGCCCGGCTTCGGCCAGGACGAAGCTGCCGGTACAGACGCTGGCCACGATTGCGCCCCGGTCGATGGCCGACTGCAGCCAGGCATGCAGGGGCCGGGACTGACTCAAAGCAGTGTCGATGTGGCGATCGCCCAGCACCGCCTCCATGGCGGAGCCGACGATGATGACGTCGGCCGGGTAATCCTGCCATCGCACCGTCGGGGCGATGGCAATGCCGCTGTAGGAATACACCGGCTGGTTGTCCACGGTTACGATCTGACAGTCGAAGCGCGGCGCCGTGCGGTTGGCCGCGCGATCGCAGAAATTGGCGGCGGCGAAGAAATCCATGACGCCAATAACGCCACTGCCGTGGCAGAAGGGCAGGGCAACGATGGCAATGCGGGTCATGGCGAAATGTCCTTTTTAGCATCTACGGTGTCAAATATGACACTCTGCCCGTGTGCTGGCAAGTTCTACTCTGGAACCGTCAAATCAGGTTGGCCCGTCGGCCAACGGCAGAGGAGGACTCGACATGACTGCTCAACTCACCATCGACACTGGCCTTGCAACCACCTTGTCCCGCCCGCGGCTGTCGCCCCGGCTGCGGCAGGCGGCCCGGGTGGGCGCCCTTCTGTCCCTGTTGCACCGGGTGGCGCCCCGGTCCGCCAGCGATCTGGTGGAAAAACTGTTCTTTTCGCCCCGTCGGCTGGGCCTGCCGATCCGGTACGAACACCTGCTGGATGAGGCCGACAGCTACACCCAGCTGCAACATGGCGCCCACACTATCCCGGTCTACAGCTGGGGCCAGGGCCCGGTGGTCCTCATGGTCCACGGCTGGTCTGGTGGCGGTATCCAGTTTGGCGCCTACGTTGCCCCGCTGGTTGCAGCCGGCTACCGGGTGGTGGTGTTCGATGCACCGGCCCATGGTCGGGCCCAGGGCAGTCGCACCCACCTGTACGAGATGGCCGAGGTGGTCACCAAGGTGGCAGCCAGCGTTGGCGTCATTGACACCATCATCGCCCACTCCATCGGCAGTCTGGCCACGGCCCGAGCGGTGGCCGACGGGGTCGACGCCCGCCAGCTGGTGATGCTGGCACCGCCGAAGGATCTGGCCTCGGTGGTCGCCGGCTTCGGCGCCGCCCTCGGCTTGCCGGCGGCCATGATTGAGGAGCATCGCCGTCGCATGGAGGCACGCTTCGGTGACCAGGTCTGGCAGCGCTTCTCCTTCGATCACCTGGCGCCGGTGTTGAGCCAGAAAGGGTTGGTGGTGGTGGACCTGGATGACCAGTCGATCCCCGCCAGCCAGAGTGACCAGGTGCATCTGCGCTGGCCGCACTCGGAGAAACTGCAGACCTCGGGGCTTGGCCACTATCGGCTGCTCTGGCACCCGCAGGTGGTGCAGCCCGTCATCCGCCGGATTGTCGCCGGTGCCTAGAACCACAGCCCGATCTCCGGATCGGGCGCTTTTCGTTCCACCACCAGGCCTCGGGTCTCCAGCACCTGCACCAGGGCATCGGTGTCGTCGATGTTGAGGAAATCACCCAGCGCCACCCGGGTGTCCCGGTGAATCAGTTCCAGTTTGGGCGGCGTAAACGGATGCTCGGGCAGGTTCAGGCGCAACCGGGCGTAGCGACGGGGCAGAGTCCATTCCGCCTGCTTGCGGGTCCGGCCCTTGGCCAGGTGGATGTCCTGGTCGTCGATGGTCAGCACTTCCCGGCGCTGGCAGGCCCGGGAGGTCAGGTAGAAACCGGTGGCCAGGGCCAGTAGCTCGAGCCCGGCGAAGGGGATGATGACCCAGGCGCCGGCCAGGGCCATGCCGGTGGCGATCACCGCAGACACGGTGAGCAGGGCAAGCCAGATGCGGACGTTGCCACGCCAGCTCAGGGAGTGATTGGGTGTGAGCAGAAGCCGGATGCCGTCCGGGTGCGAGAGTTGCTCAACCATGGTCCGATGCCTTGGGTTCCGGGTGCCTGTGTGATCAGGCTCTTCCGGTATACGACGCAGGCGGGCGGGTCGATGAGTCGGCCCGCCTGACGTATCGGTAATTCAAACGGGAATCAAATCGCGACATACTGGCGACCTGCTTTCATCATAGTCAAAACGGTGCGGTGGCGAATACGTGGCGCGACGATCCCTGATGCGAAAATGGTTCCGAACCCTGGCCTGGGCGCTGGCTGGTGCGTGCGCGTTGGTGCTCGGGATCATCCTGCTGTTTCGCTTTGTTGACCCGCCCACCTCCAGCTTCATGCTCGGCCACCGGCTGGCGTCGCCGGAGCAGGGCTTGTACCAGGAGTGGGTCGACCTGGGCGATATCTCGCCCTGGATGCCGTTGGCGGTGGTGGCCAGTGAGGACCAGCGCTTCCCCGATCACTGGGGCGTGGATTTTGCCGCCATTCGCAAGGCCCTGGCCGAGTACCAGGCCGGTGACGGACTGCGGGGCGCCAGCACCATTACCCAGCAGACCGCCAAGAATCTGTTCCTGTGGAATGGCCGCAGCTTCGTGCGCAAGACCCTGGAGGCGGGCCTGGCGCTCAGCCTGGAGGCGTTGTGGCCCAAGGAACGCATCCTCGAGGTGTACCTGAACATCGCCGAATTCGGCCCGGGTATCTACGGCGTGGAGGCCGCGAGCCGACGCTTCTACGGTATTTCGGCCGGCCAGTTGTCGCCGGGGCAAGCGGCCCGGCTGGCGGCGGTGCTGCCGAACCCGAAGGTGTTGAGCGTGGTCGAGCCATCGCCCTACGTCTGGGAGCGGGTGGCCTGGATTCGTGGCCAGATGGCGCAGCTGTCGGGCCTGAATTACCTGGACGGCGTGCTGCGATAACGCCGTTCCGGCCGGCCGACGTTGCCATAGCTGACCTCGGCGTCGGCTTCCCCATGCCCCACCAGAAACTCCAGGTATCGCCGGGCCGTGGTGCGCGAGGCACCCATGGCCGCGCCCACGTCTTCCGCACTCCATTCGCCGCCGCCGGCCAGCACCTCGCGGATCTTGTCCAGAGTGATGGCGTCGATGCCTTTCGGCAGCCGATCTTCCCGGGTGGGCGCCGTGGCCCCTTCGTCCGGGCTGGTCCGTGGGATCAGCAGGTCCACCTCTTTCTGCGCCACCTGATCCAGTCCCGACAGGCGGTCGAGGTGGTCCCGGTAACGCTGGACCGCCTCGGCCAGGCGTTCGAACACCAACGGCTTGAGAATGTAGTCGAACACACCGCCGCGCAGGGCGCTGCGCAGGGTGTCTACTTCCTTGGCGGCGGTGATCAGGATCACGTCACTGGCGCTGTCCGAGGCGCGTAATTCCCGCAGCAGGTCCAGGCCGTTGCCGTCGGGGAAATACACGTCCAGCAAAATCAGGTCCGGGGTCAGTACGTCGATCAGGTCCCGGGCATCGGCCAGGGTGTGGGCGATGCCACAGAGTTCCACCTGGTCCAGGCGTTCGACGAAGCGGCGCTGGATCTCCGCGATCTGGCGGTCATCTTCGATGATCAGCAGGCGAATGGGGCTCAATGGCTGTCTCTCCTGTCGGGTCGTTTGGGCAGGTATAGGGTAAACCGGCTGCCGCCGTCTGGCAGGTCATCCACGGTCACCGAGCCGCCCCAGCGGGCGAGGAACTGGCTGACCAGGTGCAGGCCGTAGCCGTGGCTGTCGCCGGCCTTGCTGCTCACGCCTTTCTCAAAGATGCGGGTCCGCTCGGATTCCGGTATGCCCGCGCCCTGGTCCTCGACCTCAAAGATCAGGTCGTCGCCGAGATCGGTCATGGACAGGGTCACCCGGCCGCCTTCGCCGGTGTGCTGGCGGGTCGCCTCCAGGGCGTTGTCGATCAGGTTGCCGAGCACGCTAACCAACTGCTCCCGGGGCAGGTCGTCGGGTACGTCGGCCATCTGGCTGTCCGGGTCGATCACCAGCGTCAGGCCCATCTCCCGGGCCCGGTTGTACTTGCCGAGCAGACAGCCGGCGATGACCGGGTCGGGCACCGCCTCCAGCAGCAGGTGAATGAGCGCCTGGTGGTCGCTGACCTCGCTGCCGATCAGGTTGAGGGCGTCGCTGGTGGCGCCAATCTGGATCAGGCCGGCAATGGTGTGCAGCTTGTTGGAGTACTCGTGAGTCTGGCTGCGCAGGGTGTCGGCGTACTGCTGGATGCGGGTCAGCTGCCGGCTGACCTGGTCCACCTCATTGCGCAGCCGGAAACTGGCCACCACGCCGATGATGTCGTCGCCCTGGCGCACCGGCAGCCGGTTGACCACCATCTGGCGGTTGCGCATCCACACCTCGCGGTCGAAATCCGGCACGCCGGAGGCCAGCACCGTGAGCAGGTCGCTCTCCGGCAGTACCTCGAGGATGGGGCGGCCGGCCAGCGGGGTATCCGGGGCCAGCCCCAGGGTGTCCAGGGCGGCCCGGTTCATGGTGGTGATCACGCCGTCCCGGTTGATGGCGATGATGCCCTCGCGCACCGATTGCAGGGTGGCGTCCCGTTCCTGGAACAGGCGCGCGATCTCTTCCGGTTCGAGCCCGAAGATGGCGCGTTTGAAACGGCCGGCGATGATGATGGCGGCAACGATGCTGACCAGCAGCATCAGGCCTACCACGCCGTAGAGCACGAAGTTGTAGCGTTGAATGGTGGCCTCGACCTGGTTCACCGAATAGCCGACCGAGACGATGCCGATGATGGCGTCGGCGTCCCGGTCCCGCACCGGCGCCTTGCCGCGCATGGACTCGCCCAGGCTGCCCATGGCCCGGGCCACGTAGGCCTGGCCCTGCTTGAGGGCGCGGCTGCCATCGTCGCCGTCGTCGTCGGCCATGGAGTGGCCGAGCCGGGACGGGTCGGGGTGGGCGAGGCGGATGGCCTGGTCGTCGCCGATGACGATGAACAGGGCCTCGTTGGTTTCGGCCAGGCGCCGGGCCAGGTCGTTGAGTCCGGCCCGGTCCCGTGTGCGTATGCCCTCGATCACGGCCGGGGTCGCGGCCACCGTCTTGGCCACCATCAGCGCCCGCTGACCAATCTCGTCGTACAGGGAGTCGCTCAGGTAATAACCGGCAAAGGCACCAATCAGCGCGGTCTGCAGTGCGCTGACCAGCCCCAGGGTCAGGATCATCCGGGTTTTCAGTTTGGTTTTTCGGAACACAGCGTTGAACGGGCAGTTTGTTGTCGTTAGGGCTTCAGGGTAAAGCACGGACGCGGATTTTGCCCGTGAACTTAATGAACAAAACGTGGTTTAGGTTCTTTAAAGGCATTACGTCCACAAACTTCAGGCCCGCATGAACACCTTTTAACCTGTTTGCAATCGTTCCACGTGCCCTGCCAACGACGGGCCAACCTCAGGAGCGATCACAACAACAAGTGAGAGGTGACAATCATGTTTATGAAACGAACCCTGTCTTTCGTGGCGGCGACCGCCGTCAGTATGTCTGCCATGGCCTGGCAGCCTTCCGGAAAAGTTGAATGCATCGCCCCTGCGGACCCGGGCGGCGGCTGGGATTTCACCTGCCGCAGCGTCGGTAAGGTCATGCAGGAGCTCGACCTGGTGGATGGCACGGTGCAGACCGTGAACATGGCCGGTGCCGGCGGTGGCGTGGCCTACGCCCACACCGTGAGCAAGCGCGCCGAGGACGACAAGCTGCTGGTCGCAGCCTCGACCGCGACCACCACCCGCCTGGCCCAAAAACAGTTCCCCGGTATGGACGCCGGCATGGTGACCTGGGTTGGTGCCCTGGGAGCCGACTACGGCATCATCGCCGTGGGCAAGAACTCCAAGTACCAGAACCTGCCGGAACTGCTGGAGGCGGTAAAGGCCGATCCCAAGTCGGTCAAGTTCGCCGGCGGCAGCGCCCGCGGAGGCTGGGACCACCTCAAGGTACTGATCGCGGCCAAGGCAGCCGGCGCCGGCAGCCTGCCCAAGATCCCCTACCTGTCGTACAACAACGGTGGTGAGGCCATGACCCAGGTGGTTGGAGGCCAGGTTGATGCCTTCACCGGCGACATCTCCGAGGCCACCGGGTTCATGGACTCTGGCGATCTGCGGGTGCTGGCGGTGCTGGCGGACGAGCGTCTGCCGGGCCGGTTCAGTGACATCCCCACCGCCCGCGAGCAGGGCGTGGACGCCGTCGGCCCGAACTGGCGCGGCTTCTACATGCCCAAGGGCGCGTCCACCGAAGCCCAGGCCTACTGGACCGACGCCGTCGATCGCCTGTACGCCAGCGAGGAGTGGAAAAAGGTCATGGCCAGCAACGGCCTGATCCCGTTCCACCCGCCGGCGGATGAGTTCGACAGCTTTGTCCGGGCCCAGGTCCAGGACATCGAAAACCTCTCACGTGAAATCGGGCTGCTGAAATGACGGGCCTGGGTGATCGCGTGCTCGGCCTGGGCCTTCTGGTCCTGGCCGTGGCCTACGGCTGGGCTGCTCAGCAGTGGCCCGAGCCGTTCGGCGGCGCCGAAAGCGTCGGACCTGAAACCTTTCCCACCATCCTGTCGGTGGTGCTGGTCGCCGGTAGCCTGTACCTGATGATCCGGCCCGACCCGGATGCCCAGTGGCCCATCGGCAAATCGGCGCTGGAACTGGTGGTCTCGGTGCTGGTGCTGGTGGTGTACGCCTTCCTGCTGGAACCGCTCGGCTTCATCGTGTCGACCACTCTGGCGGTTGGCACCCTGAGCTGGCGCATGGGCGCCGCGCCCAAGCGGGCGTTCGTGACCGGCCTGGTCAGTGCGGTGGTGGTGTTCGTGCTGTTTAACTACGGCCTGTCCCTGAGTCTGCCTGCCGGCCTGCTGGAGGTGCACTAATGGAAACGCTCGGATTTTTGATGGATGGGTTTGCGGTGGCCCTGACCCCGTACAACCTGATGTTTGCCCTGTTCGGCGCCTTCGTTGGCACCCTGATCGGCTGTCTGCCGGGCCTGGGGCCGGCCAACGGCGTGGCGATTCTGATCCCGCTGGCCTTTACCCTGGGCCTGCCGCCGGAAACCGCCATGATCCTGTTGACCTCGGTGTACGCCGGGGCCATGTACGGTGGCCGGATCTCGTCCATCCTGCTGAACATTCCCGGTGACGAGCCGGCGATGATGACCTGCCTCGACGGCTACCCCATGGCCCGCAAGGGTCGGGCGGCAGACGCCCTGGCGGTGTCGGCCATCGCCTCCTTTTCCGGCGGCCTGATCGGGACCATTGGTCTGATCATGCTGGCGCCGGTACTGGCGCGGTTCGCGCTGACCTTTGGGCCGGCCGAGTACTTCGCGCTGTTCCTGCTGGCCTTTGCCACCCTGGGTGGCATCACCGGCAAGAACCCGATGAAGACGGTGATCGCCGCGACCATCGGGATCATGATCTCCACCGTGGGCATCGACATCTCCACCGGCACCCAGCGCTACACCTTCGGGGTCCTGGAGCTGTACGAGGGCATCGATTTCATCCTGGCCATCGTGGGTCTGTTCGCCATCTCGGAACTGCTGTTCTTCGTGGAATCGCGAATGGGCCACGGTCGCGAGAAGGTCAGTGTCGGCAAGCTCACGCTTACCTTTAAGGAACTGGTGACCACCCTGCCAACCCAACTGCGTGGTGGTGTGCTCGGCTTCATTTCCGGTGTCCTGCCGGGGGCCGGCGCGTCCCTGGGTAGCTTCATCAGCTACACCCTGGAAAAGCAGGTGATTGGCCGCAAGGGCAAGTTCGGTGAAGGCGATATCCGCGGTGTCGTGGCGCCGGAAGCGGGCAACAACGGGGCGTCCTCGGGCGCGCTGGTGCCGATGCTGACCCTGGGTGTGCCGGGCAGTGGCACCACGGCGGTGCTGCTGGCCATGCTGATCTCCCTGAACATCACGCCGGGACCGCTAATGTTCACCCAGAACGCCGACATCGTCTGGGGCGTGATTGCCGCCCTGCTGATCGGCAACGTGCTGTTGCTGCTGTTGAACATCCCGCTGGTGGGCTTCTTCGTGAAGCTGCTGTCGGTGCCGCCGATGTTCCTGCTGCCGATCGTGACCATGGTCGCGTTCGTGGGCATCTACTCCATCAGCCACAGCACCTTCGATCTGTACTTCATGATCGCGTTCGGCGTAGCCGGCTACTTCCTGCGCAAGCTGGAGATTCCGCTGGTGCCGATCATCCTCGGTCTGCTGCTGGGACCGGAGATGGAGAAGAACCTGGGGCACGCCCTGGTGTTGTCCGACGGCGACTGGAGCATCCTCTGGGCCAGCCCGCTGGCGGTGGGCCTGTGGGCCGTGGCCGGTCTGGGTCTGGTGCTGCCGTACCTGCTGGGTCCGCTGCTGCGCCGGCGCATGAACGCCGCCATGAAGGAAACGCCGGTCAGCGACTGATCGGCAACACGGATTACTCCCACCTGACGATCTGTTGTCAGTCTTGCACCGGGCCCTGCCCGGTGCCTTTTTTTCTGCCCCCACCGTTATAATCAACCATACTTTCCAGACTGTCCGGATCAAGGAGGCAAGCAATTGAAAGTCATGGTGTTAGGCGCAACCGGTCTGACCGGAGGCCAGGTGGTTCGGAGTCTGCTGGACCGCCCCGACGTCGAGGAGGTGATCACGCCGGTGCGGCGCAAGACCGGCCCCGATCATCCCAAACTCACGCAGTGCGAACTGGACTTTGACCGCCTGGACGACCACGCCGGGCTGTTCGCGGTCGACGCCATCGTCTGCTGCCTGGGCACCACCATCAAGCAGGCCGGCACCCGGGAGCAGTTTCGCAAGGTCGATTACGGTTACTGCCTGCACGCCGCCCGGCTGGGGCGTGAGGCCGGTGCCCGCGCCTTCGTGCTGATGTCCGCCATCGGTGCGTCCTCGTCCTCCACCATCTTCTACAACCGGGTCAAGGGCGAGCTGGAAGACGCGCTGCGGGCGCTGGAATATCCCTACCTCTCGGTCTATCACCCGAGTCTGCTGCTCGGGGACCGGGCTGAGCAACGCACGGCTGAAGCCGTGGGGATCAAGCTGATGCCTTGGGTCAATCGCGCCTTGATCGGACCGCTGGAAAAATACCGGGGGGTGCCCGCCGCGACGGTGGCCGCGGCCATGGTGAACGAGGTGTGCACCCTGGCCGCCGAAGTGCCGGCGGAGCGGGTCGATCAGACCCGCACCTACGCCGAAATCCGCCGGCTGGCGGGCTGAGCTGGCGCTGTTGGCCGGCCACGATCACGTCCGCAGCCCGGCAGAAAATTCGTTAAAAAACCCTATTGGTACCGGTCGGCAATCGACCGGTTTTCATTGTTGCCTCCCCGGTTTTTTCTCCCTGTGACCACGCTAAAGATGCCCGCCTGAAAGTTTGTCGGGAGTGGTTGATTTTTGATCTGATCATAAAATATGATACGTTCTGTATCGTTTTAACAGTCTAACAAAAACCAAACAGCGGAGAGCTTCCATGGCTCAATCGAACGAAACAGAACAGAAACCCGGCCCTCTTTCCGGCGTTACCGTGCTGGATTTTTCTCGCGTGCTCGCTGGCCCCTACTGCACCATGATCCTGGCCGACTTGGGCGCCCGCGTAATTAAGGTGGAGAGGTTTGGTACTGGCGATGACACCCGTGCATTCGGTCCGTTCATCGACGAAGAGTCCGCCTATTTCATGTGCTTCAATCGCGGCAAGGAAAGCATATCGTTGGATATCAAATCGCCACGGGACCGGGCACTGCTGGAACGCCTCCTGGACAACAGCGACGTTGTCGTCGAGAACTTTCGACCCGGAGTCATGGAACGCCTGGGATACGGCCCGGAGCGACTGGCGAAGACCCACCCCCACATCGTCTACACCTCAATTTCCGGCTTTGGTCACAGCGGCCCCTTCAGTGAGTTGCCGGGCTACGACATGGTGGTTCAGGCCATGGGTGGCGTGATGAGCCTGACTGGCTGGCCCGATGGAGAGCCGGCCCGGGTGGGCACCAGCTTTGGCGATCTGGGGGCGGCCCTGTTTGGCGTCGTGGGTATTCTCGCGGCATTGCACAGCCGAAATCGGGATGCTCAAGGTTCCCGCGTCGACATTGGCATGCTCGATTGCCAGGCGGCACTGATGGAGACCGCGTTGGCGCGTTACGACATCGAGGGCAAGGTCCCGACGCGGACTGGCGACAACCACCCTTCGCTGGCCCCATTTGAAACCTTCATGGCCAAGGACGGAAAGTTCGTAATCTGCGCGGGTAATGACACGTTGTTCCTGCTGATGGCGGATGCGCTGGGCGCTCCACAGATGGCGCTGAAACCGGAATTTCTGACCAACGATCTGCGGGTGCAAAACCGAGCTCAACTGGTCAAGGATGTCGAGAAAATCACCACGTCCGAACCCATGCAGCACTGGATTGATGCGTTGAATGAGGCGGGCGTGCCCTGCGCTCCGATCAATACCATCGATCGACTCTTCAGTAATCCCCAACTTCTTGCCCGGAACATGATCGTCAAGGTGAAAGGCGAGGGCGAGCGTGCGGTCAGGACCGCGGGGAATCCCATCAAGATGAGCACGATGTCTGAGATCGACCCTGAATCGCCAATCCCGGCACCGAGACTCAATCAGCATCGCGAGGCCATCCTGGCGGAATTAATGAGCAAATGCGGTTCCTATGCGCCGACATCGCGGGCGCAGAGTGACGCTGATGATATTGAGGACAACTTGTTCTGTAAAACCGCTGCCAAAGCGTAACTCCCCACATCCAAGACAAAGAGGAAAACCTATGAAAACAAAAACCAACACCGCATCGAAGGCTGCACAGGCGGACGATCCGTCCGTGCAGGACCCAGCGCAGCAGGCGTCTAATGAAGAGGGAAAGCCAGTGGCGGATGCGCCTGAAACCATCTTTGTTGAGCGTCGTGACCGTGTCGGTCTCATCACCCTCCATCGCCCCAAGAGTCTGAATGCCCTGAACCGGCAACTGGCTCGCGAGGTGCTTGAGGCGCTCAAAGCATTTGATGCAGACGACAACGTCGGTGCGATTGTCATCACGGGCAGTGCCCGGGCCTTCGCCGCGGGTGCCGACATTGAGGAAATGGCGAATCTGACGTTCGCAGAGTTCTACTGCGATGATATCTTCGCGCCCTGGGATGAGCTGCGGTCGGTCAGCAAGCCCATCATTGCGGCCGTCGGCGGCTATGCCCTGGGTGGTGGCTGTGAGCTGGCGCTGATGTGCGATTTCATCATTGCCGCTGAAGACGCTCAGTTTGGACAGCCGGAAATCAAGCTGGGGATTCTGCCGGGTATTGGTGGTTCCCAGCGGCTTGCCAAGGCTGTTGGGAAAGCGGTGGCCATGGACTTGATTTTGACCGGGCGAACCATTGATGTGCACGAGGCAAAAGCTGTAGGGATGGTCGCACGGGTTGTGCCCTCGAACGAGTTGTTGCAGACCGCGCTCGAAGCGGCGCATACCATAGCCGGGTACAATTGCCCCGCTGTCCGCATGGCGAAGGAGGCCGTTAACGTTGCTTTCGAGGCCAGCCTGACGGAAGGTATGCGCCATGAACGTCGTCTGTTCCAGGCTGCCTTTGCCACGGAGGGCCAGAAGGAGGGGATGCACGCCTTTATTGCCAAGCGCGCGCCGGTGTTCAGACATCGCTAGTGGGCAGGGCACCTGATGCCCTCCAATTCCGCGACACTCCGCCGCCTCCGGGCGGCGGTTCTCTTTCTATAGCCCGCTCCGGGCGACCCCATCGTTTGCTCGGTTGTCTCGATCGCGCACCCGCCAGGCCTACATCAATGCCTGGCTTTGACTCCCAGCGTTTTTTTGAGAAGCCATGCCTGCTTATAATGAGTGCTCACATCCATAGGCAGGTAACAGCATGGCAGTGCAGCGCAGGGAAAAGGGCTCGGCGATAAACCGGGCGATGAGGATTATAGAATCGGTTTCTCGCGCCGAGCGCCCCCTGAGTCCAGCGGACCTCGCCTTGCAGTTGGATATTCCGAAGCCCAGCGTCCATCGTATCCTGCAACAGCTGGAGAGTGAGGGTTACCTTCAAACCAACATGCGCGGGTTGCTGGTGCCTGCGGACAGGCTCCACAACATGGCACTCGGTGTGCTCTACGCCAGCCGCTTCAAGGCCCTGCGACAGGCGATTCTGAAAAGACTGACGGCCGAGGTGGGGGAGACCTGCGGGATAGCAATCCCGGATGGCACCGAGATGATTTACTACGACCGTGTGCAGACCAACTGGCCGCTCCAGGTTCACTTGCCCATTGGCAGCCGTACGCCGGTCTGGTGCACGGCCAGTGGCAAGTTGTACTTGAGTTCGTTGGCTAACGAGCGGAGGCAGCGTCTGATCCATAACTTGCCTCTGGAGAAGCGCGCCCGAAACACGGTGACTGCGCCGGAGGAGCTGGAGTCGGCATTGCTGGCCATTGCTGAGACCGAGCGGGGCTTGGATAACGAAGAGTTTATCGATGGCATGGTGGCGTTCGCGGTGCCGATCAAGGACAAAGACGGGCGGCTGTTTGCCTGTCTGTTTGCCCATGCTCCGATCCTTAGGAAGAGCTTGGAGGAACTGCTGCAGTACGAGCCCCTGCTCAGGCAAGCGGCGTTGGAACTGGGCGAGCTGATCGCCGACGACCAGTCGAATTAACCCAGACGACGCCTGAAGGAAATGCCCTCCAAGCCTGTGGCTCGGAGGGTTTTTTCAGTTGCTTTCCAGAATCCAGCTTGCGGCTTTCTCGGCAATCATCAGGGTCGGGGAATTGGTATTGCCGCTCGTGATGGTCGGCATCACGCCCGCATCCACGACGCGCAGTCCGGCAACGCCTCGAACCCTGAGTTTCGGGTCCACCACCGCCATGTGGTCATCCTCCCGGCCCATCCGGGTGGTACCGACTGGGTGGAAAATGGTCGTGCCGATGTCGCCGGCCAATTTTGCCAGCTCGTCGTCGGTTTGGTATTGAACGCCTGGCTTGAATTCTTCCGGCTCGTATTTGGCCAATGCCTGTTGTTCCGCGATGCGACGAGTAACCCTGAGAGAGTCCGCCGCCACTTTCCGGTCTTCTTCTGTGCTCAGATAGTTCGGGGCAATTGCCGGCGCGACTTTGGAATCACGGCTGCGGATTCGCACGGTGCCACGGCTCGTTGGGTTGAGATTGCAAACGCTGGCAGTAATCGCCGGGAAATTGTGCAGAGGCTGCCCAAATGCATCGAGGCTCAAGGGTTGGACGTGGTACTCGATATTTGCATGTTTGTATTCTTCCGAACTGCGGGTGAACAAGCACAGTTGGGAGGGCGCCATGCTCATGGGACCGGACCGTTTGAGGAGGTATTCCAGGCCAATGCATGCCTTGCCGGTCACCGAATTTGCCATGGTGTTCAGCGTCTTGGCACCCTTTACTTTGTACACCGAACGGATCTGCAGATGATCCTGCAGGTTTTCGCCCACCCCGGGTAGATCCGCCACTACCGGAATATCGTGCTCCTGGAGCAAATCGGCTGGTCCGATACCCGACAATTGCAGCAATTGGGGCGAGCCGATGGCGCCGGCGGACAGTATGACTTCCCGGCGGGCCTGTGCCGTGAGCTCGCCCTCGCCGGGGCGCTCCACCCGGACTCCGGTACAGCGGGGTTTTTCGCCCGCTGACATCTCCAGGGACATCACATGAGTGGAGTGCCAGAGTGTCAGATTAGGTCGCTTCTCGGCGGCCCGCAGAAACGCTTTGGATGTGTTCCAGCGCCAGCCGGCACGTTGGTTGACCTCGAAGTAGTCCACCCCTTCGTTGTCACCGCGGTTGAAGTCCCGGGTCCGTGGGATGCCAGCCTGCACGCAGGCGTCGGCGAAATCCTCCAGTACCTTCCATTTCAGGCGCTGATGCTCGACTCGCCACTCACCACCGTGACCGTGATATTTCCGGTGTTCCGGGTCAGCGTCGCCGCCATCATCCAGTCGGTAGTGATCCTCGTGGCGCATGAAGTCCGGGAGGCAGTTGTGCCATGACCAGGCGTCCTCTCCGGTGACCTCGGCCCAGTGATCATAATCCCGGGCCTGGCCACGGATGTACAACATGCCATTGATGCTGGAGCAGCCGCCCAGGGTCTTGCCCCGAGGGTAGATCAGGGACCGACCGTTCAGTCCCGGATCCGGCTCGGTGCGAAACCGCCAGTCAGTTCGAGGGTTATCGATGCAGTACAGGTAACCAACGGGAATATGAATCCAGTGATAGTTGTCCCGGCCGCCGGCTTCAATGAGCAGGACCCGGTTGTTCGGATCCGCGCTCAGACGGTTCGCCAGCAGACAGCCGGCAGAGCCGGCTCCCACAACGATGTAGTCAAATTCCAGCCGGCCCTGAGCGTTGTTGTTTTCGGACATAGCCTGTCTCCCGGAGCGTGTACGAGTTACTTGGCGGTCGGCATCACAAATTCAGCACCGGCATCGATTGAGTCTGACCAGCGCTGCATGATGGATTTCTGCCGGGTGTAGAATTTTACGCCCTCTTCGCCATAGGCGTGGGTGTCGCCGAACATGGAGCGCTTCCAGCCACCAAAGCCGTGCCAGGCCATGGGCACCGGAATGGGCACGTTGATGCCAACCATGCCCACCTGAATACGGCGGCCGAATTCACGAGCCACGGTGCCGCTCTCGGTAAAGCAGCTAACGCCATTGCCGAATTCGTGCTCGTTGATCAGGCGGATAGCGGTGGCGACGTCGGGTACCCGCACACAGGCCAGTACCGGGCCAAAAATTTCCTCTTTATAGATGGTCATTTCCGGTGTTACGTGGTCGAACAGGCTGCCGCCCATCCAGAACCCTTCCTGGCAGCCATCGCCGGTAGTGCCAGTGTCAAATTCCCGGCCGTCGACCACCAGTTCGGCGCCTTCGGCCACACCCTTGTTAATGTAGCCGGTAATGCGCTGGTGCGCCGCGGCGCTGACAATCGGGCCCATCTCGGCGTCCAGGTTCATGCCGTCTTTTACTTTCAGGCTGCGGGCACGCTCTGCCAGCCGGGGGACGATTTTGTCGGCAACATCACCAACCAGGACTGCAACACTGATGGCCATGCAGCGCTCACCCGCGCTCCCGTAACCGGCACCGATGAGGGCGTCCACGGCTTTGTCCAGATCCGCGTCGGGCATGACCACCATGTGGTTTTTGGCACCACCCAGCGCCTGGATACGCTTGCCGTGACGGGCGCCGTTTTCGTAGATCAGGTTGGCGATCGGGGTAGAGCCGACGAAGCTCAGGGCCATGACGTCTGGGTGCTCAATCAGTGCTTCCACAGCCCCCTTGTCGCCTTGCACCACGTTAAACACGCCGTCAGGCAGGCCGGCTTGCTTGAGCAGGTCGGCAATCATCAAAGAGGCGCTGGGATCGATGGGGCTGGGCTTGAGCACGAAGGTGTTGCCTGCGGCAATGGCCACCGGGAACATCCACATCGGCACCATCACCGGGAAGTTGAACGGGGTGATGCCGGCCACTACGCCGAGGGGCTGGCGCATGGTCCAGTTGTCGATGCCGGTGCTCACCTGGTCGGTGTAATCGCCTTTCAAAAGCTGAGGAATGCCGCAGGCAAACTCGACAATGTCGATACCCCGGGCCACTTCACCCTGGGCGTCGGTGAAAACCTTGCCGTGTTCCTTGGTGATGGCCTCGGCAAGTGCGTCCTTGTGTTGGTTCAGTAGTTCCAAGAATTTGAACATGACGCGGGCCCGTCTAATGGGCGGGGTATCGGCCCAGCTCGGAAACGCGGCGGAAGCGGCGGCAACGGCGTGGTCAACATCGTTACGGTTGGCCAGTGTTACCTGGCCAGAGACCTTGCCGGTCGCCGGATTGAAGACCTCTTGGTGTTGGCCGGAGCTGCCCTCTGAAATTTGCCCGTTGATATAATGCTGGATCGTTGGATTGCTCATGATTGCCTCGTTCCCGTTTTCGGATCAGTTTGTTGTATGGCCGTATAAGGCCCTTTATCCAGGGGGTTTCCTGTGCATGACGAAGAATTGAACAAATAATTTACGGCGCGATTGGTACGGAGGCAATTGAAAGTTTCTAAACCATGATATAAGAGTTTATTATATTGGGTTCGAGAGGAATGGTTATGCATAACCTGCAAGGATTACGTGCATTTGTCGCCGTAGCACGGGAGGGTAACGTGTCCAGGGCGGCCGAGCGGTTGCACGTAACGCAACCTGCCGTCAGTTTGAAGCTGAAACACTTGCAGGACGAACTCGGCCTGCGTTTGTTCCAGCGCCGGCCCCAGGGGTTGGCGCTGACCGCCGATGGCCAGAACCTGCTGCCGGTGGCGGAAAAGGCCCTGGCCGGGCTGGCGGCGTTCGAGCAGAGCGCGCGGGCGCTGCACAGCACGCTGCGGGGCCGACTCAAGATCGGCACCATTGTGGACCCGGAGTTCATCCGCCTGGGTGCCTTCCTGCACCGACTGGTGGCCCGGGCGCCGCAACTGGAAACCGAGCTGCACCAGGGCATGAGCGGCAGCGTGCTGGAACAGGTGCGGAACGGTGCGCTCGATGTCGGCTACTTTCTGGCCCCGCCCGGAGACGGGCCGGCCCTGGGTGAGCTGGCGCACCGGGAGCTGGCCTATTTCGACTATCACGTGATTGCCCCGGCCGGCTGGGCCAGCCGGGTCGCTGACAGTCGCTGGTCCAATCTCGCCAGCCTGCCCTGGATCGTTACCCCGGACGCGTCGGTACACAACCGCCTGCTGGCCTCGGTGATGGAGCCGCTGGGCCTGGTGCCACACGGGGTGGCCCAGGTCGATCAGGAAGCCTGCATGCTGGACCTGGTGCGCGCCGGCGTCGGCCTCAGCCTGGCCCGGGATGCCCTGGCCATGGCCGAGCGCCAGGAGCGCGGGCTGGTGGTGGTGGACGGGGTGCGGCTGCCCTGTGCCCTGAGCTTTATCTGGCGCAAGGATCGGGCTGAGGAGCCGGTGCTCACCGAGGCGTTGGAGGCCCTGGCCGGGGTTTGGTGACCGGTGCTTGGGGCGAGGCTAGACTGTGTTGCTCCGGGCTGGCTCAGCCCAGGGTCGCGTCCAGGAACATCATCACCACGAAGCCAATCATCAAGGAGAAGGTGGCCAGGGTCTTGTGGGAGTTGCGGTGAGTTTCCGGAATGATCTCGTTGCTGATGATGAACAGCATGGCGCCCGCGGCAAACCCCAGGGTCCAGGGCATGATGGGCTCGGCCAGCCAGACCAGGGTGGCACCGAACAGGCCGCCGATGGGTTCGGCCAGACCGGTCAGCAGGGCGATGCCGAAGGCCTTGATCCGGGAGTACTGGACCGCCAGCAGGGAGAAGGCCACGGCCAGGCCCTCGGGAATGTTCTGGATGCCGATGCCGGTGGCCAGCACCGCGCCGTTGCGAACATCGCCGCCGGCGAAGCCGACGCCGACCGCCATGCCCTCCGGGAAGTTGTGCAGGGTGATGGCGATGATGAACAGCCAGATGCGCCGGATGTGAGCCGCGTTCGGGCCTTCGCGACCCAGGTTGAAATGCTCGTGGGGCAGCTTCTGGTGGATGTAGTACAGGGCAATGGCGCCGGACAGCACGCCGAAAATGACCAGGCCGGCGGCGGCCGAGGTGGTGCCCAGCAGGGTTTCGCCGTATTCCAACCCCGGCAGCAACAGGGAAAAGAACGACGCGGCCAGCATGACCCCCGCGGCAGCGGCGAGCATGCTGTCCTGCAATCGCTCGGACAGAGTGCGCACGAAAAACACCGCCAGGGCGCCGACGCCGCTGGCCAGGCCGGCCAGCAGACTTGCCAGGGCGCCGAGCCAAACGATGCTGAGGGTGCTGGTCATGCCATCTCCTTGGTCCTACAAGCAAACGCCGGGGCCGAGGCCCCGGAGTCGTCAGGTGCTAACAGGGGCGCTTCAGGCCGCCTGTTTGCGACGCCACGCCAGCTCGTTGCTGATGGTGGCTTTCGGCTGCAGCATGGCGAAGTCGAGGTCCTCGATTTCCTTGCCATCCTTCAGGCGCTGGACAAAATCCGGGTTGGCCAGGGCCTTCTTGCCGATGGCCAGCAGGGAACCCGGGTAGTTGGCCGCGCGATCGGGGTGGTTGGTTTCATCGATGCCGCCGTTGATGATCAGGTCAATGCCATCGATCTCGGCAACCACGTCCGCCAGTGACTTCTCGCCGTCGACGAACGGCGTGCGCTCGACGTCGCCGTCGGTGGTGTGGATGAAGTCGGCACCGGCGTCGCGCACCGCTTCGACAATCTGGCGGAAGCCGGCCTCACCTTCCGGGAACTGGTAGTCCGGATCGGTGACGGTGACCTGGGACAGGCGGATGCCGAGGGCAAAGTCGTCACCGACCGCGGCCCGCACGCCCTTGATGGTGTCGACGATGATGCGTAGGCGGTTGGCCAGATCGCCACCGTAGTTGTCGGCACGACGGTTGAAATGGGTGCTCAGGAACTGGTTGAGCAGGTAGCCGTTGGCGCCGTGCAGTTCGATGCCGTCAAAACCGGCGGCCTGGGCGTTCTTGGCAGACTCGACAAAACCCTGGATCGCGGTCTCGATGTCGGCCTCGGTCATGGCCTTGGGCAGTTTCCACTCGGTCTGGTCGCCGTAGAAGCCCAGCGGTTCGCCCTTGGGCTTGACCGCGCTCGGGCCCTGAGGCTCATCGGTGTGGTGGCTGGCCTGGAACTGGGCGCCGGCGTGCATGAGCTGAACGACGATCTTGCTGCCCGCGGCGTGGACCCGATCGACGATGGTTTTCCAGCCCTGGACGTGGGCGTCGTTGATCAGGCCGGGCTGGTTGGCATAACCCTGACTCGCCTGGTCGTCGGTGTAGGTGCCCTCGGTGATCACCAGGCCGAAACCGCCCTTGGCGTAAGCTTCGTAGTGATCAGCCATGAGCTGGTTCGGGGTGCCGTCCGCTTCGGCGCTGGTGCGCGTCATCGGCGCCAACGCAAAGCGATTGTCCAACGTCAGCTTACTGAACCGGGTGTTCTGCATTACGTCGCTCATATCGCTCCTCCCATTCTTGATTGAATGTTCAAATACGCATGATCAACGTCGGCAGTTCAGGTTGAAAGCGGATTCTTCCGAAGAATCCGATCAGAAATTTTGATTGTCCTCACTGGTCCTGCTGTGCTTTCCGGTCGGAATGCCCCAGGGACCGCTCCGGGTCGATTTCATCGCGCACCAGTTGTTTGAGCTTGGTGATCTCCGGGAATCCCTGTTGCTCCTTGCGCGACCAGATGCGCTTGTCGTTGACCCAGACCTCGAAAATACCGCCGGTGCCGGGGTGCAGGGTCAGGGCCGACAGTTCGCCCTCGAAGGTGGTGAGCAGCTCCTGCGCCATCCAGGCCGAACGCAAGAGCCAGCGGCATCCGGTGCAGTAGTGGATATCGACGCGATTGCTCATGCTCTGGGTCTCCGACGGTCAGTTGGTCTGGTAGGTGGGGTAGGTGGACCGGGCCAGCGTGGGCTGGCAACCGATGACGTTGCGCGCCTGCTGATGGGCGTGAAGGTACCAGCGTTCGCCCGGTTTGGTAAACGTTTGCCCGGTGATGCGGTACTCCACCTCTTCAACGGTTTGCGGGATCGGGCTGCCATCGGCGTGGCGGTAGACACAGCTGGCGCGGAGCACCAGGGGCGTGGCCACCGGCAGCTCAATAAAGCCGTCGTCCCGGACCGCCGGCGACGTACCTGCGACCGAGACCACCTTGAGGCAGGGACCGTAATGCACCTTGTCCAGGTCCTCAAGGTATTCGCTCAGGCAGTGCTGGGCGCTCAGGAATACCGTGTTTCGGGCCTCGCCCTCCTGCCGGTCGGGCAGGGACTGGCAGGCGGCGAGGGTCAGGATCAGCGGCGGAATCAGGACGCGAAAAGCGAGATGGCGAATCATGGCAGCTCCTTTTTCGTGAATGCCCGCGCGAACGTGCCCGGCCTACTGGGACGACACCGACACCGGGGTCAACCGTTGAGCGTCTCCAGCGGGCGTTTCGCGCAGGCGCGCCAGCAGGCGGCTATCCCGATTATAGATGTCATTGCGGAACTGCAGCTGGTCGTTGTCGTCCACCCAGGCGGTCCAGTACTGCAGGTACACGGGCACCGGCTGGCTCAGCACAATGGTTTCCGGGCGCTTGGAATCGACAAGGCTCTTAAGCTTGTCCGGCGTGTAGCGCCGGTCCTCTGCAAGAAGTTTCTCGGCCAGCAGGAACGGCCGTTCGACCCGGATGCAGCCGGAGCTGAACGAACGCTCGGCGCGGCCGAACAGGCCCCGGGACGGGGTGTCGTGCAGGTAGACGTCGTACTGGTTCGGGAACATGAACTTGATCTGGCCCAGGGCATTGGTGGGGCCGGGATCCTGCACCAGCTGGTACGGGAAGTTATTTCTGGACAGTGAGGGCCAGTCGATGGTGGCCGGATCCACCTGTTGGCGGTCGGCGCCCCAGCCCCGGTACACCTTCATGTTCAGGCGCTCCAGGTAGTCCAGGGATTGCCGGATTTGCGGCAACTGGTCCTCGATCATCAGTTTGCGCGGCACCGTCCAAGTCGGATTAACCACCAGGTAGCGGATGCGGTCACTGAACACCGGGGTCTGGCGGAAGGGCTGGCCGACGATGACCCGCTGCCGCAGCAGCTCCTGCCCCTTGTCCATCAGTTTGAGTTCATACCCGGCGATGTTCACCAGCACGAAGCGCTCGCCCAGGGTTTCCGGCAGCCAGCGCCAGCGCTCCAGGGTGGCGTCGATCTGGCGTATCCGCTCCAGCGGCAGGCGGTTGAGGGCCGCCAGGGTCTGTCGGCCGATGATGCCGTCGGGCTCGAGCCCGTGGCGGGCCTGAAACGCCGGTACGATGGTTTCCAGGTCGCTGGAATACCGGTTCGGGTCCGCCGCCGGCTGTGGGTCGGTCAGGTCGCCCAGTGCTATCAGGCGCCGACGGATTTCCGGAAGCCGGTCGTCCCGGTCACCCGGGCGGATGGTGGGCTGTTCCGCTAGCGGCAGCCAGGGTTGGCCCAGAAGCTGAACCAGGGCCTGGCGCGCCGTTACCAATCGGTGGTAGTCCGGATGGGTCGGGCGCAGTGCTTCCAGGGTCTGGCGAATGGTGCCGTCGGCCAGGGCGCTGGTCAGGATCTTGTCCAGTTCCCGCTGCCGGCGGTTGGCGGACCACTCGGCGTGGATGGTCTGGGGGTTCACCTTGCCTTCCAGCAGGTGTGAACCGAACACCAGAAAGGCGTCGGAGAACAGCAGGTCGAGATCGGCCTGCAATTCCGGGGACATCTCACTGTCGGGGCGGCTGGTCAGGCCGCTGAGCAGATCGGCGTGGTAATCGGCCGGGTCGAGGCCATCGCCGGCGGCGGATTCCAGGGCCGCGAGCATCTGCTGGCGGTGCTCCGGTGAGTTCCACGCCAGCTGGTAACCGTTGTTGGCGTAAAAGTTTGACAGTGCCTGCCGGGCCAACAACGGAGCCCCGAGCACTTCCACAGTGTGGCCGGTGTTCAGGGCCTCGATGCGGTCAACAATAGCCTCATTGGCCAGTACCGGTCGGCACAGGCTTATTATCAGGGCGGCGGCCAACAGCAGACATGGCCAGTGCAGAGCATGGTTTAAGGTGCGCATGGTGGCGTCTCCGATTCATCCGTGAACAGCATCAGAAAGCTGCCGGTTGGTTCTATCAACAAGGTTACCACAGCCCCATCTGTTCTCCAGCGGGCCGGCGGAACAGGTCCGTGCGCAGGGGCTCGGCTTCGTGCAGACCCAGGCCGAGTTGCCGGGCTTTCTTGGCAAACCGCTGGCGGATGAGGTCGGCGTAGGGGCCAATGCCGGTCATCCGGCGTCCGAAGCCGGAATCGTAGCTCTTGCCGCCGCGTAAATCACGCATCCGATTCATCACATGCTCGGCCCGTTGCGGGAAGTGCCGGTGCAGCCAGTCCTGGAACAGCTCGTCCAGTTCCAGCGGCAGCCGCAGCATGATCCAGCTGGCCCGGGTGGCGCCGGCCGTGGCGGCGGCGGTGAGGATGTCCTCGATCTCCGGGTCGTTCACGAACGGGATCACCGGCCCCAGGATGATGCCGGTGGGAACGCCGGCCGCCCGCAGCTGCTCGATGATTTTCAGGCGGGTCGCGGGCGCCGCGGTGCGGGGCTCCATCCGGCGCTTCAGGTCGTTGCTCAGGGTGGTGAGGCTGATGCGCACCGAGCAGAGCTCGTGCCGGGCCAGTTCCGACAGCAGGTCCAGATCGCGCAGGATGAGCGCGCCCTTGGTCAGGATGGACACCGGGTGTCGGTATTCCAGCAGCACCTCAAGCAGCTCCCGGGTGATCCGACGTTCGCGCTCGATGGGCTGGTAGGCGTCGGTGTTCACGCCCAGGGCGATGGGCGCTGGCCGGTAGTCCGGTTTGTCCAGGGCCTCACGCAACTTGCGCGCAGCGTTGGGCTTGGCGATCAGCCGGGTCTCGAAATCCAGGCCGGGCGACATGTCCCAATAGGCGTGGGTGGGGCGCGCGAAGCAGTAGATGCAGGCGTGCTCACACCCCCGGTAGGGGTTGATGGACTGATCGAAGGGTACGTCCGGCGAGCTGTTGCGGCTGATGATCGACTTGACCGATTCGTTGACAACCTCGGTCGCCAGGGAGTCCGGATTCAGTTCGTCCTCCGGTGCCCGGTACCAGCCGTCGTCATGGGCGTGGTCAGCGCCACGATCGGTGACGATGGTCTGGAAGCGGTTATGGGGGTTCAGGCCGGTTGCACGGGTTTTCATGGCGGACACCAATGCTGTCTGAATATACAGTATTGCCATGCTACCCCTGCAGCCCGGTGGCTGCAAGGGGATTGAAAGCGCCCTTCGGGTTACAGCCGGAAGCGCTGGGACGCCGAGGTCAGGCTGGCGGTCTGGCTGGACAGGCGCTCGATATGGGCGGTCAGACGCTGGCGCATGTCGGTGGTCTCCTGGGTATGGCCGTGGATCTGCTCGACTTTCTGGGCAATCTCCTCGGTGGTGGTGGAAATGCCTTCCACCGAGTTGACCACCTGGTTCATGTCGCCGGCCAGTTGATCGATGGAGCCGGTGATCTGGTCAATGGCCTCGGCCGCCTCGTTGGCGCTCTGCTCGCCTTCGCTAGCGGACTTGAGGCCTTCCTGCATCATGGTGGTGATGGCCGAGGTCTCGCGGTTCAGGGAATTCACGATGTCGGCGATGCCATCGGTGGCGGACACGGTTTTTTCCGCCAGCGACCGGACTTCGTCGGCCACCACCGAGAAACCGCGCCCGGCCTCGCCGGCCCGGGCCGCTTCGATGGCGGCGTTCAAGGCCAGCAGGTTGGTCTGCTCGGCCAGGCTGTTGATCACCCCGACGATGGAGTTGACCTGCTCGCCGGTTTTGCTCAGCTGACCGATCTGGTCGTGGGTGCGCTGGATGCGCTCGGCCAGGGCGCTCATGCTGTCGGAGCTGCGCTTGACCACCTGGGCGCCGGACTGGGCGGCGCCGTTGGCGCGCTGGGTCGCAGTGTTGACGGACTGGGTGTGCTGGGCAATTTCCACCGCGGTGTGGGCAATTTCCTGCACCGCAGTGGCGGTCTGTTCGGTTTCCTCGGCCACCTGCTCACCTTTCCGGTCCATGTGGCCGATCAGGGCATCTAGTTCTTCCTGCAGGCTGGCCAGGGTTTTATTGCCTTCCACCACCTGGCCGATGACCGCCGACACATCGTCCAGCATCTGATTGGTGGCATTGCCCAGCTGATTGAACTCGTCCTTGGGATTGCGGCCGGGGGCCAGGCGCTGACTAAGATCCCCGGAGGCCACCTGGCTCAGCAGGCGGACCACTTCGTTCAGGCGCTTGACCAGGGTGCGTGAGGCGCCGGTAAGGGTCAGCACCAACACCAGGAGAACCACCACCGAGGTGGCCAGGATCAGCCAGGTCGAAGCGGTGCGGGCCTGCACGGCCTGCTCGCTGGTGGTCCGGATCAGGCCGGTGTTCAGGGCATCGATCTGGTCGTCGATCAAGGT
Organism: Marinobacter qingdaonensis; assembly: GCF_034555935.1. Classification (NCBI taxonomy): domain Bacteria; kingdom Pseudomonadati; phylum Pseudomonadota; class Gammaproteobacteria; order Pseudomonadales; family Marinobacteraceae; genus Marinobacter; species Marinobacter qingdaonensis. Next base: position 1,683,507 of record NZ_JAYDCJ010000003.1, read on the forward strand.
GCGCAGGGCCGAGCCACGGATTTCCAACTGCGCTTCCAGGGCCGCCAGGTCGCCGACCACGGTTTCCGCCTCGGTGAAGGCCGTGGCCAGGCCCTGGACCGCCTGGCCAATGTCGATGTCCTGCCATTCCATGTCGGTCACCACCGCCTGCATGCGGGCGATGGCGTCCCGGGTCTGTTCGGCGTAACTGGGATCGAAGCTGTCCAGGTAATCGCGGTAGTTGGAGGCGATGGTGTTGATGTCGTCATTGAAGATGGAGATGCTGATGGCTCGCAGGTCGTTGTCGACGTACCCTGACAGCGTGGCCTTGAGGCCGTCGTTGTGGGTGAGTCCGAGGGTCTGGCTGGTGGCCAGCCATTCGCGCCGGAGTTCTGTATAATCCTGAACCCGGTCACGCACCTCACCCGCGCCTGCCTCGGTCTCGGCTTCCGTCGGCAACTGGGCCGCCAGCTCGGTCAGTTCGTTGGCCTGGGCAAGCAGCGAATCCAGCATGACCCGGAACCGGTCGGCGGTGTCCGGGGTCAGGTCCTCGCTGAGCCGTTCCACTGCCAGCCAGTCGTTCAGCAGGTTCAGGGACGCGGCGCCGTAGCCCTGGGCCTGGCCGCGGGCCTCATACGCTTCCGATACCTTGGCCAGTCCGCTGAGTGAGGCGAGAGTGGCAATCGCCAGGCCGAGGAAGGTGGCGGCGATCAGCAGCAGAAATTTCTGTTTCCAGGACAGAGCCATCAAGGTTCTCCATTTTTATTGTGTAACCAGTAAACCCGTTCATCGGGTTAACGGCCTCATTGGCCATTTCTGGAGCACGGATTGTTAAAAAGGGTGTTATGTCTGACCTCAGTCTTGTCCAGTACGTCCTGATTGCCTTGATCTTTGTCTGGAGTGGCTTCGTCCGTTCCGGTCTGGGGTTCGGGGGCGCGGTGCTGTCGCTGCCTTTCCTGCTGCTGGTGCTGGACCAGCCCCTGGTGTTCCTGCCGATCATTGCGGTGCACCTGCTTGTGTTCTCGTCCCTGACCATCTGGATGAACAACCGCAAGCGCAAGCCCGCCGACAGCAACCAGCCCGCCGTCGAGGGCACCGTCGACTGGCCCTACCTCTGGCGCATCCTCGGCATAATGATCGTGCCCAAACTGATCGGGGTGTTCGGCCTGATCACCATGCCCGGTGATGTGCTCAGCGCCATCATTTTTGTCATCGTTGCGCTCTACTCGGTGTCCTACATCATCAACAAGCCGTTTCGCAGCAACAGCAAGGCGGTGGACGCGGTGTTCCTGATGGTGGGGGGCTACATCAGCGGCACCTCGCTGATCGGCGCGCCCCTGATCATCGCGGTCGCGGCGCAGCACGTCGTCAAGGAAAAGCTGCGGGACACGCTGTTTGCGCTCTGGTTCATCCTGGTGCTGATCAAGATGGCGGCGTTCGTCTGGGCGGGGGTCGATCTGCAGTTGGTGCATCATTTGTGGCTGCTGCCCTGTGCGGCCGTGGGTCACATCATCGGACTGCGGGCCCACGACCGCATGCTGCGGGCAGAAACGCCTGTGTTCTTCCGGATTCTGGGCACCGTGCTGCTGATTGTCAGCAGCATCGGCATGGTCAGTGTGCTGGGCTGACCGGTCCTAGCCGGCGCGCCGGAACATCCGCTCCAGGAAACCGGCCGGCTTCACGTCGGCCACCGGCAGGGTGTCCACCTGCTCCATGGCCTGGCGCCAGAACCGCTGCGGGTCGTCGAGGTCCGCCACCTTGGCCCGCTCTTCCGGGCTGTAGTGGTTGTGGTCACCGCTCAGGCCCTGGGCCATCACGGCCTGTGCCCACAGGTAAACCGTGCCGCGCACCGTCCGCAGCAGTCGGGCGTAGACATCCCGGCTCAGATTGATCGCCAGTTCGGCGCTCAGGTTGATCTGTTGCTGCAGGACAATCATGTCCTCGCGCGCGAGTGAAACCCGGTTGCCATCGCCCTTCTTGATGGCAATGCAGATCTGTTCCATGGCCTTGGTGCCGTCCAGCAGATCCAGGTGGCCGAACGCCTGTTTCTGCTGCTCGTTGACCGGCGCCGGAATCCAGCCGTACTGGGGCGAGCGCGCCACGATGTGCCCGGGCAGGTCGCGACGGTAGGGCGGAGCCTGGTCCCGATCCTGGTAGCCGTCAAATTCGGTGCGCAGCCAGGCCGCCATTTTCCGGTGGCGCAGCATCATGGCCAGAGTAATGGCCGAGGGCAGAATCTGGTCGAGCAGTTCGGATGGGTCCTGGGTGCGTTGTTCGAGGTGGTTTACCGATGCGGACATAATCTCCTCCTGTACGGCAGAGCCATCCCGCAGTGAGACCCGGCCGCCGGCGTTTTTGTTGTTGTCAGGCGACGGACCTGGGGCAGTCCGGTCGACTATGCTTGAAAAGTAGACAGGGCCGGTTCCGCGCGCCGTTGTAAATAGGTAACCGCTTTGTAACGCAAGGTAAGCGAGCCGGTCGGAGGACGTGGTAGGGCGCTCCTGGCCGGCGCCGGAGAGCACCTCGGGAGAGAGCACCTTGGGAGAGCACCATGAATCAGCAGCATGATTACGCATCCCGCCGGGCCTGGATGGTTGAGAGCCAGATCCGCGGCCGGGGTATTGCCTCGCCGCTGGTGCTGACCGCCATGGCCCAGGTGCCCAGGGAGAGGTTTGTCCAGCCGGGCGACGTCGACCAGGCCTACGACGATGGGCCCTTGCCCATTGGCTGCGGCCAGACCATCTCCCAACCTTACATGGTGGCTCTGATGGCCCAGGCGCTGGATCTGGAGGGTGGGGAAGTGGTGCTGGATATCGGGACCGGCTCCGGGTACGCCGCCGCGGTGCTGGCGTCGATCGCGGCCCGGGTGTTCAGTATCGAGCGGATTCCCGAGTTGGCCGACGCCGCCGGGCGCCGGCTGGCGGAGCAGGGTTACAGCAATGTGGTGGTTCGGTGCGGCGATGGCACCCTGGGCTGGCCGGAACAGGCGCCGTTCGACGGCATTTGTGTGGCGGCCGGAGCGCCGGCGGTGCCGGCCCAGCTGCAGCAGCAACTGCGGATCGGCGGTCACCTGGTCATTCCCATCGGCAGCATGCACACCTTCCAGACCCTGCGCCGGATCACCCGGGTGTCAGAGACCGAATTTCACGGCCAGAACCTGGGGGACGTCCGGTTCGTGCCCCTGCTGGGCGAGCAGGGCTGGTCCTAGCCGGCGGCGTTGGTGCTCTCGAAGATCTTGTCGGCCGAGGCGGCGACAAAGCCGCTGTACAGTTCGCCGTCGGGCTTGGGGTAGCGTAGGGCGAACTCGTAGAAGCAGCTGGGGATGGTCTCCTCGCGATCGGAAAACCGAACCGGCACCCGGTCCGCCATGGTGGAGGACTGCTCCAGCAGCTCGGCCGGCGAGCCTTTGACCTCGCCGCCGGCGGCATTGACGGCGTAGCCGTTGTCTTTCAGCAACTGATTGATTTCCGGCACGGTATCGAAGCGTTCCAGGTGATTGATGCTGACCGTGAAATGGTTTGCCCGGTAGCCCCAGGCGGCCATCCAGGCGGCGTATTCACTCTCGTCCAGCAGTGCCCGGTAGGTCGGATAGTCCACGTCCCAGTGCCGGCCGGAATACAGAAAATCGTCGGCGCTGACCCGGTCGGCATCGATCTGGGCCACCAGTTGGTCCACCGTTGCCTGCAGCCCCGGTGAGCACTGCTCGACCAACAGTTCGGAAATGAACACCTTGGGGGCCTCGGCGTCCGGGTGCTCATAATGCCGGGCGTAGAGCTTCTTGGCCTCAAAGTGGTACTCCCCACCCTGGCGGTAACCCAGCTTGAGAAAGTGTTCGGCCAGCGCGTCCAGGCCCACCGGCGACCGGTTGAAGGTGCGCAGGGCGATGTGGTCATTGATGATGGCCTGACCTTCCTCGGCGCCGAGGATCCGGTGGATTTCCGCCGCCGAGGGCGTGACCTCCTGGTAATTGCGCCAGAGGTTCTGGAACAGGGCGTTGCGATCAGTGTGCATAGGCGATCTCCGGGCGGATTCGGTGAAGCGCTGGGGTCGAGGCGTCCTGGCTGCGTCCCAGGGGCAGCGCACGACAGGCACCGCCGGACACCAAGCCCAGTTGCCGGGCCTGGTCCGGGCGCAGGTACAGGGTGCCGAGGTCGGGCCGGCTGTCCACCCCGGTCAGCACGGTGGCCCGAAAATCGGCGGTTTCAGTATTGGTGATCAGCAGCGGCAAGGCAAACCCGTCGCGGCGTCGGGCCTGGAACCGGGACGGCGGCTGCTGGTCGATCTCGACCCGCCAGGCGCGGGCCTCGCGAACGCTGCGAATATCGGTCAGCGGGCACTCCACTGTCGGCCCGGCGTCGAACAGGTCCACCAGGCCCTGGTGCCGGAAGCCCTCGGCTTCCAGCAAATGCAGCGCCGGGCGGGTGTGCTCATGGACCTGGCCAATGACGGCACGGGCTTCCTCGCTCATCAGGCAGGTGTACAGCGGATGGGTCGGCATCAGTTCCTCGATGAACCCGGTGTGCCCGGCGCCCACCAGCCGGGTGGCCGCCGCGAACTCCATGTCCACAAAGTGGGTCTTGAGCCAGTTCCAGAACGGGGAATGACCCGCGGCGTCCGACACGCCCCGCATCTCGGCGATGACCGTATCGGCGAAGCGCTCAGGGTGCAGGGCCATGAACAGGAACCGGACCCGGGACAGCAGTTTGCCGGCGTTGGCGCGACGAAACTCGGGACGCAGGTACAGCGAGCAGATCTCGGTGCAGCCGGTGTAGTGCTTGCAGCGGCTCAGGGTCTCGACCTGGCGGCGCAACCCGAGGTCCCGGGAGTGATGGGTCACGGTGTTACGGCGGAAATGCTGCAGCGGGCGATGATGACCGACCGCGGCCTCGATGCCGGTGGTGCCCATGAGTTCGCCGGTGTGCTCGTCCTCAAGCACGAACAGGTAGTGTTCGTCGGTGGGCCTGACCACCGCCCGGCCGAAGCTGGCGATCGAATGGTCGATCTTGCGGGCAAGGGCGTCCCGGTCCGGCATCAGCGAGGTGAACCCCGGACCGGACTCCTCGGCGATCTGGAACAGCGCGTCCAGATCGGTATGGGCAATCGGGCGAATGAACATGGCCGACATCCTGCAGTGATTTGGGCTCAGTATGCTTGGATGGCGGGTCAGTTTGCAGATACGAAATGCGCTAAATGAGCTATTATTCTGTCAAATTGATTTAATGAGTTGTCAAAATGATAGGAAGGCAGGATCAGAAACTGCTGATGTTGCTGCGCCAGAACGCCCGCGCCAGCATCACCGAACTGGCCAGGACCCTGCACGTGTCCCGGTCCACGGTCCAGAACCGCATCAGCCGCCTGGAAGCGGCCGGCGTTATCCGCGGCTATTCGGTGCTGCTGGGGGGAGAGTTTTCCGCCAACCAGGTCGAGGCGCACGTGTCGATCAAGGTGCTGCAGAAACTGACCGCTCGCACCAACGCCGAGCTGGAAAACATCAGTCAGGTGGCGCAGCTGTTCTCGGTCAGTGGCGAGTACGACCTGATCGCCATCGTCCAGGCCCAGTCCCTGGAGGAACTGAGCACGGTGCTGGACGACATTGGCAATCTGGACGGGGTGGAGCGGACCAATTCCGCGGTGGTGCTGGAGACCCGGTTCCGGCGTTAGTCCCCGGCCGGGGTGATGCGAAAGCCCTGTTTTGGGAAATGCACGTGCACCCGACCGGTTTCGGCGGTGTCCCGGGCAATCACGGTCTCGTGGGCGCCGGCGTGCACCAGGGTGCCGAAGACCGGATCGCGCCCGTAATCGGTCGGGGCGACGCGGACCCGGGTGCCGAGGGCGTCGCCGTTCGTGCCCTCCGGCAGGGGCCGGGGCTGGCTCTGCCGCGCCCGCTCGATGGCCTCATCGGCACTGAACGTCCGGGCCTGGCCGTGGCCGAAGGCCCGCATCCGGGCCATCCAGGCCGTGACCCTGGGATAATCCCGCAGCCACGGCTTGCCGGCCAGGTCGCAGACAAACCAGAGCCCGTGGTAGGCCGAGAAATCGGCGATGCAGGGGCTGGGGCCGAACAGAAAGTCCTGGCTCAGCCGTCCTTCCAGGTCGGCCAGGTGGCTCAGGACCCGGGCTTTGGCCTTGGCGCCTCGGACAGTCCGGACCCGGGCCGTCCGGCCGATCTGGGCCCGGTCCTTGAGAAAGCGCAGGGTCTTCAGCAACGAGGTCTCCCGAATCAGCTTGCGCAACAACTTGCCATCGCTGGCCGCCATCACACAGGCCATGAAAACCTCCAGATCCACCTGCTCGACAAATTGCCGGACGGCCTCCGGCTGGTGCTCCAGGGCCAGCTCCGGCCGGTTCGCCAGGTTGGCGATCTCGGTCGCGATGGTGCGGGTATCGCAGAACAGGTCGGCGCCAATCTGCGCCACCGGTATCTTGCGGTAGCCGCCCACCAGCAGCGCCAGCACCGGGCGGGGCGGCATTTCGGCGACCGGGACCGACAGCCAGTGCAGGTCGGCGTAGCCCAGCATGGTCCGGATCTTCTCGGAGAAGGGCGACATGGGGTAGTGGAACAGCACCAGTTCAGACATAGACACGCATCCGTTCAGAAAAGGCTGCAGTGTACCGCAGGAGATGTGGCAGGCGGATCCCGTTGCGGTGGATTGGCCGCATTGGCCAGTCTTGCTGGCGGTTTTGTGCTTGAGCGGGCGTGAATTAGGGCTACTATGAATGCGTCTGAACGCAACAACCCTTTGGACCATAACAACAACAAGGAGCCATGCATGGCCGTAGATCCCCGCAAACAGACTTCCCTGCACTGTCTTTTCTACTGGGCGGACCAGGCCCCGGACCGGGTCTACCTGACCCAGCCCTATCCCGATGGCCGGGTCGAGGACATCACCTGGGCGCAGGCGGCGGACCAGGTGTCCCGGATGGCGGCGCACCTGAACAGCCTGAACCTGCCCGAGCGCAGCAACATTGCCATTCTGGGCAAGAACAGCGCGCACTGGATCCTGGCGGACCTGGCGATCTGGGCGGCCGGTCACGCCTCGGTGCCGCTCTATCCGACCCTGAATGGCGACACCGCCGCCTACGTTCTGGAGCACAGCGAGGCCAAGCTGATGTTCCTGGGCAAGCTGGACGGTACCGCCGATGGCTGGAACGACATCAAGGGGCACATACCGGACGACCTGCCGCTGATCTCGCTGCCGCTGTCGCCCCGGGACGACACCCCGACCTGGGCCGGCCTGATTGCCGACAACGAACCGGCCGAGCCGAAACTGCCGGACCCGGACGCCCTGGCCACCCTGGTCTACACTTCGGGCAGCACCGGCCGGCCCAAGGGGGTGATGCACAGCTTCCGGACCATGATCTCGGTGGCCGATGGCCTGCAGCAGCTGTTCCCGGTGTCCGCGGAGGAGCGCATGCTGTCCTACCTGCCGCTGGCCCATGTCGCCGAGCGCGCGGCGGTCGAGACCCAGTCGCTGTACTACGGCTTCCACCTGTATTTTGCCAATTCCCTGGACACCTTCCAGGAGGATCTGCAACGGGCCCGACCGACTCTGTTCTTCTCCGTCCCGCGGCTGTGGATGAAGTTCTACCTCGGGGTCAACGCCAAGCTGCCCCCGAAAAAGCAGAAGGTGCTGTTCCGCCTGCCCATCCTGGGCTCGCTGGTGAAGAAAAAAGTGCTGAAACAGCTGGGCCTGGACCACTGCCGGGCGGCCCTGACCGGGGCGGCTCCGCTGTCGGCCGAGATCATCGGCTGGTATCGGAACCTGGGGCTGGAGTTGCTGGAGGTCTACGGCATGTCCGAGAACTTCGGTTATTCCCACGCCAACCGGCCCGGACAGGCCAAGGTCGGCAGCGTGGGGCAGGCCAACCCAGGGGTTGAGCAGCGCATCGGCGAGGGCGGGGAAGTGCAGGTGAAAAGCCCGGGCCAGATGCTGGGGTACTACAAGAACGAGGCGAAGACCCGGGAAGACGTCACCGACGACGGCTTCCTGAAAACCGGTGACATGGGCGAGATCGACGGCGAGGGCTACCTGCGCATCACCGGTCGGGTCAAGGATCTGTTCAAGACCTCCAAGGGCAAGTACGTGGTGCCGGTGCCGATCGAGAGCCGGTTCAATCATCCCCAGGCCGAGGTGGTGTGTGTCGCCGGCGCCAACCAGCCTCAGCCCTGCCTGATGGTGCTGCTGTCCGAGGAGGCCAGGGCGACGCTCGCCACCGGCGTCGACCGGGCCGGACTGGAGCAGGAGCTTACCGAGCAACTGGACGCGGTGAACGCCAGCTGCGAAGCCCATGAAAAGCTCGCCTTTGTGGTGGTGGTCAAGGAACCCTGGACCATGGAAAACGGCATGCTGACGCCCACTATGAAAATCAAGCGTAATGTGATTGAGGAGTTCTACACCCGCAAAATGGACGAGTGGTTCGGCCAGGGTAAAAAGGTGGTGTGGGAGTTCTGAACCGTCGGCAACGAAAAACGCCGGTGATCCCTATTGGGGGCACCGGCGTTTTTGTGTCTGCCCGTCCAGGCCAGACCGGGCGCCGTTGGCACCCGGTCGGCGTTGGATCAGTGGCCGCCCTGGGCCTGGGTCAGGTCTGGCGCCACGGCACTGGCCTTGCGGCCCAGGGTGCGCAGCTTGCGGCTGATGAACTGCACGGCCTGCCTGGAAGCAGCCCGGGTGTGCTGGCGCCTGACCTCAACACTGTTGTGGAGGATACTGGACGGCAGCGGTTGTACGATTGCGGTATGGTTTGAAGTCATAGCGCCTTCCTCCTTTAATCTGATGGATTAATTAGCGATCTATCTTTAATTGGGACCAAAGTATAAGGGTACTTTTTTGCAGTCGTAATACGTTAAAATCCGTACTCACGTTGCAAATATGCAGTCATTATGGATTGGGATTATCTTCGATACATACGCGCCTTGGCAATAGGCGGAACGCTGGCCAAGGCCGGCGAATTACTGGGTGTGCACCAGACCACGGTCCTGCGCCGTCTGGACCAGATGGAAGAGGCCATGGGGGTGCAGTTTTTCGAGCGTAACCGGGACGGTCTGCAGCTGACGCCGGTGGGGGAAACCGCCTTTCGGGAAGCCGAAAAACTGGCGGTGGCCATGGAAAACTTGGAGCGCAAACTGGTGGGGCGGGACGCCGCACCGGTCGGCAAGGTCCGGTTAGCCGCGGAGGACGTCACCCTCAACAGTCTGCTCAGCCCGATTCTGGCCGACCTGGTCCGGGAATTTCCGGACATCGAGCTGGAGGTGCTGACCGACAACGACGTCGCCAACCTCAGTCATCGGGAGGCAGACCTGACCCTGCGCTGCGAGAACAAACCCCAGGCCACCCTGGACGGCGAGCGCATCGCGGCGGTGGAGTCGGCGGTGTACGGGGCGGCGCGCTACTGCCGGCGCAACCGCGATCTGGACGTCGAGAACCAGCCGGAGGACTGCGTCTGGATCCTGCCCGACGAGACCTTCAGCCATCTGGCCACCGGACGCTGGTACCGCAAGCATCTGAAAAACGCCCACTCACTGATCCGCTGCAACAGCCTGCAGTCGATGCTGGCGCTGGCCTGCGCCGGGGCCGGGCTGGCGGTGCTGCCCTGTTACCTGGGCGAGAGCGCCAAGGAATTGCGGCGCCTGACCGACCCGCTCGACGGCGAGAGTGTCGATCTCTGGCTGCACGTCAGCCAGGATACCCAGCACCTGGCCCGGGTCCGGATAGTGATGGAATTCCTGGTGGACCGGCTGCGGGCCCTGGAACCGAGCATCGAGATCAGCGGCAGCCTGTAGCTCCGTTTCAGCCGCAGAACGGCCAGAACTGGTACCAGCGCCAGCACTGGAATTCCTGTTCGCAGGCTTGCAGCTGATTGTCGTAGCGGAACGCCCGGTTCTGCACCCGGGTCGCGAGGGCCTGGATGTCCGGCTTGCGGTCGTAGCTCCGGCGGCTGTAGCCGCCCCGACCCTCGTGGTAGGCCAGGTAGAGCCGGCGCGGATCGTACAGGGCAATGCCCAGCTGGCGGTGGGTCAGGTGGTTGTACCAGCCGACAAAATCCAGCGCGTGTTCCATGTCGGTGCGCACCGTGAACCAGCCGTCGCCGTTGGCTTCCAGGTATTCGGTCCAGGCCGGGTCCAGGGCCTGGGCATAGCCGTAGGCGGTGGTCGGTCGGGTCCAGGGAATCATGCCCCAGAGCCGGGTGCGCGGCGGTCGGGCGTGGCTGCGGAACGACGATTCGTAGTAGACGAACGCCAACTGGGTGGCAATGGGCGTGCCCCAGCGGTCCTCGGAGGCGCTGGCGTAGTCGTACCAGACCGGGTGCTCCCGGAAAATTTCGCACACATTGTCCGGATCGGCCGGCGGGTCGGGGGCCAGCAGGCTGAACCTGAGGGTCGCCCAGGTACCGATCAGCAGGCCCAGCACCGGTAAACCGTACCAGGTCACGCGGGCCCGCCAGGTTGGCCGGCGCGCGGTCCGGCGCCGTTTGCGCCGACGCCACGGTTTTCCGAACTTCCCTACCAAACTGTCATCTCCCAGGGCCCCGGATGGCTTGAAGCGTGAACCGCCGGCGTGTCATAAACGCAGCATCCACACAACGGGATGATAGATACATGAAGCTTGGCACCCTAGTTAAACCTGTTTTAGTTGCTGCTCTGCTCACCACGGGCACCGTTTCGGCGGCGCCCAGCGCCCAGCAGGTGCTGGCGTCCTCGCCGGTGGACGACATCGTGGCGCGCTACCCGGCCATGATGAGCCAGGGTATCCGGGACGGACTCAAACGCAGCGGCCAGGTGCCGCCTATGGTGGCGGACACCATCGGCCACGTGGTCAGCAGCAGTTTTCGCGCGGCCGACATCGAAGCGGCGATCGTTCAGGATCTGCAGGACAACCTGACCGATCAGCAATTGCAGGCGGTGCGGGACTGGTATGAGAGCCCGGTGGCCCGGAAAATCGCCGCGGCCGAGATTGCCGCTGCCGATCCGGCCAACTGGCAGGCGATCCAGTCCCGGGCCCCGGACCTGAACGCCAGGTACCAGGGTACCGAGCGGGCCCGGTTGTTCGATCGCTTCGACCGGGCGGCCCGCGCCACCGAGAGCGCGGTGGATACTGCCATCGCGGTGCAACTGGGCCTGGCCACCGCCATGGCGGCGTTCAGCAGCGACTCTGTGCATTACGATCAGTTAAAGCAGCGAATCGAAAGCCAGCGCAGCGTGCTCCGGGGCGTGGTGGAGCAGCAGGTCTACGACAGTTACCTGTACACCTACGAAAAGATCGGCGCCCAAGAAATGGGCCTGTACCTGGACTTCCTGGAAAGCGGCCCGGGCTCGGCGTTTTCCCGGGTGGTCACCAACAGCATCCAGCGCGCGGTCACCGAACCGATCGAATCGGTGGGCAATCAGATGGCGCGCTTTCTCGGGCCGGAACCAGCAGGCGGTGAGTGAAGCGCGCCAACTCGGCGTAAACCTGGTCGCGGCGTCGGGCATAGCGGTGGGAAAAGTGAAAGGCCACCAGTTGCTGCACCCGGGCCGCGTTGGCGATCCGGGCCGTGGCCTCGGTGGTCAGGTGTCCGGTGCGTCGGGCCTGGTCGACATCCTCAAGCATGAACGAGGCCTCGCAGAACAGGGTGTGGGCGTTGGCTGCCAGGTCGGTCATGCGCCGGACGTTGTCCGGCGTATCGGCAAAGTCGGTGGCGTAGACCACCGCTTCGCCGGGCGCCTGGAGCAACAGGCGCGCGGCCAGGTCGCCGGCCCGATAGCTGCGGCCATCCCCGGGTGACACCAGGCTGTCGGGCCGATCCCGCAGCACCGCCATCTTGAGTTCGTGCAGCCAGGGCCCGGCGGGGACCCCCAGCCCGGCCAGCCCGGCCTTGCGCACATTGAGCTTGCCAAACGGCTCCCAGGCGTAGGCCATCACCGGGGTGCCGTGATCCAGCAACGCGGCCCGCACCTGGAATTCCGGCTCCCGGTGAATCACCCCGTTCGGTGTCGCCACTTCCTCCAACAGCACCGGTGGGCCTTCGCCGGCGTTCAGACGCCAGCGTTTGAGGTGGTCGCCGTGCCACTCGTGCACCAGGAACCTTGGCCCGCGGTCCTCGGCCCGATCCCAGAGAATGCCGCGCACCATACCCTCGATGTGCCCGAGCAGACCGGGCGGCCCGAACAGCCGGCAGGGCGGAAAATGCCCAATCCGGCTGCGCAGGAACCACATGAAGCCGCCAATGTGATCGGCGTGGCAGTGGGTGATGAACACATCACTGACCTGGTGCGCGGACCGCAGCGCCATGCGCCCACTGTCGCCCATGTCGAACAGCAGGCTGCGGGCCTCATGCAGCAGGCGCAGTTGCATCAAGGGGTCGCCGCCCACGCCATTGACCAGCGACGCCACCGCCGGGCCCACGCGAACCGCGACCTGCGGATCCTTGGCAACGCTGGTCAGCGCACCCAGTTCCACGCTGATTTCAAACGCGCCATTACCGTTGCTTACCCGGGGCATACACCTCGCCTCCCGCGCCGGTTTGCTCCGGCGCTCTGGTCAAAGTTTGTACAACATCGGATTTGGGTCCAATCTCATAAGTATATGCAACCAAGGAGTTGCTCCCATGGATTTCAATGCCTACCAGAAAGCGTTGTCGGTCCAGCTGCGAGGCTCCGAGTGTCCGTTCTCGCAAGCCGAATACGACCAGCGCCTGGCCCAGGTGCGTCAGCGCATGGCCGCGGATGACCTGGACGCGCTGCTGTTGACCGACTGCGCCGATATCTTCTACCTGACCGGATACTGCACCTTCGAGGTCTCGGTGCACGTGGCTCTGGTGGTGACCGGCAGCTCGATGATGCTGCAGGTGCCGTCCATCGAGATGGGCCCGGCCATGGTGACCACCCGGGTTGGCCACGTGGCCGGCTATCGCTGGGAAGGCATTGGCGAAGTGTTGGCGCCCCTGGTCAACGCTCTGGACGACGCGGCCGACACGGTTGGCATTGACGCCTGGCACGGCTCCCTGCGCCAGGGCGTGCTGGAGGGCTTGCATGCCCGGTTGCCGGGCATCCGGTTTGTCGACGCCGGTGGCCTGGTGAAGAAGGTGCGGATCGTGAAATCCCCGGCGGAGATCGAGTTCCTGCGCCACAGCGCCAGTGTTACCGCGCACGGGCTGCGCGCCGCGGTGGCGGCGGTTCGCCCGGGAGTGACCGACAACGACATCGCCGCCGCTGGGGCCCGGGCCCTGCTGGCCGGTGGCAGCGAGTTCATGAGCATGCAGCCGATCGTCACCACCGGGCGCCGCAGCAGCGTGATTCACGCCAACCACAAGCGCTGTCACGTGGAGCATGACGAACCGGTGTTCCTGGAGTTTGGCGCGGCCTGGCATCGCTACACCGCACCGATGATGCAGACCGTGGTCGCCGGCACCCCCTCGGCGGAAATGCGCCGGGTGTTCGATGGTTGCCGGCGGGTGGTGGATGCCCTGCTGGAGGCGATCAAGCCCGAAGCCAGTTTCGACACCGCCGCCCAGGCCGCGGAGCGGGCCTTGGCACCCCTGGCGCACACAGTGTTTTTCTCGGGCGTGTTCGGCTACACCGTGGGCGCGCAGTTCCCACCGTCCTGGGTCGAAGGGTCCGGGTTCATCGCCCGCGGCGGCAACACCGAATTCCGCGCCGGCATGGTGTTCCATCTGCCCATCTGCCTGCGGGTGCCGGGTCAGTGGGGGATTGGCTGCAGTGAGACCGTGCTGGTCAACGACCACGGGGTCGAGTTGCTGACCGCTAATCCCTGGTCATTGCACGTAGCCTGAGATCCTGCAGATAGACCACGCGGGGCTCGGGCAGATTCACGGCGAACAGCATCACCCGGTGGATCCGGGCCATGTCCATGGCACGCTGGCGCGGCGCGCCCGCGACCTCGCTGAGCGGCAGTTCGAAGCGGTTGGGCCCCGGCTGCAGCAGGAGCGAGGTGTTGTACCGGTCGGCGTAGGCGTTGTCCCCGCGCTCGTGCTTGAGGTCGTTGATGCGCAGGGTCAGGGGTAAGGGTTCGGAACCGGGATTGAACAGACTGACGCTGAGCGTATCGAACCGGCGCCAGTCGGCCGGTAGACGGTTCAGGGAGACCCCGGAGAAACGCTCGGTGCCCAGTTCAATTCGCAGGCTTGGGCTGTCCGCCGCGCCGTGGTCGGGCGAGGAGGCCAGCCGGCCCTGCCAGAACGGGCTGGGGTCGGTGTGGCTGAAGTCGTACAGGCGCGGCAGCAGGCGATCGAGTTCCAGTTGCTGGGCGGTCGCGACCCCAGTTTTGCCCAGCTCGAACACCAGCAACAGGGCGCTGATGGCCGCCAGTATCAGCATCGGCGGTTTGACCCGCCCGATTCTGTGACTCGCCAGCAGTGGCCGCCAGGCCAGCACCAGCCAGACCCCAATCAGATTGCGCAGCAGATCCTGCCCGTCCGCCTCGCGCCCCAATTGCGACTGCACCGCCTCGATGGCCAGGCCAACGACCAGCGCCGCCACCGTGACGGCCAGCCACAGGCGCACACCGCGCAGCCAGCGCCAGGGGTGCAGGGCGAGGGTGATCAGGGCAAACAGGGCAATGTGGCCGAGATTCCAGACCGACGTGCTCAGATAGGCGGCAATCCAGTCCGGACCGCCAAAGAAAAGAAGGGGGGTGAGGGCGAGAACCCCAACCAGGGCCAGCGGCCGCAGCCGCCCGCCCTCGTGGGTGCCCGGAGTGTCGGGCTCGAAACCCATCAGCTGCGGCTGGTGACTTCCAGGAGGTGGTAGCCGAACTGGGTCTTGATCGGACCAATCACGGTGTTCAGCTCGCTGTTGAACACGGCCTTGTCGAACTCCGGCACCATCTGGCCCGGACCAAAGGAACCCAGGTCACCGCCGTTGCGGCCGGACGGGCATGAGGAATGCTGCTTCGCCACCTCGGCAAAATCCTGGCCGCCCTCGATGGCCTTTTTCAGTTCTTCACACTTTGCTTCGCTGTCGACCAGAATGTGGCGCGCTGTTGCCTGTGCCATGGTAGTTCTCCTCGGTTGAGTTGATGGGGTGTCAGGACCGGAATGCTGCCCGTCCCCGGGGTTTGAGGCAAGGTCTTTTTATCCGTGTTTCTCCGGCCTCACCCTGAAACCTGCAAACCTGTACAATGCCGGCTTTCTTTCGCCGGCGCCAGTTCCTCACGCGGCGCGGGCCCCACGTTAATAGGTTTCCGATTGATCTCCACCGCCAACATCACCATGCAGTTCGGGGCCAAGCCCCTGTTCGAAAACGTATCCGCCAAATTCGGTAACGGCAACCGCTACGGCCTGATCGGCGCCAATGGCTGCGGCAAGTCCACCCTGATGAAGATCCTGGGGGGCGACCTGGAGCCCAGCGCCGGCCAGGTCATGCTCGAGCCCAACACCCGCCTGGGTAAACTGCGTCAGGACCAGTTCGCCTACGAGGACTGCACGGTGATGGACACCGTGATCATGGGCCACGAGGAACTCTGGAACGTCAAGAAAGAGCGCGACCGGATCTACTCCCAGGCCGAAATGAGCGAAGAAGACGGCATGGCCGTGGCGGACCTGGAAGTCCAGTTTGCCGAGATGGACGGCTACACCGCGGAAGCACGCGCCGGCGAACTGCTGCTGGGCCTGGAAATCCCCCTGGAAGACCACAACGGCCCCATGAGTGCCCTGGCTCCGGGCTGGAAGCTGCGGGTGCTGCTGGCCCAGGCACTGTTCTCCGACCCGGACGTGCTGCTGCTGGACGAGCCCACCAACCACCTGGACATCAACACCATCCGCTGGCTGGAAAACATCCTGGTGGCGCGCAACAGCACCATGATCATCATCTCCCACGACCGCCACTTCCTGAATAGCGTGTGCACCCACATGGCGGACCTGGACTACGGTGAGCTGCGCCTGTTCCCGGGCAACTACGACGAATACATGACCGCCGCCACCCAGGCCCGCGAGCGCATGCAGGCGGACAACGCCAAGAAGAAGGCCCAGATCGCCGAACTGCAGCAGTTCGTCAGCCGCTTCTCCGCCAACGCCTCCAAGGCCAAGCAGGCCACTTCACGGGCGCGCCAGATCGACAAGATCCAGCTGGAAGAGGTGAAGCCCTCGAGCCGGGTCAGCCCGTTCATTCGTTTCGAGCAGGGCAAGAAACTGCATCGCCAGGCGGTCACCTTGAAGGATATGAGCAAGGGCTTCGACGGCGAGAGTCTGTTCGATAACTTCAACCTTCAGGTCGAAGCCGGCGAGCGCGTCGCGATCATCGGCCCCAACGGCATCGGCAAAACCACCCTGCTGCAGTGCATGGCCGGCCACTACGAACCGGACGCTGGCGAGGTCAAATGGACCGACAGCGCTGAAGTAGGCTACTTCAAACAGGACCACACCGCCGACTTCGCCGAGGACGAGACCCTCACCGACTGGATGGCCCAGTGGACCACCGGGGGCGACCAACTGGTACGCGGCACTTTGGGCCGGATGCTGTTCTCCGGCGACGACATCGGCAAGTCGGTGAAAGTCATCTCCGGGGGCGAGCAGGGCCGCATGCTGTTTGGCAAACTGATCCTGCAGAAGCCCAACGTCATGCTGATGGACGAGCCCACCAACCACCTGGACATGGAGTCCATCGAGGCGCTGAACCTGGCGCTGGAGAACTACCCGGGCACGCTGATTTTCGTCAGCCACGATCGGGAGTTTGTTTCTTCCCTGGCAACGCGCATTATCGAGCTTAGTTCCGATGGAGTGACTGACTTTAGCGGTTCCTACGATGACTACTTGCGGAGCCAGGGTTACGTTTAACCCTGTGACTTGGGTGCGGGCGGGCAGGTGGGCATG
This sequence comes from Marinobacter qingdaonensis, assembly GCF_034555935.1. Taxonomy (NCBI): domain Bacteria; kingdom Pseudomonadati; phylum Pseudomonadota; class Gammaproteobacteria; order Pseudomonadales; family Marinobacteraceae; genus Marinobacter; species Marinobacter qingdaonensis. The sequence goes on from NZ_JAYDCJ010000003.1 coordinate 1,700,295, forward strand.
GCTTGCCAAAACCCGCTCAAGCACGTCCATGTGGCGCTTGAGCTCCGCCATCCATGGCTCCGCACAGTTTTGGCAAGCCATGCCCACCCGCCCACTCTGAGCTCGGCGGGGGCATCACGACTAAGAGATGACAATGATGGTTGAAGCTGAGGTTGCAAATGCGACTCGCAAGTGGGTTGAAGGCGTTGTCGTCGGCTACAACCTGTGTCCGTTCGCCAAGCGTGAGTTGCTGCATGACCGGGTGCGTTTCGTGGTAAGCGAGGCTACCGACGAGGATTCACTGTTGCAGTCACTGCACGCGGAGCTTCAGCGCCTCAACGATGAGCCGGAGATCGAAACCACGGTATTGATCCACCCGGGTGTATTGCAGGACTTCGCGGCCTACAATGAGTTCCTGGATGCGGCCGATGGTTTGCTCGCCTACCTGGAGCTGGATGGGATCTACCAGGTTGCCAGTTTCCATCCGGACTATCAGTTCGAGGGCACAGAGCCGGATGCGGCGGAGAACTACACCAACCGTTCTCCTTACCCGATGCTGCACCTGTTGCGGGAAGCGAGTTTGGAAGCGGCTATCGACAGTCATCCGGACGTCGACGGCATACCCGGTCGCAACATCAAATTGATGGAAGAGCTGGGCGTCGAGCAGCTGCGCGACGTTCTCGCGAACTGCGTAAAGGAAACAAAGACTCCACGGGAGTGAGATGACGAGTAGGTAGGGCTTCCTCTTCCAAAACTGTGCGGAGCCATGGATGGCGGAGCTCAAGCGTCACATGGATGTGCTTGAGCGGGTTTTGGAAGAGGAAGCCCTACCTGCGACCACTCAGATTTGCAGGCCAAGACCAAACAACGAGGCAAAACTTGGGACTTCTCTTCGAACAAATAGACAGCCAACCGTCGGAAATCGGCGAGATCACCCTCCGGCGCCGGAAGATTCCGGCCATTGGTGATCGCGATATCTTCGAGGTAAAGCTCGGCGAAGAATTCCTGATGTCCAGCATGTTCGTGGACGCCGAAGTGGCGCTGTCGGATCTGGGCCTCGAAGCCACCGAAGGCGATAACCTCAGTGTGGTGGTCGGTGGTCTGGGCCTGGGGTACACCGCCGTGGCGGCGCTCAAACACGAGCGGGTGGGCGAGCTGCTGATCGTGGAATACCTGGCGCCGGTCATCGGCTGGCACCAGCAGGAGCTGGTGCCTTTGGGCCAGGACATCAACGCCGACGCCCGCGCCCGCTACGTTCATGGCAGTTTCTTCGATCTGGCGGTAGCCGAACCCGGCGAGGGCGGTTTCGATCCCGAAGGCCCGGGCCGGACCTTCGACTGCATCCTGCTGGACATTGACCACTCACCACGGGCGCTGCTGCACGATTCCAACGCCAGTTTCTACACCACCGCCAACATCGGCAAGATGGCCCAGCAGCTCAAGCCTCGGGGCGTCTTTGCCATGTGGTCGAACGAAGGCGAAGACGACCAGTTCATGGCGGTGCTCCGGAGCGTGTTTGTTGACGTAGATTGCCGTGTGGTCAAGTTTTTCAATCCATTCCAGAACAGGGAATCGTTCAACACCGTGTACATCGCCCGCAAGCCGGGCTGAGTTATCCGGAGTACGTATGCCCGCAAGCACCCATCGCACGCGCCCGTTCAGTAGCAGCCAGCGCCTGCCGGAGCCTGAGCAGGCGCCCATCGAGCATGAACCGGAGCAGGCCGGCGCGATGCTGGCGAACTTTATCCGCCAGAACCCCCGGTCGCTGATCCTGACCGGGGCCGGGGTCAGCACCGATTCCGGCATTCCCGATTACCGCGATGGCGATGGCGCCTGGAAACGCAAGCAGCCGGTCCAGCATCAGGCGTTCATGGACAGCTTTGAAACCCGGCAACGCTATTGGGGCCGGAGCCTGATTGGCTGGCCGGTGATGCGCAATGCCCTGCCGAACCCGTCTCACCACCACATCGCCGATCTGGAACTGCTGAACCACAGCTCCCTGGTGGTCACCCAGAACGTGGATCGGTTGCACCAGAAAGCCGGCACACGGGCGGTGACCGACCTGCACGGGCGGGCCGACGAGGTCATCTGCATGAGCTGCAACTATCGCTGCCCGAGGGACGAGGTGCACGACCGCTGTGCCGATCTGAATCCCGGGTTTCGGCATTATCGGGCCGAGACCGCGCCCGATGGCGACGCGGACCTGGAGGTGGATTTCTCGGATTTCCGGCCGGCGGACTGCCCGAAATGTGACGGCATCCTGAAGCCCGACGTGGTGTTCTTCGGTGACTATGTGCCGAAGGACCGGGTCCACGCTGCCCTGGATGTGCTCAAGGCCAGTGACAGCCTGCTGGTGATCGGGTCGTCGCTGATGGTCTATTCCGGATTCCGGTTCTGTCGCTACGCCAAGGAGTGGGGTAAGCCCATTGCCACCCTGAACCTTGGCCGCACCCGGGCCGAACCGCTTGCCGATCTCAAGCTGAATGCCCGCATCGGCGAGACCCTGGGGTCCGCCCTGGCCGCGCTCTAGCGTCACTTCCCCGAGGCAAAAAAAAGAGCCCACCAAACGGTGGGCTCTTTGCGTTGGGCGAGGCCCGGTGGGTCCAAAGCCGGGCCGGCCCAGTGCGCTTACAGCAGGTTGTAGATGAACACCGCGGCCACGGCGACCGGGGTGAAGTAGCGGATGGTGGCGTACCACAACCGGAACATGGGCCCGGACAGCGCCAGTTCCTGCTCCACCGCTTCCCGGGACATGACCCAGCCGGCAAACACGGCCACCAGCAGGCCACCCAGGGGCAGCAGGATGTTGGCGGTGAAGAAGTCCAGCAGGTCGAAGATGGTCTTGCCCTCGAACATGCCGATCGCGCCCAGCGGGGCGAAATCCGACCACAGGTTCAGGGACAGGATCGAGGCAATGCCCAGGGCCCAGCAGACCACGCCGGCACCCAGGGTGCTGACGACACGGTTCATGCCCTTGCGCTCCTCCAGCCACTCGACGATCGGCTCCAGCAGGGAGATGCCCGAGGTCCAGGCGGCGAAAATCAGCAGCACGAAGAACAGGGTGCCGAACAGGCTGCCCATGGGCATCTGGCCGAAGGCCAGCGGCAGGGTCTGGAAGATCAGGCCGGGACCGGCGCCGGGCTCCAGGCCGTTGGCGAACACGATCGGGAAGATGGCCAGGCCGGCCAGCAGAGCGACCCCGGTATCGATTACCGATACGGTGATGGAAGTCTTGGCGATGGAGACGTTCTTCGGCAGGTAGGAGCCGTACGCCATCATGACCGCCATGCCCAGGCTCAGGGTAAAGAACGCGTGCCCGAGGGCGACCAGGATGCCGGAGGTGGTGATCTTCGAGAAGTCCGGCTGGAACAGGAAGCTGACGGCGCGGCCGAATTCGCCGCTGGTCATGGCGTAGCCGACGGCAATCAGCAGCAGCACGAACAGGCCGGGCATGAGAATGCTCACCGCCCGCTCCAGGCCGGCGCGCACGCCCTTGGCGACCACCAGCATGACCAGGGCCATGAACACGGTGTGCCACATCAGCAGGGTCAGGGGATCACTCAACAGGTCGGAGAAGATGGCGCCGATGGCCTCGGCGGACTGACCCACGAGGCCGCCGCTGGCCGCGGTACCCACGTAGGACACGGCCCAGCCACCGATCACGGAATAGAACGAGAGAATCAGGAAACCGGCCAGGACACCGACGGCGCCCACCAGTCGCCACGCCGGCGCCAGCCGATCCCGCTGGGCGATCAGGCGCAGACTGTTGACCGGGCTCTTGCCGCCCCGGCGGCCGATGAGCACTTCCGCCATCATGATCGGCAAGCCAACCGCGGCAATGCACACCAGGTACACCAGGACGAAGGCACCACCGCCGTTCTCACCGGTGATGTAGGGGAATTTCCAAATATTGCCCAGGCCCACCGCGGAACCGGTCGCGGCGAGGATAAACGCCAGGCGCGAGGACCAGAGCCCCCGGGTGGCGTTGGAACCTTCCAGCGCCTCGGCGTGGTTGGCGCTGGTCGAAGGTGATTCAGACATAGCTGTCTCCTGCTTGGTACTTGTTGTTGTTGGGTGAAGCAGGGGCCGACGCCGGGTTCGGCCCCGTAGAGATCGCTGCCAGGTTTATCCAGCCCGCGCCAGGCGCTCGGTCGCGGTGTTCACCTTGGCAACGTGTTTGCGGAACCGTTCCTCCGCCAGCTCATTGGCGATGGCGCCAGTGGGCCGGCCGCTCCGGTCAGAACGGGTGAAGATTTCCTTGAGCGTGTCGCCGATGGCGTCCACATGTTCGCGAACGGTCTCGGGGGAGGCCCCGGTGCGCTCGTAGAACACGTCGATGATGCCGCCGGCGTTGATGGCGAAATCCGGTGCGTACAGGATGCCCCGATCCTTCAGGGCCTGATCGTGTTCCGGGTGCTCCAGCAGGTTGTTGGCGGCACCGGCCACGATCCCGGCTTTCAGTTTCGGGATGCTGGTGTCGTTCAGGACCGCGCCCATGGCACAGGGCGCCACCACGTCCACCGGCAGGGTCAGGATGTCCTCGGCGGTCGCCGGAGTCGCCCCCAGTTCGTCCACCGCCCGCTGCATGTTGTCGGCGAAGATGTCGTAGACCCAGAGCTGGGCCCCGGCTTCTTTCAGGTGCCGGGCCAGGCGGAAACCGACGTTGCCGATGCCCTGGATGGCGACTTTCAGGCCGTTCAGGTCATCCCGACCCAGCTTGTGCTGCACCGCCGCCTTGAGTCCGATGAAGGTGCCGTAGGCGGTGGCCGGCGACGGGTCGCCGTTGCTGGGGTTGCCGTCGAAACCGATGCGCTCGGCAATGCCGGCGACGTGCTGGGTGCGTCGGCCCATCACGTGCAGATCCGGCACGCTGGTGCCGGAATCCTCGGCTGCGATGTACTGGCCGCCCAGGCCTTCCAGGTGCCGGCCCATGGCTTCCAGCAGCGCTTCGGTCTTGTCCTTGCGCGGATCGCCAATGATCACCGACTTGCCGCCGCCCAGGTCCAGATTGGCCAGGGCCGACTTGTAGGTCATGCCCTTGGACAGGCGCAGGACGTCGCGCAGGGCCTCTTCATCGGTGGCGTAGGGGAACATCCGGCAGCCGCCCAGGGCGGGGCCGCGGGAGGTGTTATGGATGGCAACGATGGCTTTCAGTCCGGTTTCCGGATCGCAGAAGAAGGACAGTTGTTCGTGGTTGTCGAACTCGGGATGGCTGAATACGTTCATGGCGTTTCACCTTTCTGGCTTTGGCGCCGCTACCCTTGTGAGGTCTGCGACTGCCGACTTTTGTTGTTAGACCGCGGCATGGGCGATTGGTTGATGCGACTGTGCGTGCGATTGGCGCGAGTGGGCCTCACCCGCTGGACGCGCTGGTCGTCAGCCGGTCTGGTTGCTGGAGCGGGAATGTCACGGTCGTGGGTCTGGCGTGCGCGGGGCGCAGCCGCCGGGAAAGGCGTGCAGGCTGTGGCATGTTGAAATCCTCTCCACCAGGCCGGATCTCGGCGTGCGTGGCAGTCTTGTTGTTGTCGCCCGGCTTTTGACCGGGGTGTCGATTTCAGGTGTCCGTTTCCAGTCGGAAGTGCCCTTGTGAGGCCGGACAAACCGTAAACTAGTGTCTTTTTACGTTAACGTCAACGTGCAAAAGCTAATCAATTTCCCCCGTCGTCGCCGCAACCTCGCAAGGGCCTGTAGCTGCGGGAAAAAATTTTTCAGGGGGTGAGCGAGGTCGAAATAGACAAGGGTTATATTGCTCGCCCTGTTATTACAAATCAGTCCCAGCAGCCCGCCGGGGCGGCTTGGCAGCGGCGTTATAATCAGGAAGTAAAGCTGTGGTTGCCCGCTCCGAGTGAGCGAAGGAGGGGATCATGAAACGGCTTTTCTATTTGGTGAACACCATCGACAGCGTCGAGAGCATCTCCGAAGACCTGCATCGGGATGGGGTGTCCAACTGGCGATTCCACGTCATTAGCAAGGACGATGCCGGGCTGTACTCGCACCATATCCACACGGCGAGCGTGCTGGACCGGACCGACCTGGCCCGATTCGTGGAGCGGGGGCTGATCATCGGCGGGCTGTTTGCCGCCTTCTTCATCCTGCCACTGGCGCTTTGGGGCGGACTGGAATGGCCGACCTCGGCCTTTGTCGCCATGGGCGTGTTTGCGGTGCTGGCGGGTGGCTGGCTCGGTGGTTTTGGCGGTATCGGCACCGAGAACTACCGGATTCGCCGGTTCCACAAGGATCTGGAGAATGGCAAATACCTGATCATGGTGGATGTACCCAAGGCGGAAGTGGAACGCGTTGAGGCCCTGATGGCCGGGTTACACCCGGAAGCCGCCCTGCGGGGCGAGAGCAGCAGCGTCAACAATCCCTTTGCCGCGGCGGATGGCCGGGTGCACATCATGCACTAGGCCCGGGCTAGGCTCGGCGACGGACTTCGGTATCTACCTATACGCGCTCAGGGGAAACTGCCTTAGCTTCCCCTGATGTCCGTCGCTTCCTATCCTTACCAGATACAGCCCCACAAGGTCCGCCAGGAGTTTGTCCGGCTCTTTCCCATCTCCCTGTTCGTGGTGGCGTTTGGTGCTGCCTTCGGTTTGGCCGCGACCCAGAAAGGGCTGCTGCCGCTGGAAGCGCTGCTGATGAGCACCACGGTGTTTGCCGGTGCCTCCCAGTTTGCCGCGACAGACATGTGGGGCACCGAAGTGTCGGTGTTGCCGCTGATCGCGGTGGTGTTCGCCATCAACTCCCGTCATCTGCTGATGGGCGCCTCGCTGTACCCCATGCTGAAAGACCTGCCCCCCGGTAAACGCTATGGGCTGCTGCTGTTGCTCACCGACGCCAATTGGGCGGTTTCGGCGCAGGAGTACCAGAACGGCAAACGCAACCTGGAAGTGATCCTGGGCGGTGGCCTGGTGCTGTGGCTGGCGTGGCTGATTGGCACCTGGCTCGGGGTGTACTTTGGCGGGCTGCTGCAGAACCCCAAGAGCCTGGGGCTGGACATGGTCCTGGGCTGCTTCCTGTTGGCCATGGCCCTGGGGGGTAAGAAGTCGCCACGGGTGCTGGTGGCCTGGGCCGTGGCCGCGGTTGCCTCGCTGGCGGCCTGGAAGTGGCTGCCGCCGCACACCCACGTGGTGGTCGGGGCCCTGGCGGGTGGCGCCATCGGTTATTTCTGGTTGGAGCGGAAGCCGTCCGCGGTTGCCACGGAGGAGCCGTCATGACCATCGAAACCTCTACCGCCGGAGTCCTGGCCCTGATCGGGATCATGGCCCTGGTCACCCTGGCGACCCGGTTTGGCGGTGTGTTCGTGATGTCTTACGTGCGCATCAGCCCCCGCATCGAGAGTTTCATCAACACCATGGCCAGTTCGGTGCTGATCGCCATTGTCGTGCCCATGGCCTTTGCCGGTGACGCCGGGGCCCTGGCCGCCCTGTCGGTGACCACCGTCACCATGCTGGCGCTGCGTAAACCCCTGCCGGCCATCGCCGCCGGTATTGCCGCCGCCGGTCTGGTGCGCTACCTGACCTGACCGCCGTCCTTGTCCACCTATTCGGTGCTCTCTGGCATCGGGTTGGTGTTGCGCAGGGCCAGGTCGCCAATGCCCGGCAGCTTGATGCCCAGCGCGAGCGGGTTCACCCCCAGCGACAACCCCAGAATGTTCACTTCCAGACCTTCACGGACGCCCGCCAGCAAGCCGAAATAGCCCCCGAGCGACAGCTGGTAACCGGTGCCACCCGGTGCCTGTGCCACGAGGCTGTCGCCCAGGTAATCCTTGCCGATGGCGTTGCTGGGCAGGGCCACGTCCAGGCCCGGTACCTGCCGGATGATCCAGGCGATGAAGGTGTTGCTGTTGGGCCCGGGCCAGGCCTCGTATTCGGTCGGGTAGGGGTAGGCCGCCACGGCCTCGTAGATGTCCGGGATCAGGGCGGCGGCCTCTTCGCCGCGGATGTCGGCGTAGAGTTCCGGCCGGGCACCGTACCAGTGCCGGTCCGGTTCGCCCGGGCGGGAACTGACCACGTACCGACGCCAGCCAGTGACTTCGTGCACCTGGTAGTCACTGGCGCCCGCCTCCTTGGTGGCGATCCAGGTGTGCACCGCAAAATAGCCGCGCCAGCTCCAGGCCCGGGCGCCGTAGACCTGGACGATGGCGCCCTGGTACTGGTCCGGGCGCGGGGCGATGCCGGCGCTTGCCCGGCTGGCGGTGTGCCAGCTCTCGGCACCCTGGAGGCTGCTGCTGGTGGCCAGCAGCAGCGGTCCCGCCAACAGGCACAGGAGGGCGGCCATCAGCCAGGCACTGAATTTCAGAACGGATCGCATAGAGGGTCCGGGTTGGTTAGCACGTCGACTTCAAGTATAGCGGTTTTACGTCCGGAGCCGGGCGCCAGATTGGCCCGGCTCGGCTGTCGTTTGCCGGCGTGGGGGTTGTCTTCTAGGCTCAAGTTAACGAACGGTGCAGCCAAAGGAGGCAGCCTGATGTCGGATCATCACGTGTACAAGAAAGTGGAAATTGTTGGTTCGTCCCGCAAAAGCATCGAAAACGCCATCGAGAATGCGCTCGAGGAATGCAGCAAGAGCATTCGTAACCTGGAATGGTTCGAGGTGCTGGAAACCCGGGGCCACATCGAGGACGGCAGGGTCGGCCACTACCAGGTGGTGCTCAAGGTCGGCTTCCGGATCATGAATAGCTGACGTTGATGACCCGGGTCCGGATGGCCTCGGCCAGCCGATTCATCAGGTCCCGGGCCTCGCCCTCGTACAGGGCGTGGCACTTGTCCCGCAGCACCCGGCGGTCGTGATCGGAGGGCGCGCCGGAGACTTCCTTGAGCAGGTCCAGGTGCTGGCAGGCGGCCAGGTGGACCTTGATTTCGGTATCGATCAGTCGGGTAACCAGTTCATCCACGGTCTCGCTGCAGAAGGGCCGGTTCCGGTTCAGCAGGTTGCGGGCGTCGAGGGCGGCATTGCGAGCTTCCAACCGGAGATCACCGGCGGGCTCACCGTTTTCCACCGCGCGCACGAACATGCCCAGGCGCTCGTGCAATTGCCAGAGCTGGGGCCAGATCCGCTCGTAGGCGTCTTTCTCCGCCCGGTACCTGGCGGCCGTGGCGCCGGAGCCGGCCCCATCCGAGGCGCCGGCGTCGGCCCGGTTGAACTGGCTGACCCGCAACTCGTCCACCTCCCGACCCAGGGCCCCGGTCTTTTGCCGCAGGGATTCCAGGTCCTTGCCGGCCGCGCCTTTGGCGCCGTTAGCCACCCAGAAGGCGAGTACGGCAACCACCAGGGCAACCACCGCCAGCAGCAGTGGCAATTGGGCACCGTCAAGCAGACTCATCATTGAATCCGTGTCCATCGAGGTCCATCCCCATGCGAAGTTTGCCTTGGCTCTCAGTATAGAAGCTAATCGCCATCCCGCTGGCGAAAAGGCAATAAACTCAACGCCTCCTGATGGTATCCGCGCACCTGTTCGGCCTCGTCCCGGGTGAACTCGGCGATGGCCTCGCGGAAGCCGGGGTGGGCAATGCCGTGCCAGGAATGGGTCAGCACCGGCTCGAACCCGCGCACCAGCTTGTGCTCGCCCTGGGCGCCGGCATCGAACCGGGACAGGCCCAGTTCGATGGCCAACTCGATGCCCTGGTAGTAGCAGGTTTCGAAGTGCAGGTGGTTGTACTCGTCCAGACACCCCCAGTAACGCCCGTAGAGGGTATCGACGCCCTGCAGGAACAGGGCGCCGGCAATCATCTGACCGTCCCGAACCGCCATGATCAGGTGCAGATGCTCCGGCAGGCTGGCTCGCACACGGTCAAAGAAGTCCCGGTTCAGGTACGGCTGCTGGCCCCGTTTCAGGTAGGTGGCCTGGTAGAACACGTAGAACGCGGCCAGCACCTGGTCGGGCACATCGAGGCCGTGATAATGGCGGAAGCGGATACCCTGGTCGGCAACCTGCCGGCGCTCCTTGCGGATGGATTTGCGCTTGCGCGAGGTCAGTTCGGCCAGGAAGTCGTCGAAGCGCTGGTAGTCACGGTTGTGCCAGTGGAACTGGCAACCGATGCGGTGTAACTGATCGTCGTGGCTCAGCAGGGCCTGGTCCCTGTGGTCGGGGAACAGCAGATGCCACGACGGCACTTCGAGCCGATCCGCCAGGGTGTCCAGCAGATCCTGTAACTGATGTCCCTTCAGGCGGGGCCGCAGGTTCTCGTCCAGCAACAGCCGTGGCCCCTGGGACGGCGTGAACGGTATGGCAATCAGTAGCTTGGGGTAGTAGTTTAGGCCGTGGCGGCGATAGGCGTCGGCCCAGGCCCAGTCAAAGACATACTCGCCCATGGAGTGGCGTTTGAGGTAGGCCGGAGCGACGCCGGCAATCCGGTCGTCGACCCGGAACACCAGATGGCTGGGCTGCCAGCCACTGGCCACCGAGGTGCACCCGGACGCCTCCAGGGCCTGGAAGAATTCGTAGCGCAGGAACGGGTTTGCACGCCCCGCCAGTCGTTCCCAGGCCTCGCGGGGAATCTCGTCAATGGTGCCGCAGGTGTCAACGGTCAGGGTGTGGTGGCCGGGATCGGGCATGGTTCGGGTGGCTCCTGGTGAGTCTCCCGATACCATACGCCAGATCCCGGGGTTTGATCACTGATTCACGGTGTCACAGCGCTTTTCCATCTTCGCCTGCATCCTGGCGTGATGCTTATCGTGCTTTTCCTGCCGCTCTTCGTGGATCTCGGCCCAAATTTCCCGCTGCTCGTCGTTGAGCTTCAGGCGCTCGGCCATGTCGGCCCGGTGCTCGGCCCGCTTCTGCTGACGTGCTTCACGGTCAAATGGGCCGGTGCCGGCCCGGAAGTGCGCGCACATTTCTTCCATGGAGGCCTTGCCGTGATGTCCCCGGTGATGGTCATCGCCATGATGTTCATGATGATAGCCTTCACCTTGGTGACCTCGGTGATGGTTTTCCCCATGGTGGTCGGCGTGTGCCAGTGCACTGGATGACAGCAGGGCGGCGCCCATTAGGCCGGCGATGATCAGGGATGGTTTGCGTGGATTCATGATGTGTCCTCGTGTGGTGTGCCGCATGTGCGGCCATGGCTTGAACGTGGTGCCATGGTAGCCCCGGAGCGTGTCAACGAGCGTCAATGGGTCGTAAAGGTTCTGTAAAGGTCGATCCCGTAAATCAGCGGCCGAGCCTCGCATGTTAGACTCCATCCCAAGTATAGACGGAGGCGAAAGATGCAGAATCGGGTATTGCTCGTCGAAGACGACGACGAACTGCGGGAGCTGCTCTCCCGGTACCTGACCAACCAGGGCTTTACCGTGCGCGAGGCGGCGACCGGCCGGGACGGTTTGGCCCTGGCCCTGGGCCAGGACTGCGATGTGGTGGTTCTGGACATCATGCTGCCGGACATCAGCGGTCTGGAGGTGCTGCGGGAACTGCGCGCCGAGACCCACCTGCCAGTGGCCCTGCTTACCGCCCGGGGCGACGAGACCGACCGCATCGTCGGATTCGAAGTGGGCGCCGACGATTACATCCCCAAACCCTGCAACCCGCGGGAGCTGGTGGCCCGGCTCCAGGCCCTGTTGCGGCGTATTGCCTGGGACCAGAAAACCGAGGTCAGCGCCACCCGGCGCTACGGCGACCTGCGGGTCGAGCCGGGCCAGCGACGCATCTTTCAGGATGACGCCCCGCTGGATCTCACCGCAACCGAGTACGAGGTGCTGCAGGTGCTGCTGGCTCATGCCGGCAGCGTGGTCCGCAAGACCGACCTGATGCAGTGGGCCCTGGGTCGGCGGCTGGAGGCACACGACCGCACCCTGGACATGCACATCAGCAACCTGCGCCGCAAACTCGGCAATGACGAACCGCCCCGGATCGAGACGGTTCGTGGCCTGGGCTACAGCTATCGGGTGCCGGTGTGACGCGGCGCTTCATGTTCCCCCTGTTCTGGCGGATTTTCCTGGCCATCTGGCTGGCCATGGCGATCACCCTGGTGATCAGCAACCTCGCCACCCGGACCTTGCTGGACCGGGAACGTCAGGCCATCGAGCGCCAGGTGGGCCTGCAGGACCTGGCCCAGGAAGCCATCCGCATCCGCCAGCAGCAGGGGCGGGCCGACGCCTGGCGCTTCCTGCAGGGCGAGGGCAAGCGCCTGGAATTGCACCTGATCCTGATCGAACAGGAGGACAACGCCCGGCGCCTGCCCAAGGCCGTGCGCGAGCGCTTGAAATCCGACTGGTACCCCCAGAAGCCGGCGGTGATCCGGTTGGCCGATGGCTACCGGCTGATTGCCTGGCCCCGCATGCACGGCGAGGGCTGGCTGGATCCGAAGTTCTTCCGCGTCATCGAATTCGGACTCGCGTTCGTGTTGATTTCCCTGGCCTGCTGGCTGATCGCCCGGTTCGTTTCCCGGCCGCTGCGGCACATGGAAAGCACCGCGCAACAGATTGCCGCGGGTGAGACCAAGCTGCGGGTGAGCGAACGCATCGCCACTCGACGGGACGAGGTGGGGCAACTGGCTACCGCGTTCAACGCCATGACCGAGCAGCTCTGCACCCTGCTGGAGCGCCAGAAACACCTGCTGCGGGACATCTCCCACGACCTGCGTACCCCGCTGACCCGGCAGCGTATCGCCATTGAGCTGGCCAGCGATGGCGGCGCCGACCCGTCCCTGATGGCCAGCATCCTGCGCCAGAATGAACGCCTGGAAGCCATGACCGCGCAGATCCTGACCCTGTACCGAGTGGCGGAACAGGGCGGTGACATCGAACGGGAGCCGGTGCCGCCGGTCAAACTGCTGAATCAGGTACTGCGGGATGCTGCCGACTACGCCAAGCACCAGGGCGTGGAGTGCACCCTGGCGGTGGCCGACGAGGCAAGGTCGCTGTCCATCCTTGGCGATGCCGGCCTGTTGCAACGTGCCTTCGACAACATTCTGCAGAACGCGCTCGATCATACCCCGCCGGGCAAGCGGGTTCGGGTTCGCATGGGTGAGACTGGAGGCTGGCTCCGGATTGACCTGGAAGATGAGGGGCCGGGGGTCGCGGCGGAGCATCTGCCGCACCTGTTCGAGCCGTTTTACCGGGCCGACAAGGCCCGCGGCGGCAACGGTTGGGGGCTGGGCCTGGCCATTGCCCGGGACATTGTCAGTGCCCATGACGGCAGGCTGCGCGCAGACAACGCCGACACCGGTGGGTTGCGCATCCGGGTGGAACTACCGGTGTTTACCGGGCCCGGTTTCTGAGTCGGCCGGAGTTTCGTTGGCTTCCGGCTTCAACTGGCACGCCGCCGAAAAATCGATGCCTTCCTGCAGTTCGTCTTCCTCGAAGCGGATACCGCAGGCGGCTTTCCGAAGCCTGGCGGGTTCTGCCGTGCCCGGTTGGGGGCGGTAGTGATTGTCTGACATAGGATCAAGTTGGTCATGAGTAAGGATTATCCCGTGCCCGCAGAATACCTCGAGCGGGAGACGGAAGTGAAGAAAAGCCGGTTCATCGCCCGGGTTGCCCCGGTGGCCTCCCGGGACGAGGTCAAGACCTGGCTGGAGCAGGCCTGGCGCGACCACCCGGACGCCCGCCATGTGTGTTGGGCCTACCAGATCGGGCGCCCGGGTGCGGCCGCCGAGGCCGCCATGAACGACGACGGCGAACCCTCGGGCACGGCCGGCAAGCCCATCCTGAATGTGATCCAGCACAAGGACATGGGCGATGTGCTGGTCATGGTGATCCGCTATTTCGGCGGCATCAAGCTGGGCGCGGGCGGCCTGGTCCGGGCCTATGCCGGCGCCGCCGAGAGCGTGTTGTCGGCGGTGCCCCGGGCGGTCCAGCAACCCATGATGAACGCGACCGTCACCATGAACTTCGCCGACGAGCAGGCGCTCAGGCACTGGTGTAACGTGCACGACGGGGTGGTGGAGTCGGTGGATTATGGCCCGACCGTGAGCGCCCGGGTGTCCATGCCGGAGCACCGGGTTGCGGATTTCACCGCCTTCTGCGACGCCCAGAAGCTGGATTACGGTTTTGACAGGTGAGGAAACCTGCGGGCATCCGGCTACGTGTCCTGGGGGTATACTGAAGCACAACCAACCTGAAAACAGGAGAATGGCCGTATGCGTATGTTCACATTAGCTGTATTTGTCCTGGCCCTGACCGGCTGCGCCAGCAATGTGGTGACCGACTACAACTCGTCGGCGGTGTTTGGTAACTACGCCACCTGGGCCTTTGCCGAGGGTGCCGGTAGCGGCACCGTGGTGTCTTTGGATGGCCGCCGGGTGCAGAGTGCCATCGAGCGGGAAATGAAGCGGGAAGCCCTGCGCAAGGTAGCGGTGGACGAGGCGGACCTTCTTGCCTCGTGGCGGATCGTGGAAGAGGAACGCCTCGAGCAAATCGGTGTGGGCCTTGGTTTTGGCCTGGGACGGGGCAATTTCGGCTGGGGCCTGGCGTCCGCGCCCCCGGTGCGTGAAGTCGAAGAAGGCAAGCTGGTGGTGGAACTGGTTGACACCGAGTTGAACGAGGTGGTCTGGCGGGCCGCCAGCCGTCGCTACCTGAACGAAAACCAATCGCCGGAAAAACGCCGGGAACTGATTGATGAGGTGGTCGCGGAGATGTTTTCCAAGTACCCTCCGGGCTTGGAATAAACGAGACAGATCAATCGACAGGAGTGTAAGCCGGACATGGCGAAGCGATCCGCAGGCGGACTGGTTTTTTCCACCGAACAGGGGCGCATGTGCCCGGGCTGCCGGCAGCCGGTCGCTGACTGCATCTGCGGCCAACCCGCCCGACCGGAAGGCGATGGCATCGTACGGGTGAGCCGCGAGACCAAGGGCCGGAAGGGCAAGGGTGTGACCCTGGTGACCGGCATTCCGCTGGACGACAAGGAGCTGAAGGCCTTTGCCAAGGTCCTGAAGGCCAAGTGCGGCACCGGCGGCACGGTCAAGGATGGGGTGGTCGAGATCCAGGGCGACCAGCGTGACCTGCTGGTACCCCTGCTCGAAGCCAAGGGCTGGACCGTCAAGCGCTCCGGCGGTTGAGTCCTGTCGTCATTGAACTGTAAACCCGAGAATGAATGCCTGAGCCCGACCGACATTGCCCGACGCCGATGCCGGCCCGGCGCTCGCTTTGACCGGAGACACGCATGCACATAGTGGTTTTGGGCGCGGGGGTGGTCGGCACGACCACCGCCTGGTATCTGCAGCGACAGGGGCACCAGGTCACGGTGGTAGACCGGCAGAGCCAGGCCGGGCTGGAAACCAGCTACGCCAACGGCGGGCAGGTGTCGGTGTCCCACGCCGAACCCTGGGCCAACCCCTCGGCCCCGCTGAAAGTGCTCAAATGGCTGTTCCGGGCCGACGCGCCCCTGCTGTTCCGGCCCCGCTGGGACCCGGCGCAGTGGCGCTGGGCCCTGGCCTTTTTGCGTGAATGCACCTCGGCCCGGGCCGCCCACAACATTCGCCAGATGGTCAATCTGGGCACCTACAGCCGGGCCCAGCTGCAGTCGTTGCGCGACGATCTGGGCCTCGAGTACGACGCCCTGACCAAGGGCATTCTGCATTTCTACACCAATCGGGAAGAGTTCGAGGGCGCGCTTGAGCCCACCCGGATCATGCAGGGCCTGGGCTGCGACCGGCAGGTCATCGATGCCGACCGCGCCATCGAGCTGGAGCCTGCGCTGAAGCCGATTCGGGACCGGATCGCCGGTGCCACCTACACCTCCGAAGACGAGTCCGGCGACGCCCGGAAGTTCACCCAGCAGCTGGCACAGAAGTGCGCCGAAGCCGGGGTGAGTTTTCACTACGGCACCGACATCCTCGGGTTTGAACGGGCGGGCGACCGGATTCTTGGGGTCCATACCCTCAGGGACGGCGTCCACAGTACCCTGCGTGGCGATGCCTACGTGCTCAGCCTGGGCAGTTTCAGTGCCCCGC
The DNA here is from genome assembly GCF_034555935.1 of Marinobacter qingdaonensis. Classification (NCBI taxonomy): domain Bacteria; kingdom Pseudomonadati; phylum Pseudomonadota; class Gammaproteobacteria; order Pseudomonadales; family Marinobacteraceae; genus Marinobacter; species Marinobacter qingdaonensis. The sequence goes on from NZ_JAYDCJ010000003.1 coordinate 1,716,167, forward strand.
TGGCACGGTCCATCGGCCTGACCCTGGATATCTATCCGGCCAAGGGCTATTCGATCACGGTGCCGGTGAACAACCCGGACGCCGCCTTCAACGTCAGCCTGACCGACGACGAATACAAGCTGGTGTATTCCCGCCTGGGTGACCGGCTACGGGTCGCCGGCACCGCCGAGCTGAACGGCTATTCCCGGGAACTGAACCAGACCCGCTGCCGCGCCATTGTCCGGCGCACGGCGGAAATCATGCCCGAGGCCGGGCACTGGGATCAGGCCCAGTTCTGGACCGGACTGCGGCCGGCAACCCCCTCCAACGTGCCCTACATCGGCAAGAGCCATTTTGCCAACCTGTACCTCAATACCGGCCACGGCACCCTGGGCTGGACCCACTCCTGCGGCTCAGCGGCCGCGCTCGCGGACATCGTGGATGGCCGTCGGCCCGAGGTGGACTTCAGTTTTTCCGGGCTCTAAACAACCGCCAGCCTTACCCCGCCAGTCCTGAACGTTGCGGGCCATCCCATGATGGCCCGTTCTGACAGTTTGCTGTCATGTTTCGTCAATATCCCGCCGTCACTATCGAACGCTGATACCACTTTGGTCGAATAACTGTCCCGAAACGGGTGGAGCAACAGATGGATAAACGGCGTCGTGCAGTCGTAAAAGGACTGGCTGCTGTGTCACTGACTTCTTTGGCGGGGTGCGGGGGCGGCGGCGAGTCGGCCGGCTCGAACCAGGCAACGGCCGGTGCCATCGGTCCGGGCGAACCACTGCCCAAGGTGGCCTTCCGGCACGGGGTCGCCTCCGGTGACCCCCTGGGCGATCGGGTGGTCCTGTGGACCCGGGTCTCACCAGTGGATGTGCTGGAGCGGAATGCCGGAGTCATCCCGGTCTCGGTGGTGATCGCCACCGATCCGGGACTGACCCAGGTGGTCGGGCGCCAGGTGGTGCCCGCCAGCCGGACGACGGATTTCTGTGTCAAAGTCGATGCCCAGGGCCTGCAGGCCAACCGTTGGTACTACTACCAGTTCGCCGTGGCCGACCAGACCTCCCCGGTCGGCCGCACCCGGACCTTCCCCACCCGTGAGCAGACGGTGGAGCGGGCCAGGTTTGCCGTGGTGTCCTGCTCCAACTACGCCTACGGCCTGTTCTCGGTGTACAAGGCGGTCAGCGCCCAGACCGATCTGGATTTCGTGCTGCACCTGGGCGACTACATCTACGAGTACGGGCCCGGGGAATACGGCGACTTTCCTGGCCGCGATCCGGTTCCTGCCCATGAGATCACCGAGCTGGACCACTACCGCCAGCGCCACGCCCAGTACAAGACCGACCCGAACCTGCAGGCGGTACACCAGCAGTTCCCGATGATCTGCGTCTGGGACGACCACGAGTCCGCCAACGACAGCCACGTCAGTGGTGCGGAAAATCACGATGAAGCCACCGAGGGCGCCTGGCGCGACCGCAAGTCCGAGGCCATCCAGGCCTATTTCGAATGGCTGCCCATCCGCGCGGTGGACGGCGAGCCGGGCCGGATCTGGCGGGACTTCAACTTCGGCGGGCTGATCGACCTGTTCATGCTCGACACCCGCCTGGAAGGCCGTGACGAACAACTGGCGTCCACCGCGGATCCGGCCCGTTTCGACAGCGAACGTCGCCTGATCAGCGATGACCAGATGCAGTGGCTGCAGACCGGCCTCGAGCAATCCCGGGCGACCTGGCGCTTCATCGGCCAGCAGGTGATGTTTGCCGAGCTGAACCTGGCCCGCACCCTGGATCTGGCCGAGGCCGCCGGGGTGGTGGATCTGAACGGTTTCAATGGTCAGCTGCTGGCCCTGAACATGGACCAGTGGGACGGCTATGTGCGCGATCGGGAAAGCATCCTGGCCACCCTGCGCGACCAGGGCATCGACAACACCGTGATCTTCACCGGGGACATTCACACCTCCTGGGCCAACGAGATCCAGTTTGATCCGGGCAATCTCGCGGAGACGCCGCTGGCGGCGGAATTCGTGACGCCGTCGGTGACCTCGCCGGGGTTCCCGGAGGGGCTGGCGGAGCCGGCCGCGGTCGCGGTACGACTGGCCAATCCGCACATGAAGTATGTGGAACTGAAGTCGCCGGGTTTCATCCTGGTGGATGTCACGCCCGAGCGCACCCAGAGCGAGTTCTATTACGTGCGCAGCATCACCAGCGAGGACGACCTGGGCCAGCTTGACGGCACGAAAACCAAGGTGGTGGGTGTTCGCGCCGGGGATGCCCGCATCGTCGAGGACGAGCCGGTGTCGCAGCCCCGCGCGGTGCGCACCGCGCTGTTCCATCCACCGGTCCGCGAACGCATTGGTTGAGGTATTGATGAAAAAGTCGAACAAGTTACCTGAGAACTGGGGGCGCCGGGAGGTGTTGCGCTCTATCCTGTTTACCGCCGGTGCCGCCTCGGTGCCGACCTGGCTGGCCGGGTGTGTGGGCGGCTCCTCATCGTCGGGGCCGGTCGCCGGCGCCACGCCCTCGGCCACGCCGCCCCCGGTTCCGGACACCAAACAACTGGTCGGCCGCTTCGCCAACATCGGCCCGTTGGGGGCGCCGGATGTAAACGGTGTCCGGACCCCGGACGGCTTCTCGACCCGGGTGGTGGCCATCAATGGTGAGTTGCCCCAGCCCGGTGGCATGTCGGTGGCCGGGCCCCAGACCGGGGGCATTGGCAACCGGCCCTGGCACATTTTCCCCGACGGTGCCGGCGTGGTGCCCAGGGCCAACGGTGGCTGGATCTACGTCAGCAACAGCGAGGTGCCCGGGGTGGGCAGTCTGGGGTTTACCTTTCCGGAGCTGGCGGATGTTGCCAGCGCCATCGAGGAATTTACCCCGGGGCTGGCGCAGGTGGGCACCCTGGTGTTTGATCCGGACGGCACCATCGTCGATTCCTACACCATCCTCAGTGGCACCACCTTCAATTGCGCCGGCTGCATCACGCCCTGGCAGACCTGGCTGTCCTGTGAGGAATTTCCCAACGGCCAGGTCTGGGAGTGCGATCCCTACCAGCCGGGCGAAGGCCTAGCCCGGCCAACCCTGGGCTTTTTCTCCCACGAGGCGATCGCCATCGACGCGGGCAATCGCATGCTGTACCTGACCGAGGATATGCCCGACGGCCGGTTCTACCGCTGGCTGCCGGATCCGGCAGACTGGCCGGAAGGGGCCGAACGGGCCGCGCTGCAGGCGGGCCGGTTGCAGGTGCTGTGTGTGGACGGCGACGGCGTCGCAGGGGCGGTGAACGGGCCTCAGCCGATCCGTTGGGTGGACGCCCGCAATCCCCACGAACCCCAGCACCAGAACCGGTTGCCGGAGTCCTCGGAGTTCGATGGCGGCGAGGGCGTCTGGTACTTCCAGGGCATCGTCTATTTCGCCACCAAGGGCGACGACCGGATCTGGGCCATCGACGTGGCGGCCCAGACCATCGAGGTCATCTACGACCGGGCCACGGCGCAGGCGCCCAACGACATACTGTCGGGGGTCGACAACCTGTTCGTGACCGCCCAGGGCGATGTCCTGGTGGCGGAAGACGGCGGTGACATGCAGGTGGTGGTGATCCTGCCGGACCGGACCCTGAAACCGCTGTTGCAGGTGACCGGGCAGGATGCCTCGGAGATTGCCGGTATTGCCTTCTCCCCGGATGGCCGGCGCATGTACTTCAGCTCCGACCGGGGTGGCCGCAATGGCCTCGGTGGGTTCACCAATGGCCTGGGCATGATCTACGAACTGATGTTGCCGGAAGGCCTGTAGGCCGACGGCTGGCAGGGCAGAGGCAGCTAGGGGGAGAGAGCAGCTAGGGGAACGACGGGCGCAACCACTCTGACGAGGGTTGCGCCCGTTTGCTCACGGGTTACTTCAATTGATCCCGGATCAGCTTCTTGTTGATCTTGCCAACGCTGGTCTTGGGAATATCCTCCACGAAATCCATCTGCTCGGGGATCGCCCACTTGTTGATTTCGCCCGAGTCCACGAACTGCTTCAAGTGTTGCTGGATGTCCTCGATGGTGGCGGTCTCGCCCGGCTTCAGGGTCACCAGCGCGTGCGGGCGTTCGCCCCACTTGTCGTCCGGCACCCCGACGACCGCGGTGGCGGCCACGGCCGGGTGCTGGCTGATCAGGTTTTCCAGATCCAGTGACGACAGCCACTCGCCGCCGGTTTTGATCACGTCCTTGATGCGGTCCTTGATCACCAGGGTGTTGTCCGGCTCCATCGAGGCGACGTCGCCGGTGTGCAGCCAGCCGCCCTGCCACAGCTCTTCACCCTTGGCGTTTTCCTTGAAGTAGCTCTGGGTCAGCCAGGGCGCCCGGGCCACCACTTCGCCCTTGGCCTCGCCGTCGTGGGGCACGGGCTTGCCGTCCGGATCAACGATCTCCAGCTGCACCATGGGCACGGCAATGCCGGTCTTGGTGCGCTTGGCGGTCTGCTGCTCCAGGGGCAACTCCAGGTCTTCCGGCTTCAGATGGGTGGCGCTGAGCAGCGGGCAGGTCTCGGACATGCCGTAGCCGGTGTACATGCGGATGCCGTACTTGGCACCGGCGTCGCACAGGCTCTTGGTCAGGGCGCTGCCGCCGATGAGCACGTGCCAGTTGCTGAGGTCGGCGGACTTGATGGACTCGGTGCCCATCATCATCTGCATCACCGTGGGCACACAGTGGGAGAAGCTGACCTTGTGTTCCTTGAGCAGGTCCACTAGCAGCTCGGGCTCATAGCGGCCGGGGTATACCTGCTTGATGCCCATCAGGGTGGCGGCGTAGGGCACGCCCCACGCGTGTACGTGGAACATAGGGGTGACCGGCATGTACACGGAGCTGGACCGCAGCAGCGGCATCTCGTCGTAGGCGGACAGGGAGCCGACCATGCCCAGGGTGTGCAGCACCAGCTGACGGTGGCTGAAGAACACACCCTTGGGGTTACCGGTGGTGCCGGTGGTGTAGAAGGTGGTCGCCACGCTGTTCTCGTCAAAGTCCGGGAAATCGAACTCGGTGCCGGCCTGCGCCAACAGGGCCTCGTATTCGCCGGCGCTGGGCAGGGCGGTGGCCTTGGCCGAGCCCTCGTCGGTGAGCTGGATGTAGGTTTTGACCGTCTTGATGTCGTCTTTGACCGACTCGAGCACGGGCAGGAAGTCATCGTGTACCAGCACCACGTCGTCTTCGGCGTGGTTCATGGTGTAGACGATCTGATCCGGCGACAGGCGCACATTCACCGTGTGCAGGATGGCGCCGATCATCGGGATGGCGAAGAAGCACTCCAGGTAGCGCGGGGTGTCCCAGTCCATCACCGCGACGGTGTCCCCGGCTTTGACCCCGGCGTCGGTCAGGGCGTTGGCCAGGCGGTGGATCCGCTCTACCAGATCGGTGTAGGTGTACTTGCTGCGATTGGCGTAAACGATCTCCTGATCCGGGTTGTAGCGTGGACCGGAGAGCAGCAGCTGCTTGATCAACAGCGGGTACTGATAGGCGTTGTCCGCTGGCGGGAGAATCCGGGTTTGTGCCATCACAAGTTTCCTCTTTCTCAGTTGTTGGTGTTGTCACGAGAAACAGGGTTCAATCTGACACAGATCACAAAAAACAGGAACCTCAGACACAAAAAAACCGCAGAAGGACCGGTGCGTTAGACGCGAATCCAGTGCCTTCTGCGGTTGGGTCGAGGGCCGCTTACTCGTAGGTGCAGAGGTACGCGGTGTCGATGTCGGTCTTGGCCTTGAAGCTGGCCTGGCCGGCCACGTCGAAGCTCTCGCCGGCGCCGTAGGTCATCCACTCGTCCACGCCCGGCAGCAGCACGGTCAGGGCGCCGCTGATCACGGTCATGGTTTCCTTCTTGCTGGTGCCGAACTCGTACTCGCCCGGGCTGATGACACCCACGGTCGCCGGCAGCGTCGAGGTCTGGAAGGCAATGGACTTGGCCTTGCCGTCAAAATATTCGTTTACTTTGAGCATGTGCTGGCTCCTCGAAAATGGATGGGGCGCCTACTATACGGCAAATTGCTGCCAGTCCAATGACAAATTTGTGTCGGCATGAAGGTCCGGCCCAGAGCCCCGGCATCACTGGTCCCAGGGCTTGCCCTGGGTGCTGCTCATGAACGGTACGCCAATGTGCATGGCGGCCTTGGCCAGGATGTTGGCGCTGACCGGCGCGGTCATGAACAGGAATACGGTGACCAGGATTTCTGAAATCCCGAGACTCTCGCCCCGGCTGGTGAAGAAAATCACCGAACTGAGCATGATGGCGCCGACCCCCACCGTGGTGGCCTTGGTTGGACCGTGCAGGCGGGTGTAGAAATCCGGCAGCCGGGCCAGACCGATGGCGCCAATCAGGGAAAAGGCACCGCCAATCAGCAGCAGGAAGCAGATAGCGTATTCGGCAAACTGGCTCATCTCAGCAGCCCTCCTGTGTTCGTGAACGGAATCGGCGGGTGGTCATTCGATGACACTGCCCCGCTTCAGGTATTTGGCCATGGCTACGGTGCCGACAAAGCCCATGACCGCGATCAGCAGCGCCGCTTCCAGGTACATGCGGGTGCCCAGGGTAATGCCCAGCAGGATGATCAGGGCAATGGCGTTGATGTACAGAGTGTCCAGCGCCAGCACCCGGTCGGGCGCGTCCGGCCCCTTGATCAGGCGGTAGACGTTTAGCAGGGCGGCCAGGGTGACCATGCCGATGGTCAGGTAGAGCGCGATGGTAATCATGTGAACATCTCCAACAGCGGCTTTTCGTACCGGGTGCGGATGGTGTTGATGACTTCTTCGCCGTCTTCGGCGTCCAGCGCGTGCACCAGCAGCAGGGTGTTGTCGTCGCTGACGTCCACGCTGACGGTGCCCGGCGTCAGGGAAATGGTGCTGGCCAGAATGCTGATCGCCAGCGGGTGTTCCAGCTCCAGCGGGTAGCAGACAAAAGCCGGCCGGGGCGGGCGCGGGCTGAGGATCAGCCGTGCGACCTGGAAACTGGCCACCACGATGTCCCAGAGCACCCGCAGGATGTAGGCGGGCATGCGCCAGGCGTTCATGAACGACGGTCGCTCCGGCCAGAAGCCCTGGGTCATCTGGGGAATGGCCCAGGCCAGCAGCAGGCCCATGACCAGGCTGGCGCCGGAGACGCCGTCGTTCAGCAGTTGCCAGGTGGTGAACAGCACCACACTGAGCCAGGGTTGGGGAAAGCTGAGTCGATCAAACATTAGCCGTCCTCCCCGACCATGGGTGTGTTCAGGATGTTGAGATAGCCGTCCGGGTTCTGCAGCTGGGCGGCGGTGGCGTCGGTGTATTCGCTGATCGGGCCGGCCAGCACTACCATCACCACGCTGAGGGCAATCAGTGCCCCGGCGGCGGTGGAAACATTGCCACCGAGCGGCTTGGGCTCCTCGATGTGGCCATCGACCGTGCGCCAGAACACGATGCTGCCGGCGCGGCTGTAGGCAATCAGGGTGAAGAAGCCGCCAATCAGGATCACCGACCAGAGCCAGGCCATCTGGGGACCTGCCATGGCCGACTGCAGGATCAGCAACTTGGCGAAAAAGCCGCTCAGGGGCGGCAGCCCGGCCGCGGCTACGGCGCCCAGCAGGAACAGCACGCTCAGGAAGGTGCGGTTACGCATGCGCGGCGCAGTCACGATCTTGTCCTTGGCGCTGCCGCGCTGCTGGGCCACCATGTCGGCCACCAGGAACAGGCCGCCCACGGTCCAGGTGCTGCTGAGCAGGTAGAACAGCGCGGCGGAGATACCCGCGGTCGACCCCAGCGCGATGGGCGCCAGCAGAGTGCCGACCGAGATAATCACCTGCCAGGCCACCAGGGTTTTCAGATTGTCCGCGCCCAGGGCGCCGATCACGCCCATGGTCAGGGTGATCAGGGCCAGCGGGAACAGCCAGTCCATGCCCAGATTGGCCAGGGTGCCGGCGTCGTTGCCGAAGATCAGCATGAACACCCGCAGGATGGCGTAGACCCCAACCTTGGTCATGACCGCAAACAGCGCGGCCACCGGTGCCGTGGCCCGAGCGTAGGCCTTGGGCAGCCAGAAGCACAGGGGAATCAGCGCCGCCTTGAGGGCAAACACCACCAGCAGCATCATGCCGCCGGCCTTGACGATGCTCAGGTTCTCGCCGGTCACGGTCGGGATTTTCTGGGCCAGATCGGCCATGTTCAGGGTGCCGGTCACGCTGTAAATCATCCCGACGGCAATCAGGAACACCGCCGAGCCGACCAGGTTCAGCACCACGTAATGCAGGCCCGGAACGGTGCGCGCGCGGCCGCCGCCGTGCATCAGCAGGCCGTACGAGGCAATCAGCAGGACCTCGAACGCGACGAACAGGTTGAACAGGTCGCCGGTCAGGAAGGCGATGTTCAGGCCCAGCAACTGGAACAGGAACAGGCTGTGGAACTGGCGGTTGCCCTCGTCGGTGCCGCCGATGGCGAAGAGGTGGCAAAACAGCGCCAGCACCGCGGTCAGCACCAGCATGAGCGCGGCCAGCCGGTCCAGGACGAGGACAATGCCGAACGGCGGTTGCCAGTTACCGAAGGCGTACAGGCGATAGGCGTCGTCGCTGGCCAGAACCAGCAGGACAATGGTGGACACCAGGGTCAGGACCGTGGTGGCAATGGCCAGGGTCCGGCGCAAGCTGATCGGGGCATAGCCCATAAAGACCTGGAGGATGCCGCCCAGCAGCGGGATCAGGATCGGTGCGGTAAGCCAGTGGTTCATCGACCGGTTTCCTCCTTGCGATGATCCAGGTGGGCGGTCCGGTCACCCTGGTGACCGTCGACGTGGTCGTCGTCATGGTCGGCCAGGCTGCGCAGGGCGAGCACCACCACGAACGCGGTCATGGCAAAGCCGATCACGATGGCGGTCAGTACCAGAGCCTGGGGCAGCGGGTCGGTGTAGCTGTCCGCGCCGCTGATGATGGGCTGGGCGCCGGTGGCCAGCCGTCCGCTGGAGAACAGGAACAGGTTGACCCCGTAGGAAATCAGCGTTAGCCCGACCACCACCGGGAAGGTTCGCGCCCGCAGCAGCAGGTACACGCCGGAGGCGGTCAGGGCACCAATGACCAGAGCAAAGACAAGCTCCATTAGTTACCCTCCTTTGGGCTCTTGATGGCGGAGTGGGGAGACAGACGGCCAATGCTGACCAGGGCCAGGAGGGTGGCGCCAATCACGGTCAGGTACACGCCAAGGTCAAAGACCAGGGCCGAGGCCACCTCGAACTTGCCCACGATCGGCCAGGTGATGTAGCCGAAGGTGGAGGTCAGGAACGGGTAGCTGAAGGCCAGGCTGCCGGCGCCGGCAATCACCGCGAACAGCAGGCCGACCCCGAGCACGTTGTGGTACTTGAAGGGCACCCGGTCCTGGGTCCAGATCATGCCGCTGGCCACGTACTGGAGAATCAGCGCGACGGAGGTGATCAGGCCGGCAATGAAGCCGCCACCGGGCAGATTGTGGCCGCGCAGGAAGATGAACACCGACACCATCAGCGCTAGCGGCAGCATCGGCCGGGCAATCAGGCGCAGCATCAGCGGATGGGCATCCCGGGTCCACTCGTGACCCTGGCCATCGCTGGGCGGCGGGGTCAGGGCGGTGTTCTTGAGCATGGCGTAGATACCCAGGGCGGCAATGGCCAGGACGGTGATCTCACCCAGGGTATCGAAGCCCCGGAAGTCCACCAGAATGACGTTGACCACGTTGGTGCCACCACCACCCGGTTTGCTGTTGTCCAGGAAGAAGTCGGAAATCGAGCTGAAGGGCTGGGTCAGCATGGCCAGGGTCACCAGGGTCATGCCCACACCGGCCACCAGGGCGATGACGATGTCCCGGATGCGCCGCGGTGTCGGTGTCTCCACCGGGGTCCAGGACGGCATGTAGTAGAGCGCCAGCATCAGCAGCACGATGGTCACCACCTCCACCGACAGCTGGGTCATGGCCAGGTCGGGCGCCGAGAACCGGGCAAAGGCCAGGGCCACCAGCAGGCCGACCACGCTCAGCAGCACCAGGGCGGTGAACCGGTCTCGATGGAAGAACGCGGTCAGGCCGGCGCACAGCACCAGCACGCCAGCGCCCACCGCGGTGGCCGAATCCACCGGTGACAGGCCGATGTCACCGACAAACACCCCGAGATTCATCAGCGGGGCTGCGGCCACCGCCACCACGCTCAGTACCAGTAGCAGGCCGTAGCGTTGCAGGGAGCCGTTCTCAATCAGGCCGGTCAGACGATGGGCGACGGTTTCCACCTTCAGCACGATGGCTTCGAAGACCGCCTTTTCATCGATTTCCTTGAAGCGGGCGTGGAAATCGAAGAAGCGCTGGCGCTGGCTGTACATCAGCAGACCGCCGAAGAAGGCCAGGACACTCATCAGAAGGGGCAGGTTGAAGCCGTGGGCGATGGTCAGGTGGTACTCCGGAACCGCGCCGCCCAGGGTGGCCGAGGCCGCGGCGTACAGGATCGGCCCGACCGACACCGCCGGGAAGACACCGACCATGATGCAGGCAAACACCAGGATTTCGACCGGGATCTTCATGTACCGCGGCGGTTCGTGGGGCGGATAGACCGGCAGGTCCACCGGCTTGCCGTTGAAGAACACATCGTGAATAAAGCGGGCCGAGTAGGCCACGGCGAAGATGCCGGCCAGGGTCGCGACCAGCGGCGGCATCCAGGCCAGCAGCCCCGGCAGATTCAACTGCAGAGCTTCGGCAAAGAACATTTCCTTACTCAGGAAGCCGTTCAGCAGCGGCACCCCCGCCATGGAGGCGGCGGCCACCATGGCTAGTGTGGCGGTGTGGGGCATGTAGCGCCAGAGCCCGTTGATCCGACGCATGTCCCGGGTGCCGGTCTCGTGGTCGATGATCCCGGCGGCCATGAACAGCGAGGCCTTGAAGGTGGCGTGGTTGATGACGTGGAACACCGCGGCCACGGCCGCCAGTTCCGTACCCATGCCAAACAGCAGGGTAATCAGGCCCAGGTGACTGACCGTGGAGTGCGCCAGCAGGCCCTTGAGGTCGTGCTTGAACATGGCCACGTAAGCGCCCAGCAACAGCGTGGCCATGCCGGTGAAACTGACCATGTAGAACCACTGCTCGGTACCGGCCAGAGCCGGGTACAGACGGGCCATCAGGAACACGCCGGCCTTGACCATGGTGGCCGAGTGCAGGTACGCCGACACCGGGGTCGGGGCCTGCATGGCGTGGGGCAGCCAGAAGTGGAACGGGAACTGGGCCGATTTGGTGAACGCGCCCAGCAGGATCAGGGTCAGCGCCACCGGGTACATGGCGTGGGCCTTGATCAGGTCGCCGGCGGCCAGGACGTCGTCGAGCTCATAGCTACCGACGATGTTGCCGAGGATCAGGATGCCGGCCAACAGGGCCAGGCCACCACCGCCGGTCACCGCCAGCGCCATCCGGGCCCCCCGGCGGGCGTCCTGCTTGTAGGTCCAGAAACTGATCAGCAGGAACGAGGTCAGACTGGTCAGCTCCCAGAAAATCATCATCAGAAGCAGGTTGCTGGACAGCACGATGCCGAGCATGGAGCCCTTGAAGCAGAGCAACAGGGCGTAGAATTTGCCGACATTCTCCTTCGCCTTCAGGTAATAGCGGGCGTACAGGATGATCAGCAGGCCGATGATCAGGATCAGCAGGGCAAACAGCAGGGACAGGCCGTCCAGGCGGAAGCTGAACGACAGGCCGAGGGCCGGCAGCCATTCGAAGCTGTGCAGGACCACGCCGCCGCTGGCGAGGGTCTCCCAATGGGGGAACAGCGCCGCCAGGGCGATCAGCGCCGGCACGGACGACGCGATGGCAATCGCCGTGCGTCCGCCCTGGGCGAACAGCGGCGCGGCTATGGCACCCAAAAACGGCAGTAGTACAACCAGCGGTAGCGACATCGCAACCTCGTAAACGGTTTTTCTTCTAAATGAATGGAGACGGGAGTTCGCCTGAGTCTAGTCTTCGCGCAGGGGTTCTGCCCGGACACAGCAACGGTGCGTCCGGCGCCGTGGGCGAAGAGAATCAGAGAGTCGCGGGCGGATCGGGGAAGTAGGGCAAACGGCCCCGGTGCCGCGCTATATCGGCGGTCACAGGTGGACGCTTGGCATGTATGCAGCCGAAAGACCTTGCGGTCATGGTTGCTCCGTCAGTCAAACTTGAAAGCCGATGATACGTGGCCCGTCCCGTAGGTCAAGTCACCACCGTGTGGTTCGCGTGTATACTCGGTACAAAAATTTCAACGAGGCCAGCCTGATGAGTACCCGCTACCCACATTTACTCCAACCGCTTGATCTTGGATTCACCGAACTGAAAAACCGGGTGTTGATGGGATCCATGCACACCGGCCTCGAAGACCGGTTCTGGAACATCCATAAGTTTGCCCGCTATTTTGCCGAGCGGGCCGAGGGTGGTGTGGGCCTGATGGTGACCGGGGGCTACTCGCCGAATCTGGCGGGTCAGTTGGCGCCGTTGGCGTCGACCATGAACAACCGGGCCACCGCCCTTCTGCACCGGCACGTCACCGGCGCCGTGCACGAGGCCGGCGGCAAGATCTGTCTGCAGCTGCTGCACGCCGGTCGCTACGGCTACCAGCCGCTGATTGTCTCCGCCTCCGCCACCAAGGCGCCGATCAGCCCGTTCAAGGCCCGGGCCCTGTCCGGTCGGGGCGTGGAGAAACAGATCGACGACTTTGTCAGCGCCGCCAAACTGGCCCAGTTTGCCGGTTACGACGGTATTGAGGTGATGGGCTCCGAGGGCTACTTCATCAACCAGTTCCTGTGCGAGCGCACCAACAAACGCACCGACAAATGGGGTGGGCCTTACGAGAACCGCATGCGTCTGCCGGTGGAAATCGTCCGGCGCATCCGTGAAGCCGTCGGACCCGAGTTCATCATCATCTACCGGCTGTCGATGCTGGACCTGGTCGAGGGTGGCCAGACCTGGGACCAGATCGTGACCCTGGGCAAGGCCGTCGAGGCCGCCGGTGCCACCATCATCAACACCGGCATCGGCTGGCACGAGGCCCGGGTGCCGACCATCGTGACCTCGGTGCCCCGGGGCGGGTTTGCCGACGTCACCGCCAAGTTCTATGGCGAGGTGGAGATCCCGGTGTGCACCACCAACCGCATCAACACCCCGGAAAAGGGCGAGGAGATCCTGGCGGCCGGCAAGGCCGACATGGTGTCCATGGCCCGGCCGCTGCTGGCTGACAGCGAATTCGTGCGCAAGGCCGAGCAGGACCGGGCCGACGAGATCAACACCTGCATCGCCTGCAACCAGGCCTGCCTGGACCACGTGTTCCAGGCCAAGCGCGCGTCCTGTCTGGTCAACCCCCGGGCCTGCCGGGAAACCGAGCTGGTGCTGACCGTGGCGCCGGTGGCGCGCCGGGTGGCGGTGGTGGGTGCCGGCCCGGCGGGCCTGGCGGCGGCAACCACGGCGGCCAAGCGCGGCCATCGGGTGACCCTGTTCGAGGCCGACGGCCAGATTGGCGGCCAGTTCAACTACGCCAAACGCATCCCCGGCAAGGAAGAGTTCTACGAGACCCTGCGCTATTACCGGCGCCAGATCGAGCTGCTGGGCATCGACCTGCAGCTGAACACCCGGGCCGACCGGGAGCAGTTGGCCAACGGCGGCTTCGACGACGTTATCATCGCCACCGGCGTCAAACCCCGGACCCCGGCCATCGACGGCATCGACCACCCCAAGGTTCTGGGCTATCTGGATGTGCTGCGCCACAACAAGCCGGTGGGCAAGAACGTGGCGGTGATTGGCGCCGGTGGCATCGGCTTCGACGTCAGCGAATTTCTGACCCACGACTTCAGCCACCAGCCGGAAGGCGAGCAGATTAGTGTGTCGTCCTGGCAGGCGGAGTGGGGCGTGAACCCGGACTTCGAAGGGCCGGGCGGTCTGGCCGAGCGGCAACCGACTGCCTCGCCGCGCAAGATCTACCTGATGCAGCGGAAGCCGGGCAAGGTGGGCGCTGGCCTCGGCAAGACCTCAGGCTGGGTCCACCGCACCAGCCTCAAACACCGGGACGTGGAAATGCTGCGCGGCTGCCGCTACGACCGGATCGACGACCAGGGCCTGCACATCAGCCTGACCGACAAGGACGGTAAGGTGCAGGGCACCCGCGTACTGGCGGTGGATAACGTGGTGATCTGTGCCGGCCAGGAGCCGTTCCGGGCCCTGTTCGATGAAATGGCCGCCAGCGGCGTCAAGGCGCATTTGATTGGCGGAGCTGACGTCGCTGAGGAGTTGGATGCGAAGCGGGCAATTCGCCAGGGAACCGAAGTTGCCGCGCAGATCTGAGGTGTAAAAAAGGTCGTCGCCTGGCCCTAAAATGACCAGTTTCTGACGCTCTGCGTCAGTCTGGTCACCGGATGGATTTCAGGGCATTGGAGATGGCCTCGGCCTCCGCTTCAAGGACCTGGCTGCGCAGGCTGCTGCCCTGCTGGAGCGCCTGCGCCAGCTGTTTCTGCTTCATGTCGTAGAGCCGGCTGAGAATATCGGCTTGGCTTTGTCTGATCGGTGCGTTCATGGCTACCTCCCCACTCATAACACCCTGTCAACTTCTTTTACGAAGAGCGGCAAATTTTGGCCCTTCCTGTTATTAAGATGCATATCGCAGGCCATGTGTTACAGGGCTATCGGCCGAATCGCGAACGATAGGCACCGGGTGCCAGACCGGTGTGTTTTCGGAACAGCCGACTGAACGAACTGATGTCCTCGTAGCCGACGGCATTGATGATTTCGTCAATCGGCCGACGGGATGTCTCCAAATGATGACGGACGTGCTCCACCCGCAGCAGTTGCAGGTAGGTGTTCGGGGTATCGCCCGTGGCCGCCTTGAACCGGCGCAGCAGCGACCGCTCGCTCAACCCGGACTGCCGCGCCAGCTCCGCCAGCAGAATCGGTTTGGCGAAGTGACGGTCGAGCCAGTCCTGCAGGTTCAGCACTGTCTCATCCGAGTGGTAGCGCTTGACCTGCAGTGCGCTGTAGGGCGCCTGGCTGGTTCGCCCGGCATCGATCACAAAGGCCTTGGCCAGTTGCCGCGCCGTCTCCGCCCCGGCAAACCGCTCCACCAGGTACACTCCCAGATCCCACCAGGCCATACCACCGCCGGCACAGGCCAGGGCGCCATCCACCGTGATCAGTTTTTCCGGGTGGCAGGAAACGGCCGGGTAGCGCTGGCGAAACTGATTGCTGAACCCCCAGTGGGTGGTGGCCTCCCGGCCATCGAGCAAACCGGCTTCGGCGAGCAGGAAGGCACCGGTGCAGTTGCTGGCGATCAGCGAACCGGACGATGCCTGCTCCGACAACCACTGCACCAGGCTCCGGTTCTGTGCCAGGACATCGCCTATGGGGGCGCCAATGGTGGGCACCACGATGATATCGGCCCGGGCCAGTTCAGGGGCGCCCCAGCGGCCATCGGCCATCAGGGTCAGGCCATTGATGCAGCGACAGGGCCCGCCATCCTCGGTCAGCAGCTGGGTCCGGAACCGGGGTTCTGGCGCCTCGCCGTGGATGCGCGCCCAGGTCACCCCGGCCAGGCGGAACAGATCGACAATCCCGGTGATGGCGCTGGCCAGGGCGCCGTCGAAGCCGATGATGGAAACCGTGTGCATGGATTACTCCCGGACTAGGCTGCCGCAGCGAGTGGCGCTCCCGGGACTGTCGGCAGCAGGGATGCTGCCGTCAAGCCCACAGGGATGTGGTCAATGCGTGTCCCGGGAGCGCCACTCGCTGGGGCGGCCGGGCGGACGACCGCAGTTCCCGAGAGGTCGATACCAGGCGGCACTGTCCGGGACACGCTGTGAATACGTCCATGTACGCTTGGGTGCGGCATCCTTGCCGCACACAGTCCCGGACAGTACCGCCTGATATCGCCCATCGATCTGGGTGCTGTGGCGGTATTGGCCAAGTTTATGTCATTAATGCCGGTTTTCTAACCCCTGTGCCTGTGACACTCTGTGTGCAACTGACAGGAGAAGCTCAATGACCGACACACTGATCGATCGCCGGGATCTGGCGTTCCAGCTCTACGAAGTCCTCGATACCGAAGCCCTGACCACCCGCGAGCGCTTCCACGAGCACAACCGGGACACCTTCGATGCCGTGATCGAAACCGCCGACCGGATCGCCCGGGACAAGTTTGCTACCCATAACAGCGCCGCCGACAAGGACGAACCGCGGTTCGTGAACGGGGCTGTGGAGATGCTGGCGGAGGTCAAGGAAGCCTTCGATGCCTACTCTGAGGCCGGTTTCATCGCCGGTCGCTACGACTACGAGCTGGGCGGCATGCAACTGCCGGAATCGGTGATGGCCGCCTGTAACGGCTTCTTCACCGCCGCCAACCCCGGCACCGCCGGCTACCCGTTTTTGACCACCGCCGCGGCCAACCTGATCCGGGTGTTCGGCAACGAGCAGCAGCAGGCGACCTTCCTGCCGCACATGCTGTCCGGCCGATTCACCGGCACCATGGCGCTGACCGAGCCCCACGCCGGCTCCTCCCTGGCGGACATCCGCACCTCGGCCACGCCCACCGACGACGGCCACTACCTGATCAAGGGCGCCAAGATCTACATCTCTGGCGGCGAGCAGTCGCTGACCGAGAACATCGTGCACATGGTGCTGGCCAAGATTAAGGGCGCCCCGGCGGGAGTGAAGGGCATTTCCCTGTTCATCGTGCCCAAATTCCGGGTGGATGAGGCAGGCGAGGCCACCGAGCGCAATGGCGTCAGCCTGGCCGGGCTGATCCACAAGCTGGGTTATCGCGGCACCACCTCGACCGCCCTGAGCTTCGGGGACGACGCGCCCTGTCACGGCTATCTGGTCGGCGAGCCCCATCAGGGGTTGAAGTACATGTTCCAGATGATGAACGAGGCCCGGATCGGCGTCGGATTTGGCGCTGCCGCCATCGGCTACCGGGGCTACATGCACAGCCTGGAGTACGCGAAAGAGCGCCTGCAGGGCCGCAAGCCGTCGGAAAAGAACCCCGAGGCGCCCCAGGTGCCGATCATTGAACACGCCGACGTGCGCCGGATGCTGCTGGCGCAGAAGGCCTACAGCGAGGGCGGTCTGGCGCTGTGCCTGTACGGCGCCCGGCTGATGGACGACCAGCATACCCATCCGGACGAGCAGAAGCGTTTGGAGGCGGGCAAGCTGCTGGACCTGCTGACCCCGGTGATCAAGGCCTGGCCGTCCGAATACGGGCCCAAGGCCAACGACCTGGCGATCCAGGTCTACGGCGGCGCCGGCTACACCCGGGAGTACCCGGTGGAGCAGTGCTGGCGGGATAACCGCCTGAACCCCATCCACGAAGGCACCAACGGCATCCAGGCCCTGGATCTGCTGGGCCGCAAGATCTGGCAGGACCAGAGCCATGGCCTGCAACTGTTGATGCAGCAGATGCAGGTGGACCTGGAAGCCGCCACCACCGAGCGCTGCCAGCAATGGGCGCTGTCCCTGAGTGAGACCCTGCAGCAGGCGGTGAAAGTGACCCAGAGCCTGGGCAAATCGCTGATGAGCGAAAACCCGGACAAGGTCCTGGCCAATGCCGCCTGTTACCTGCACCTGTTCGGGCACATCATCGTGGCCTGGATGTGGCTGCGCCAGGCCAACGCCGCCGAACAGGCACTGGCCTCGGCGGGCGCGGACGACGAACGCAATTTCTACCAGGGCAAGCTGCAGGCGGCCCAGTACTTCTTCCACTGGGAGCTGCCCACGGTCGCCCAGGACCTGGTGTTGCTGAAGAATCAGGACGATACCTGCCTGAACATGAAAGCCGAGTGGTTCTGAGCCGGACCCGGGGCGGGGCGGAAACCCTCGCCCCGGTCGGCAGTGGCGAAAGCGGTGGTTGTGAGCCAGACTTGAAATGACCCGCCTGGGCGGGTCGGTCTCGGCATGTTGAGTAAACCTATAACAACAGACTCACTCAACCACAGGGATGGCTTGGCCATGACAACACCGAATGCCTCGTCGGCGGCCGTGCACTGGTCGGTGCACACGTTGCTGACCGAATATCTAACCTCCGGCCGGTTGGTCGAAGTGGTTTACCGAGACAGCGCCGGGCAGGTCTGCATGGTGCACGAAGTGATCCGGGATCTGTTCAGTCGCGCCGGGCGGGATTTCGTCCTGCTGGGGCGGGGAAACCTGGTCAGCATCGACCACATCATCACCCTCGATGGCCGCCGGATTGGCGCAAGCTCTCACTAACCAAAGAGTAATCCTCCGGCAATTGTATGTTACCGAATGTAACCGTATTCTGATTATCCAGTTTGTTCGCACCATTGGAGGGATACGGTTATGAACAAATTCACGCTGAGTGCCTTGGCGTTGGTGATGACTCTGGGTCTTGCTGCGTGCAGCTCCGAGGACAACGAGGGGGTCGATCTGGAGAAGGCCGCCGATAACGCCGAAGAAATGATGGACGACGCCGGCGACGCCGCCGAAAACACCTACGAGGATGCGACTGGGCAGTCTGCCTGGGAGCAGACCAAGGACGCCGTCGACGACACCGCCGAGGAAATCGGCGAAGCCGCGGAAGAGGCGGGTGAAGCCATGGAAGAAGGCTACGAGGAAATGACCCAGTAAGCCGCTTTCCAGAGTCCGGCGCGGGGCCGCCGCGCCGGAACTGTGACCCTGTCGTCAACTGCGACCGGTGTCATCAAACGTTAACCCATCTGTCTTGACCACGACCGCCGATTGTCACATTTCCCGTCGACACTGACCTCTCCTTACGTGACACCCCAAATAACAGGGAGAGAGACATGGCCAAGCACGACCTGGATCCGAACTACCTGGATCCCAACTACGAACCCGTGGTCAACCGTTCCGGCAACCATCCGTTCCACGAAGTCCTGGCCGCGCGCCTGCAGCGCCGCTCGGTGATGAAGGGCACCGTGGGTGCCGCCCTCGCCAGCCTCATGGGGGTGACCCTGGTGGGCTGCTCCAGCGATGACGACGATGACGCCGCCGACAGCGCCGACAGCAGCGGCGGCTCGGCCAGCGCCGCCACCGAACTCGGCTTCAAGGCCATTCCGGTGTCCACCGCCAACCAGGTGGTGGTGCCCGAGGGCTACTCGGCCGTGCCGTTCCTGCCCTGGGGCACGCCCATCACCGGCGCCTACCCGGAATTCCAGGCCGACGCCTCCAACACCGGTGCCGAGCAGGAGCAGCAGGTGGGCATGCACCACGATGGCCTGCATTTCTTCCCCATTGACCAGAAGGCCGGTGGCAACAGCTCCACCGAAGGCCTGTTGGTGATGAACCACGAGTACATCAATCAGGACGCCCTGCATCCGAATGGCGCCACCGCCGCCGCCGATAACCTTGGCGTTCGCCCGGAAGACGAGGTGCGCAAGGAAATTGCCGCCCATGGCGTGTCCGTGGTGCACATCAAGCAGGACAGCAACGGCACCTGGGACCTGGTGTTCGGCAGTCCGTTCAATCGCCGGATCACCGGCGGTACCGAGATGGACATCCGCGGCCCGCTGCGCGGCTATTGCAAGTTGGTCACCCGATTCAGCCCAAGCGCCACCGAGACCCGGGGTACCCTGAATAACTGCTCCATGGGTCCGACCCCCTGGGGCACCTACCTGGCGGCCGAGGAAAACTGGCACGGCTATTTCGCCAACAGCGAGGTCAACCCGCCGCGGGAGCAGACCCGCCATGGCGTTGGCAGTTCCAGCCGGTACGACTGGGAGCTGGCTGCAGGCGGCGCCGACGCCTACGTGCGCTTTGACGTCACCCCCGGTCTTGGTGATCCGGATACCGACTACCGCAACGAAGCCAACACCTACGGTTACATGGTGGAAATCGACCCGTTCACCCCGGAAGCTAAGCCCCAGAAGCGCACCGCCCTGGGCCGGTTCGGCCACGAAGGCGTGATCTTCGCCCCGGCCGTCGAGGGCAAGCCGGTGGTGTGCTACTCCGGCGACGATTCCCGGTTCGAGTACATCTACAAGTTCGTTTCTTCTCAGCCCTATTCGGCGGCAACCGCCGGTGGTTACCTGCTGGACGAGGGCACCCTGTACGTGGCCAGGTTCAACGACGACGGCACCGGTGAGTGGCTGTCGCTGTCTCTCGAGGACGACGATTTTGCCGCCAAGGTGACGGCCGCGAATGGCTCCATGGTGGGCGACATCAACTTCACCGGATTCGCCGACCAGGCCGACGTGCTGCTCAACACCCGCCTGGCCGCCGACATCGCCGGCGCCACGCCCATGGACCGCCCGGAGTGGGGCGCGGTGGACCCGAACACCGGTGAGGTCTATTTCACCCTGACCAACAACTCCCAGCGCACCGAGGGGCAGACCGACGCCGCCAACCCGATCGCGGAAAACCGCACCGGCCACATCATCCGCTGGAGCGAAGCCGGTGGCGACCATGCGGCCACCAGCTTCGACTGGGACATCTTTGTCTTTGCCGGCGAGCAGGGCACCGAAACCGTGGTCGACGGCGAGGCCGTGGTGACTCTGGACGACGACAACATCTTCAACAGCCCGGATGGCCTGTGGTTCGACTACAACGGCCGGCTCTGGATCCAGACCGACGGCTCGGACGCCGCGCCCTACCAGAACAACATGATGCTGGCGGCCAACCCGGTTACCCGTGAGATCAAGCGTTTCTTCGTGGGCCCGGTCGGCTGTGAGGTCACCGGTGTGGTCACCACCCCAGACGTGAAGACAATGTTCGTCAATATCCAGCACCCCGAGGTCGACTGGCCGTTCGGCACCGAGGGCGATCACCCGCGCGATGCGACGGTGATCGTCACCCGTGATGACGGAGGCGTGGTCGGCGCCTGATTGGCATAGCACTCTTGAAGGCCGCGCCGCCGGCCGGTTCCATCAGGGAGCCGGTCGGCGGTGCGGCTTTTTGGGTTCAGGATTTCCCACCCTGGCCGATAGCCAGAAAGAGTGAACTAAAGTAGGAGTTCCTCACCCAGTCTGATTCATTAATCTCCTTGATGGCCTCGAGCTGACACATGACCACACCAACAACAAAGGTCGAGAGGTTGTTATGGCATTGCTTGATCGTTCGACGATTCTTTTGGGACTGGCGCTTGCGCTCGCAGTGGCGGTCGCCGCAACCCTGGGGGCACCCATGCTAGGTCTGGATCCGGGATCGGTGCTCATTGGCCTGCTGGCGGGCCTGGCGCTGGCATTGGGGTATTTCATTGTCCGGGTGCTGGAGCCCATCGAGCGCGGCATTCGCGGCCTCAACGACCACAGCCTGGATGCGGATCACCCGCTCCGCCGCCAGTGCGCCCAGGTGCTGGCCGACGCCGAGGCGGGCCGGGCGCTGGTGGCCACACTCTCCGGCAGCGCCGACCAGAACGCGATTTCCGCCGCCCAGGTGTCCTTCGCCGCCGATCAGCTCAAGCTCCGGCTCGACCGGCAGGTCCAGGAGACGGCTCAGATCGCCGAGTACGCCGGCCAGATTACCGAGAACGTGCGGGCTTCCTCGGCCCAGGCCACCGATGCCGCCACCATGGCGCACCAGGCCAGCGTCACCAGTGCCGAGGGGCGTCAGGCACTGATGGACGCCATCGATCGGGTCCGGGTGGTGCACCAGCAATCGGGCGAGAACCTGAAGCTGATCCAGGCCCTGAACGACAAGTCCGAGAAGATCCAGGGCGTGACCAGCACCATCCAGGGCATCGCCGAACAGACCAACCTGCTGGCCCTGAATGCCGCCATCGAAGCGGCCCGGGCCGGCGAGCAGGGCCGGGGCTTTGCCGTGGTTGCCGATGAGGTTCGCCAACTGGCGGGCCGCACCGCCGAGGCCACCAGCGAGGTGGCGGAAACCCTGCAGGAAATCCGCTCGGGCACCCAGCAGATCGTCAGCCGTATCGAAGACCTGGCCCGCAGTGTGGAGGACGGTCTGACCTCGGTGGAAAGTGTGGGCGAGCGTCTGGACCAGATCCGCGATCAGTCGGACCGGGTGCAGCAGCAGGTGGCGTCGATTGCCGAAAGCGATCGGAGCAACGAGCAAAGTCTGGAGCAGGTGTTTGCCGGCATCGAGACCGTGAAGGGTGAACTGGAGGAAAGCGACAGCAGTGTCGCGGCACTGGCCGAGCAGGCCGCCACTCTCATGGAGCTGGCCGAAGGCGCCAATGCCGCCTTTGCCTTGCACAGCGACGCCAGCTACCACCGGTTCTTCTACGAGCAGGCCAGGGCCGGCGCCGACCGGATTGGCCAGCTGTTCGAGCAGGCGATCGGGGAGGGCGCAATCGGCGAGCAGGCGCTGTTCGACAGGAAGCGGGACAAGATCGCCAACACCCTGCCGCCCAAGTACGCCAGCAGCTTTGATGACTTTACCGATAGGGCCTTGCCGTCGATACAGGAATCGGTCAAAGACTCGCATCGGGCCCTGGTGTTTGCCATCTGCGCCGCGCCCGACGGCTATGTGCCCACTCACAACCGGGAGTTTGCCCACGACCAGACCGGCGACGCCAAGGTCGACCTGGTCAAGAGCCGCAGCAAGCGACTGTTCAACGATCGCACCGGCATCCGGTGTGGCAGCCACACCCAGGACATGCTGCTGCAGACCTACCGGCGTGACACCGGCGAGATCATGCACGACCTGTCGGTGCCCATCTACGTCAAGGGCAAGCACTGGGGTGGCTTCCGCCTGGGCTATCGTCCGAACAACCACGGATAGGCCCCGCCTGGCGGGGCCGGTGGCCTATGGTAGACTGAATCGGCACATTTGAAAGGAGATTTCCCTTGGCCGAGCAGGAACACATTCCCGCCACCCCCGATCCTATCGCCCAGCGTTCCGACCCCGCGCGCAATCTGGCGGTCCTGGTCTACATCCTCCAGGCGCTGTCGTTCTTCGTCGGCGGCATTACCGGCCTGGCCGGCGTGATCATCAATTACGTCAAGCTCGACGATGTCCGCAACACCTGGATCGAACGCCACTTCCGCTGGCAGATCCGCACCTTCTGGATCGGTCTGCTGTGGACCGTGATCGGCATCATCACCACACCGCTGATCATCGGCTGGTTCATCCTGCTGGGCATTTCCATCTGGATCATCTACCGGATCGTGAAAGGGGCACTGGCCCTGAACGAAGGCAAATCTGTGTAAGCGGAGCGCACCCCGCGCCGGACGCGTCCCCGGCGCCGGGTGTAGGCGCCGGGCTAGCGCATGACCGGTGCCAGGTCCGCGGGGCACTGCCATTGCCGGTAGTCCGCAATTGGCAGGGGCCGGGCGTAGTAATAACCCTGAACGTAATCGGCGCCCAGCCCCGACACGATGTCGTGCTGTTCCCTGGTTTCGATCCCCTCCACGGTGACTGTCAGGCTGAGCGCCTGGGCAATCTCAACCATGGACTTGATGACGGTCCGGGCATGGGGACTGTAGGGCAGGTTGGCGACGAACGCCCGGTCGATCTTCAGGCCGGACAGGGGCAGTTGTGACAGGTACTGGAACGAGGAATAACCGGTCCCGAAATCGTCGAGGCTGACCAGGAAACCCTGGTCGATCAGGCTCTGTATTGCGACTTTGGCGTGGGCGGGGTCGCGGATGAGGGCACCCTCGGTGATCTCCACCTCCAGCATTGCCGGGTCCACGCCGTGGGATTTCACGAAGCGCCCCATCTTGTGCACCAGTTCGTCGTCCATGAGGTTCTTGGCCGAGAAGTTGATGCTGACCGGTGCCAATCGGTAATTCTTGACGTCCTTGCAGGCTTTCTCCACGACAAACCGGGTGACCGGATCGATCAGGGTCGTATTTTCGAGCTTGGGCATGAACGACCCCGGTGAAATGATCGAACCGTCTTTGTTGATCCAGCGCAGCAGGCCCTCGCCGCCGGCGTGGCGACCGGTTTTCAGGCAGATCTTCGGTTGGTAGTAGAGGGTGAATTCGTCCCGCTTCAAACCCTGCCGAACCCGGGAAATGAGCCGGACCCGCTCGGCGGTTTTATGATCGAACGAGGGGTCGTAGGCGCGGTAAAAGACATTGGCGTCGATGGCGGCAAACAGGCCCCGCCTGGCCCGATTCACCACGGCGCTGGTCTCGTACACGGTTCACTCCACGAAGTAGCTTCCCGCCACCAGCTGGACCCGCAACGGGATACCATCGATCTCGGTCTCGTCCTCGCCAGAGCGCCGGGCCGCATGGGCAACCTGGTCCACGTCTTCCTGGGAACTGGCAAAGAACAGCAGCAACAACTCGGACGCGCTGAACCGGTACAGGGTGTGTTCCCGGGGAATGACCGCATTGATTTTGCCCGCCAGATTGCGCACCACCTTGTCGGCGGTCTCGGCGCCCATGGCCTCCATGACCTCCCACAGGTCCTGCATGCGGATAAGCACGACCGCCGGGGTGACGGCGGATTCGTGGCTGTGCTGCCAGCGGGCCAAGGTCCGTTTCAGGTCCTCCTTCAAGGCCGCCTGATTGGGCAGGCCGGTTTCCTTGTCGATCTGGATGTCCCGCAGGTGCCGTCTGGTCGATGCCCGGAAACTCTGAAACAGCCAACTGGTGAACACGGCGATCAACAGGAAAAAGCCGATCCGAACGAGCCAGTTCTGGGGCGACTGCATCAGCCCCTTTGTGACATCCATGGGCATCAGTGGCCCCAGCAGCAAACCGGCCGCCAGGGCAACCAGAACGGTCGATGACAAGCCGAACCACGCGGCCGTGAGAATCACCGGCAGCAGAATGACGTAGGGGTAGGCGTACCCGGTACCACCGGTCGCATAGACGATGGAGGTGGCGAGTCCGAGGAAGCAGCCAATGATCAGAAGTTGCGAGAAACGCCGGATCGTCCGATCCCGCGCGCCAACGTCGAGCGTGTCCCGACCTTCGGGGGTGACAGCAAAGCCTTTCACATCCATATGCCTGTCCTGATGCTGTGTATATGTCCTGAAAATACCCCTGAAAGCAAAGAGTTGGAGAGACGTACTTTGTTATTGAACCTTAAGCCTAGTCGAGCGGGGCAGAGTTTGCGAGGCAATGCCCGCGACCTGGCCTTGATTGTCGCCGATTCTCCGATGCTCGCGGGGCAGAGGCTTCCTTTTCTGTAACGGAATGTTTCTGTTTGTGATTTTTGTGACGCGGATCTTTGCATTTTCGGCCAACCACGTCCTTACCGTTTTTTCATAATCTGTCATGGCTGGTTACAGGGCAGTTCCCAGCCCTGGGCAGCACCAGAACGATAACAAAGCGGAAAGGATTCAACATGAACTCAACAAGACAGCTCTCGGCGCTGTTGGCGGCGGGTTGCCTCATGGCTCCTGGCGCGCATGCCGAGAGCATCCAGCACGAACACGAAATCTCCCTGTTAGGCAGCTACATCGTCCCGGACGAGGACCGGACCGACGATTATGGTGCCGCCGTCCGGGCCACCTACGGTGCCCGTCTGGACAAATACTGGTGGCTTGAACCGACCTTTTTCGCCGGTGTGATCGAGACCGGTCAGGACGGCTTGACCGACCACTATCAGCAGGGGCTGGGCGTGGACCTGGCCTATCGGATCTTCGGCAATGCCTCCTTCAGTCCGTTCGCACTGGCCGGTGTCGGGCTGTCCCGGAACGACGTGGCCAGCAACTCCGCGGATGAGCTGGGTGGGTACGGCAATGTCGGTCTGGGGCTCCTGTCGTCGCCACTGACCGACTCCGGACTGAAGTTCCGGGCCGAGGTCCGTTACCTCTACGACTCCTTTGACGGTGGCCAATCCGATGTCCACCTGTCCGCCGGGATCACCGTGCCCATCGGTGCCACCCGTCGCCAGATCGTTGAAAAAATCCAGTACGTCGAGAAGCCGGTGGTGATCGAGAAGGAGCGCGTGGTTGAGCTGCCGGACTCGGACCAGGACGGCGTGGTCGATGGCGTTGATCAGTGTCCCAACACCCTCCAGGGGCTGGATGTGGATGCGGTTGGCTGTGTCCGGACCGACCAGGCCCAGAGCGTCGTCCTGCAGGGGGTGAGCTTTGAGTTCGGGTCTGATCGCCTGACCGCTAACGCGCGCGACATCCTGCAACAGGCCGCGAGAGCCCTGAGAGGCCAGCCGGATCTGACCGTGGAACTGGCGGGCCATACCGACAACCGCGGCAGTGCCGAGTTCAACCGCAGGCTGTCGCAACAGCGCGCCGAATCGGTCCGGTCCTATCTGATTGAGCTGGGGATTGCCCCGAAGCGCCTGATCGCCCGCGGCTACGGCGAGTCCATGCCGATTCAGGACAACAGCACAGAGGAAGGGCGGGAACGTAACCGTCGGGTTGGTTTCAACGTGATCAACGAGTGAACAGGGAGTTAGTACGATGATTACAAAAACAAAGGTATGGTTGAGCGCCGCTTTCATGGTGGCGGTTTTGGGCCTGGCGGGCTGTCAGGCCGACAGTGAGGTCGAACCCGTGTCCTCGTCTTCATCGGGCGATTCGGACAAGAGCTTTGATCAGGACGGTGATGGCATCAGGGATAACGAGGACTCCTGCCCGACCACGGTGAACTCCGGGCTGGATCGGGACGCCGACGGCATTGATGACGCCTGCGATACCGCCATCGGTCTGTCGGTCGACAACGACAGCGATGGCATTCTCAACAGTGTCGATAATTGTCCGGAGGTGGCCAACCCGGACCAGGCCAACGCCGACCGGGATCTGTTCGGCGACCTGTGCGATACCGATGCCGACGGCGACACGATTGCCGACAAGCTGCAGCAGGGTGATGGGGTGTTTACCCTTATCGACGTTGCCGACGGTGGCGACAACTGCCCGCTGATTGCCAACCGCAGCCAGGCTGACCTCGACAGCGATGAGATTGGCAACGCCTGTGACGACGACACCGACGGTGACACCATTGCCGATCTCGACGGCAATGGCGATACCCTCGATAATTGCCGTCTGGTGGCCAATCCGGACCAGGCTGACTCCAATCTTGACGGCATTGGTGATGCCTGTCAGAACGACGACGACAATGATGGCGTGCCGAACCCCGACGACAATTGCCCAGTGGCAGCCAATCCCAATCAGGAAGATCTCGACACAGACGGCGTGGGTGACGCCTGCGATGACGATACCGACGGTGACGGCATCTCTGACGAGGATCCGATTGGCCAGCCCAACGACAACTGCCCCTTAGTTGCCAACGCCGATCAGGCCGACACCGATGGTGATGGCATCGGCGATGCCTGTGACCTGGTCAACGACGCCGAATACGCCTGTGGTACCAGCGATGAGCCATTCACGCCGATGCTTGCCTCCGATGCCGACGTCCGCGCCGTGGCGACCGAGGATGCCTCCGATTGCACCCTCTCGCTCCTGGGCAGTTTGCTCTGCAGCGCCGATGGTGCAGGTAATGTAGTCGATGCCGATCTGGGCAATACGGCAAGCCTGCAGAACACCGATTTGCTTGGGCTGAGCACCATCCGTCTGCGGGTGTCCGCCACCACCGGATTTGCCTATCCGGGGGCCAATGCGCTCGGGGTGGCGTTCGATGAAAGCCCTCAACTGCTGCAAGCGGATCTGTTGGGTGGAGACCTGATCGTGCGCACCAAACTGGGTGGTAATATCCAGGAGGAAAGCACGGCGGACGGTGCGCTGGACCTGGATCTGCTCGGAGCTTCCGGTGTACTGGGCGGCAGTGACTCGAGCTTCCTGGTGTTCCAGACCGAGAAGCGCTTTGACAGCGTGGAAATCGAGTTTGGCCCTTCGCTGCTGTCACTGCTGAATGAGGTGAATGTGTCCGCGGTGTGCGCCAGCAAGACCGGGGTGACCCTGCCGTAGCGGCGCTTCAGTCCTAAACAAAAAAAGAGCCGCAACTGCGGCTCTTTTTTTGTGCAACGACCGGGGTTACAGGGTGCTGACGTAACTCAGGGCGCAGAGACCAATCGAGAACAGGCAAAACGCGAACACCACCCGCCCACGACGGTAGGTCGGAAACAGGGTCTGCTCGTCGTCGGTGTACTGCCGGTCACTCATGACACCGCCACGGCCAGGGAGTGCCGGAACACCCGGGCCTCCACGCACAGGCCGCAGTTGTTCTTGGTGCATTGGTCCGGGTCATGCAGATGCATCTGCTGGGGGCGGCCCAGAGGGCGCTGGTTCAGACCCTTATGCATCCGGATGTGTCGACTCAGGGCATAGGACGCTTCGTTCGGGGAGTCGAACGGGCCCAGGTCGGTTTGTTCGCGGGTCAGGGCGTACCATCCGTAAACTGTGTGGATCAGACGATTCTTATGCTCACTGGGTACAGCTGATTCGATTCGCATGTCTCGGCCTTTTCTCGGTAATGAACACGCGCTACAGGAATCATCCCTGGTTGGTTTGATCCCCGAGTCCATTCCTTGGATAGGGATACGCACTACCACGTAGCTTGCTTCGATTTGGTTCCAAAAACATTGTTATTTGTGACGTACTCCCTGGACTCGGGGGTCAATCGTTTGTTACTTCCTTTAATTTCAAGGCGCTAAGCATGCCGGCAAAGCCCATCACACCGAGCACCAGAATGACCGCCACGTCAGAAATCAGCGACACCGCCGCCGTCAGGCCGCCGGTTGCCAGCAGCAGCACGCCGATCACGGTGTTGCTGACCGAGGTGTAGTCGGTGCGCTTGTTGCCGCCGGCCATATCGACCAGATAGGTCTTGCGGCCCAGGCGCACGCCGGCATGGGCAATGCTCAGGCAGAAGAAGGCGATGGGATAGAACCAGGCGCCGGCGAAATCCGTCCCCAGCACCAGGGTGCTGACACCGACCACCAGGCAGACACCGCTGGCCATGGCCGAGCCACGGATCATCACCCGGCGGCTGGAGGTGTCGGCCATCCAGCCCCAGAAACTGGCACTGACCGAGCTGGCCAGGCTACTGGCCAACAGGAACACGCCCAGCATCCAGCCCACGTCGGATTCCTTCTGGGCCAGCACCACGAAGTAGGGAGAGGCCAGGGCCGAGCTCAGCAACAGCGCCCGGGTAATGACAAAATGCCGGAAGGGCGCGTCATCCCGCAGCAGCGACAGGCTGCGTATCGCGTCCTTGAGCGCATTGCCGCCGCCCCCGGTTTCGCCCTCGTACTCATCGACCCCGGCGAACAGCACGCCGGCGATGATCCAGAGCCCGGCCGCCAGCAACAGCAGCGCGGTGTAGAAGGCCAGGCTCGGGTCGCCCCGGTCCCAGAACAGCAAGGCGGTCATGATGACGGTGGCCGAGCCGCCGAGGGTGGTGGCCAGCCCGGACAGGCGACCGCGCCGGGTTTTCGGGATGCACTTGCCCTGCACGTCCTTCATGGACACGGAACAGAAGCCGCGGGCCAGGGAAAAGGCGATCAGCGCCACCACGATGCCGGTGCCGGCGGCGTAGCCGTCCAGGAACCAGACGCTGGCGGCCATGGCGGTGACGCTGACGGCCTGGCCGAAGCTGCCGAGGGTCCAGAACCACTTGCGCACCGCCCTGCGCCGGACCCAGGCGCCAATCGCCATCTGCGGCACCATCGAGCCGGATTCCCGGATCGGCACCAGCCAGGCGACCAGGGCCGGGGCGCCGACCGCGCTCATCAACCACGCCAGCACGGTTTTTGGACTGATCAGCAGATCACCCAGTTTGGTCAACACGTTGCTTGCCAGGATCAGGAAAAAGTTGCGCGGCACCTCGCGGCAGGCTTCCTCGGGAATGTCTTTGCAGACCCGGGCGTCTTCCTCGTTGGCGATCAGGCTGTAGAGTTGATCGATGGCGTCCCTGTTCTGAGCTGACAACGGGTGGTCCTCCACTAAAAATAAGCGCCAAGGATAGCAGGCGCGTCGGCGTACCAAAAAAGAGCATTGGCAATGTTTAAAATGGAGGTACGCTTCGAACGGTCAGTCAGACCAGAGGCCGATTTGCCTGAGCCTGGCCCTTGATGCCTAATGGGCGTCCTGATTAACGGAGTCGTTCCATGCTGAGTTACCTGCACGCTTTCCACGCCGGCAATTTTGCCGATGTCCAGAAACACGCGGCCCTGACCCTGGCGGTTGCCATGATGCAGGCCAAACCTTCGGGCATTGCCTTCGTAGACACGCACGCCGGCAGTGCCCTGTACGACCTGGACAGCGAGCGGGCCCGGAAAACCGCGGAAGCCGACGCTGGCATCCAGAAGCTGTGGTCGGCCCGGGAGCGGCTGCGGTCACCGGACTGGCAGCCGATGCTGGGATTGCTGGCGGACCAGAATCCGGGCGCTGACCGGCTCAAGCAGTATCCCGGCTCCCCGGCCTGGTTCCGGCATTTGCTGAGGGCCGAGGACGCCTTGACCACCTTTGAGTTGCATCCGTCTGAGAACCGGCAACTGGCTGAGTGGGCGGCGGATCGGCGGGTCAAGGCGGTTCAGGCCGATGGCCTTGCGGGGATGCTGAAACTGCTGCCTCCGCGCCAGCGCCGCCTGCTGGTGCTGATCGACCCGTCCTACGAGATCAAGGGCGATTACGCCGCGGTGGCGGCCACCCTGGAGAAGGCCTGGATGAAATGCCGTCACGGGGTGTTCGTGATCTGGTATCCGATCCTGACCAGCGGCCTGCAGCAGACGCTGCTCGACCAGATTCGGCAGGGTTCGGTGCGCAAGGTCCTGCGCAGCGAGGTGGTGCTCGCGCAGCCGCCGGAACGGGGTATGACGGGCTCTGGCATGTTGGTGGTCAATCCGCCCTGGGGCTTTGACCAGCGGTTGTCGGCCATGCTCGCCGACGTCGCTCAGGGCCCGGACGGGTTGGGGGTCGACCACCGTGTGGACTGGCTGGTGCCCGAGTAGGTTGGGGCTCAGCCGGCTTCGTCGGCCGTGGCCTGCTCCAGGCTGTCCACCAGTTGCTGAATTCGTTTGAGGATTTCCCGGCCGCGCTCGCCAGTTGCCGCCACATAGTCCTCGCGGACCTGACGGCTGGCCTGGGCGAAGGCCGCGCGCTCGTCGTCATTGAGCTGGACCACTTCCAGCTGGCCAGCCTCAACCATGCTCTCGAGCCTGGCCTGGTTCAGGCGCTCCTGGGTTTTCCAGGCCACGTCGGCCACTTCCCGAAGGGCGTTGTCTAGCCAGCGTTGCTGGGTCTCTGGCAGGCCCTTGTACCAGTCACCGTTGGTCACCACCGAGGAAATGAACTGGGCCGGGCGGGCCACGGTCAGTGTGCTTTGCACCTCGTAGAAATCCATCTCCTCAATGGCAAACACCGGGTTGGTCTGGGCGTCGATCTTGTTCAGTTGCAGGTCGCTGTAGACCTGGGAGAACGGCGTCTGCTGGGGCTCGGCACCGTAGGCGCGGAAGGTGGCGGCGGCCATGTCCGAGGTCATGGTGCGAATGCGCAGGCCTTCGAAGTCCGCAGGGGTGCGCAGGGGCTTGTTCGCGGTCCAGGTCATCCAGCCTTCCGGGACAAACGCCAGGAGCTTGAGATTGCGACTGGCGTAAGGGGTTTCAAACAGGGCCAGCAGGTCCGGGCTGGCCAGCACCCGGCGATTGACCTCGCTGTCGTCGGACAGCAGGTAGTGCAGGGTGAACACGCCAACCTCGGGGATCTGGTCGGCCAGGTGCCCGGGCGAGGCGAACGCCAGGTTCACCGAGCCGTTCTTGACCAGTTCGGTCAGCTGGGCCGAGGTGCCCAGGGAACCGTAGGGAAACAGGTCCAGCAGGATCCGGCCACCGGACAATTCCTCGATACTCTCCTTTAGGGCCTCGGCGTAGGCGTGTTGTACACTGCCCTCGATTTCTTCCAGGGCAAAGCGCCAGGTGACCGGGTAGTCGGGCGGCGTGCTCTCAGGCGTGGCCTTGCCCGAGGGGGTGGAGTCACCCTCGGAGCAGCCGACCAGGACAGCGAACAGGGGTGCCAGGAAGGGAAGCCAGAGGCTGGTGATGCGCATGTCCCGTTCTCCAGAGCCGGGGTGAGTGACGAGTCGCCTTAAAGTACCACACTTGGGTAGGAAGCTTCCTGCCCCGCGCAGTTGGAGTCGAAGTATGAGGAACCAGAAGCAGGCGATGCTGTTCGGGCTTGCCACGGTGTTGCTGTGGTCCACGGTGGCGACGGCGTTCAAGCTGGCGTTGCGGGAGCTGTCCCCGGTCGAGATGCTGCTGATCGCCTGCGTGTCCTCGGTGTTGGTGATCGGCGCCATTCTGGTGATCCAGGGCCGCTGGCACCTGGTGTTCTCGCTCCGTCGCCAGCAGTACCTCCAGTCCTTCGGCATGGGACTGATCAATCCCTGCCTCTACTATTTCGTGCTCTTTGGCGCCTTTGATCGGCTGCCGGCCCAAGAGGCCCAGCCGCTCAACTACACCTGGGCCCTGGTCCTGGCGTTCATGTCGGTGCCCTTCCTGGGTCAGCGTTTGCGCAAGCTCGACATCATTGCCGGGCTGGTGTGTTACGCCGGGGTGGTGGTCATCGCCACCCGTGGTGCCGTGACCTCCCTGAGTTTCTCCGATCCGCTCGGGGTCGCACTGGCCATTGGCAGTACCCTGATCTGGGCCTCGTACTGGATCCTGGCGACCCGCGACACCCGGGACCCGGTCGTCGGGCTGTTCCTGAATTTCCTGTTCGGTCTGCCGGTCATCGCCCTGATCTGCTGGCTGACCGAGGGCTTCCAGGCGCCGCCGGCGGGTGCTCTGGCCGCGGCGGTGTACGTCGGGGCCTTCGAGATGGGCATCGCGTTTGTGCTCTGGTCCTACGCCATGAAGAAGGCGGAAAACACCTCCAGGGTCAGCAACCTGATCTTCATCTCGCCGTTCCTGTCGCTGGTGTTCATCTACTTCATTCTGGGGGAGCAGATCCTGCCGTCCACCTATGTGGGCCTGGTGCTGATCGTGAGTGGGCTGTGGCTGCAGCAGAAGAAAGTTCGAAACCGGGAGCAGGCGCTGGCCCATGGCTCCTGAGTGGTTCGTTTACATGATCCGCACGGCCCGGGGCGCCCTGTACACCGGCATCACCACCGACGTGGAACGGCGGTTCGGCGAGCATCAGGCCGGAGCACCCAAGGGTGCCCGCAGCCTGCGTGGCAAGGGGCCGCTGACCCTGGTGTTCCAGGCCCCGGCCGGTGACCGCAGCCGGGCCTCCCGGCTTGAGTGGCACATCAAGCGCTGGCCCCGGCCGCGCAAGGAGGCCCTGGCCCGGGGGCAGCTCAGCTTGCCAGATGACGTCTGATGTGGGCGCCGGCGCCGGCCACCGCGTCGGTCGCCCGATCCAGCTGGCCACTGTGGATCTGAAACACATGCCAGAGGCTGTTGTAGATCTCCAGCGTGGTGGGTACGTCGGCCCGTTTTGCCACCGCGGCCAGGCGCTCCGCGTCGGACAACAGGATTTCTTCACTGCCGGCCTGGATCAGCAAGGGCGGCAGGCCGCTGAGGTCACCGTAAATCGGTGAAATCAGTGGGTTGGTCAGGGGTTCGCCGTTGCTGTACAGGCGGGCGGCCTTGGCGGTCCAGCGGGCCTGGAGCACCGGTTCGCACTCCGGGGCGTACAACTGTTGCTGGGTCAGGTCGACCCAGGGTGAGAACACCGTCAGCGAGGAGGGCAGCGGCAGGTCCTGCTCCCGCAGCCGCATCGCCAGTGCCACGGTCAGCCCGCCTCCGGCCGAATCCCCGGCGATGGCGATGGCCCGGGGATCCGTACCTTCGTCCAGCAGCGCCCGGTAAGCCGCCTCGGCATCGTCCAGTGCCGCCGGAAACGGGTGTTCCGGCGCCAGCCGGTAGTCCGGGGTGAGCACGCTGCAGCCACTGGCTTTGGCCAGATGGCCGGTCAGGCCCCGGTGAGTGGTGGAGGAGCCAATGATAAAGCCACCGCCGTGCAGATAGAGCACGAGGCCCCGGGTATCGGCATCGTACTCGGTCCGGGTGGCGGCCAGCCCGCCGAGGGAGGTGGGGACAAAACGGCTGCCCCGGGGTGGTATCGAGCTGCGGTACGCCTGCCGGGTATAGGTGCGCTGAAAACCCACCGGCACCGCGGGGTGGAGCACCGGCCGGACCAGCCGTTGCATGGTCTGGCGCAGGCCGGTTTCAAGAAGGTGTTGCAGCATCTGTGTTCTACCCCCGCTATGCGTTAGGATTGCAGATCAAATAGCTTACAAATCAATCATGACAGGCGTTTAACTCTACGTGTACTGGAAAACAGATACCATAGAAATTCCGGACTGGGACCGGCATTCGTTGCTGGAGCGACTGGAACCGTTCGATCCGGCAACGCCGAGGGAATTGGGCGACGAAATGGTCGCTTACTGCCGGTTCTACGGGCTCGACCTGTGGGTGGAACACCCGGAGGTGAACTACCACCAGGGCTACGTGGAGGCAGGGCGCCATCAGGTCATGGTGCATTACTACCGGTTGCCGGAGTCGGGCGAGACCCGAGGCACGGTCTTCATCATGCATGGTTATTTTGACCATGTCGGGCTCTACAGCCAGCTCATCGAGCGCTGCCTGGGAGCCGGATTCGATGTCCTGGCCTACGACCAGCCAGGCCACGGCCTGTCCAGTGGCACGCCGGCTGCGATTGGCAGCTTCCTGGAATACCAGGGGGTGTTGTCGGAGGTGATGGCCAATGTCGAGTCCAAAATCCGGCAGCCCTGGTTTGCGGTCGGGCAGAGCACCGGTGGGGCGATCCTGATCGATTACCTGCTGTCGAACCAGCATTCCAGGGCCACCTCGGCCTTCGAGGGCGTGGTGTTGCTGGCGCCCCTGGTACGGCCAATGGGCTGGCTGGGCGCCAAGGTGCTGCACAGCCTGGTGAAACCGTTCATTACCCGCTGGCGTCGGGCGTTCGCTGCCAACAGCGGCAACTCCCGGTTTTTGCGGTTTTTGCGGGATCATGATCCCCTGCAGGCGCGGGCCGTACATGTGGACTGGGTTACCGCTCTGAGGAGCTGGGTGCCCCACATCGAGTCGGCCCGGCCGGTGGACTTTCCGGTGACGGTGGTCCAGGGGGAAAAGGACCTGACGGTGGATTGGGAACACAACCTGAGGATCATCCGCAACAAGTTCTCGGCGGTGGAGGAAGTCCGCATTCCCGATGGCCGGCATCACCTGGTCAATGAAGCCCAGGATTTGCAGGCGACCGTATTCAATACCATCATCGATACATTCTCGAACGAGCTGGACCAGACTGCTCATCGAAAGTCAGCTGGCCACTCCTAACTGGCACAGGAGAACACTGTGAAAAAAACGATTCTTGCATTCGCGGTAGCGACCGTCGGTCTTGGCGGCTGTATGACCTACGACCCGTACACCGGTGAAGAAAAGACCTCCAGTGCGACCAAGGGCAGCATCATCGGTGCCTTGGGTGGCGCTGCCATCGGCGCAGCCACCTCCAGTAAGAGCGATCGGGGCAAGGGTGCCCTGATTGGCGCGGCCGGCGGTGCTGCCATCGGTGGCGGTATCGGCTATTACATGGACAAGCAGGAAGCCCAGCTGCGTCGCAAGCTGGAAGGCTCCGGCGTGCGGGTGGTGCGTAACGGCGACCAGATCGAGCTGATCATGCCGGGCAACATCACCTTCGACCTGAACCAGTCCAGCATCAAGCCGTCCTTCGTGGATACCCTGGATTCGGTGTCGCTGGTGCTCAAGGAGTTCGACAAGACCATCATTCAGATCGAGGGTCACACCGACAGCTCCGGTTCCGACAGCTACAACCAGCTGCTGAGTGAGCGGCGCGCCAGTTCCGTCCGTGACTTCCTGTTGAATCAGGGCATCGAGCCCAAGCGGACCCGCGCCGTAGGCTACGGTGAGCGGTACCCGCTCGCGTCCAACGACAACGCGGCCGGCCGCGAGCAGAATCGTCGGGTCGAGCTGACCCTGGTGCCCATGCAGTAATCCGCAGGGCCGATGAACCCGGCACAAAAAAGGCTTCGGTGGGTAACCGAAGCCTTTTTTTATGCTGGCTGAAAACGGCTGTTGTCAGCGATCAGCGCTTGCCGGGCAACCAGTCGTCAATGCGCTTCTTCAGGCTTTCGAGCTGGTCGGTACTGGAATCCCGGAGCTCGCCCAGCTTGCTTTTCGCGCTGTCGATATGCGCCTCGAGATCCTGGATCTTCTCCGAAAACTCCCGCTGAACTTCCGCTTCGGATTGCTCATCTTTGGCCCTGGCCATCTTTTCCTCGGCTTGGGCGCGCAGGCTCTCGACCTGTTTGCGCCAAAGATCGGCCTGGGTTTCCAGTTTCTGCTGCAATGAATCCTTCAAAGACATACGTGACTCCTGTGCGATGAACATGAAGACGCGTTGGGCGCCTCCTACAGTAATGGTACGAATCTCCGCGTTCTCAAGGTCAAAAATCATTAATTTATCGAAACTTAAATGAATTTTTAGGCGATTTCCGTGATTTTTCGGGATTTGGATGCCACCGTGGGCAGCCAGCCGTCGCCCAGGGCACGGACTGGGCCTTTAATGACAAGAATCAACGAGATAGGAGTACGCCTCGTGAAGAACACACTCTGGATTGCCGCACCCTTGGCAATCGCCATGGCCGCCGCGCCACTCGCCCATGGCGAGTCTCTGACCAGCCTGGCCGCCCCGCTGCTGGGGCAGGCGGAAACACCGAGCGCCGGGCCGGCCGCCGGGGATGTCATCCCGGGCCGATTTATCCTGACCCTCGACCCGACCCTGCCGGAGCTGCTCAACGTCTCCGGGCTGCAGGCGGCGGTGCAGCAGTTGCTGACTGCAACCGGCGGTGGCGAGGTGCTGCACCTGTACGACACCGCGTTCACCGGCGCCGCCGTGGCCCTGTCCGAGACCCAGGCGGCGCTGCTGTCGTCCATGCCTGGTGTCGAGGCGGTGGAGCCTGATCGGGTGGTGATGGCTTCCGGCACCCAGCAGGACGCCACCTGGGGACTGGACCGGGTGGATC
Source organism: Marinobacter qingdaonensis (assembly GCF_034555935.1). Classification (NCBI taxonomy): domain Bacteria; kingdom Pseudomonadati; phylum Pseudomonadota; class Gammaproteobacteria; order Pseudomonadales; family Marinobacteraceae; genus Marinobacter; species Marinobacter qingdaonensis. The sequence goes on from NZ_JAYDCJ010000003.1 coordinate 1,752,905, forward strand.
AAGCCTACCTGCCGCTCAATGATCGTTACGCCTACCCCGCCGATGCCGGTGCCGGGGTCACCGTGTACGTGATCGATACCGGGTTGCGATCATCGCACACCGAGTTTACCGGCCGGGTCGGCACCGGCCGCAATTTCGCCGGCACCGGTGGCCTGGGTTTGCCGCTGCTCGGCTTGCTCGGGGCCAGTGGTGACCCGGAAGATACCTCGGACTGCAACGGCCACGGCACCCACGTGGCCAGCACGGCGGTAGGGACCGAGTACGGCGTTGCCAAGGCCGCCGAGGTGGCGCCGGTGCGGGTACTCAACTGTGCCGGCGCGGGCAGCAACTCGGATGTGATTGCCGGGGTCGACTGGGTCGCGGAAAACCATCAGGCTCCGGCCGTGGCCAACATGTCCCTCGGTGGCGGGAATTCCGACGCCCTGGATCAGGCCGTGCGCGGCGCCATCGACGAGGGCGTCAGCTTCGTGGTGGCGGCCGGCAACGACGCCGCCGACGCCTGCAGTGGCTCTCCGAACCGGGTGGCCGAAGCGGTGACCGTGGGTAGCACCACGCGCAACGATGAGCGTTCGTCGTTCTCCAACCACGGCAGCTGCCTGGACCTGTTCGCTCCGGGCTCGAACATCACCGCCGCCTGGTATCAGAGCGACGACGACACCAATACCATCAGCGGCACCTCCATGGCCTCGCCACACGTCGCCGGCAATGCCGCGTTGCTGCTGGCGGCCGATGGTCAACTGACCCCGGCGGCGGTGCACCAGGCGCTGGTGCAGCAGACCACGGGCAACGTGCTGTCGGGCATCAAGGCCGGCTCGCCGAACCGGCTGCTGCGGGTTCAGCAGTAAACGGCAGGCGAAAAAAAACCGGGGCCAAGCCCCGGTTTTTTTTGTTTCCGAACCGCTGGTTGCTTCAGAACAGCACGCGGCAGCGGATGGTGCCCTTGACGTGGCGCAGCTTCTCCAGCGCCAGCTCGCCGTAGGCCTTGTCCACGTCGACCACCACGTAACCAATGTCTTCCTTGGTTTGCAGATACTGGCCGCAGACGTTGATGCCGTTCTCGGAGAACACCTGGTTGATCTCGGACATCACGCCCGGGACGTTCTCGTGGATGTGCAGCAGACGGTGCTGGTTCGGGTGCGACGGCAGCGCCACTTCCGGGAAGTTGACGGAGGACACCGAGGTGCCGTTGTCGCTGTACATGGCCAGCTTTTCCGCCACTTCGCGGCCGATGTTTTCCTGGGCCTCGATGGTGGAGCCGCCCACGTGCGGGGTCAGGATGACGTTGTCGAACTCCCGCAGCGGGGAGACGAATTCCTCGTCGTTGGATTTCGGCTCGACCGGGAATACGTCGATGGCGGCGCCCAGCAGCTTGCCGCTTTGCAGGGCATCGGCCAGGGCGCCGATATCCACCACGGTGCCGCGGGAGGCGTTCATCAGGATCGCGCCCGGCTTCATCTGGGCGAACTGCTCGGCCTTGAACATGTACTTGGTGGCCGGGGTTTCCGGCACGTGCAGGCTCACCACGTCGGCGATGTTCAGCAGCTCCTGCATGGTGCCCACCTGGGTGGCGTTACCAATCGGCAGCTTGGAGACCACGTCGTAGAAGTACACGTCCATGCCCAGGCCCTCGGCCAGAACGCTGAACTGGGTACCGATGTTGCCGTAGCCGATGATGCCCAGCTTCTTGCCGCGGATCTCGTAGCTGTCCTTGGCGGACTTCAGCCACTCGCCCCGGTGCGCCTTGGCGTTTTTCTCCGGTACGCCGCGCAGCAGCAGGATGGCCTGGGCCAGAACCAGTTCGGCCACGCTGCGGGTGTTGGAGAAGGGCGCGTTGAACACGGCGATGCCGCGGCGGGTGGCCGCCTGCAGGTTGACCTGGTTGGTACCGATACAGAAACAACCCACAGCCACCAGCTTCTTGGCAGCGTCAAACACTTTCTCGGTCAGCTGGGTACGCGAGCGAATACCCACGAAGTGCGCATCGGCAATCTTCTCAATCAGGTCTTCCTCAGACAGCGAGTGAGTCAGATATTCGATGTTGGTGTAGCCTGCAGCGTTCAGGGTATCAATGGCAGATTGATGCACGCCTTCCAGCAGCAGGATCCGGATTTTGCTCTTTTCGAGAGACGTATTTGACATGGGCTTGCTTCCGAACCTTTCGTCACGTGAAATGACCCGTGGCCAGTGATCGTCAGGGCTGGCTCACAGAACAGGGGCGGTATGATACCATAATCGCAGAATTTCACAGCGCGCCGGATTGCCTGTGTGAACTGCTTCGGCAGCCACCGGGACACGGGCCGGCGGACCAACCCGAACGAGACTGACGCCTTCATGAATTCCGAACAGATCATCGCTTCCCTGAACGAGCTGATTGCCACCGGCGACAAGGCCGGCAAGGTGCTGACCGACCCGGCGGACCTGGAGTCCTACGGCAAGGACTGGACCAAGATCTACCCGCCCAAGCCCATCGCCATTGTGTTGCCCAAGACCACCGAGCAGGTGCAGGCGCTGGTGCAGTTCGCCAACGACAACCAGGTGGCGCTAGTACCCTCGGGCGGACGCACCGGTCTGAGCGCCGGAGCGGTGGCCGCCAACGGTGAAGTGGTGGTGGCGTTCGACAACATGAACCAGATCCTCGACTTCAGCGCCAGCGATCGCACCGTGCGCTGCCAGGCCGGTGTGGTTACCGAACAGCTGCAGAACTTTGCCGACGACAACGGGCTGTACTACCCGGTGGATTTCGCGTCGGCCGGCTCGAGCCAGCTGGGTGGCAACCTGTCCACCAACGCCGGCGGCATCAAGGTGATTCGCTACGGCATGAGCCGCGACTGGGTGGCCGGCCTGAAGGTGGTGACTGGCAAGGGCGAAATCCTCGATCTGAACAAGGATCTGGCCAAGAACAACACCGGCTACGACCTGCGCCACCTGTTCATTGGCGCCGAAGGCACCCTCGGTTTCATCACCGAGGCCACCATGAAGCTGGCGCGCAAGCCCGACAACCTGACCGTGCTGGTGCTGGGCCTGAACGACCTCACCAACACCATGGACGTGCTGCAGACGTTCCAGAAGCAGATCGACCTGACCGCCTACGAGTTCTTCTCGCACCAGGCCATGCAGCATGTGCTGGCCCACGGCCAGGTGCAGGCGCCGTTCGAGACCGAGGCACCGTACTACGCGCTGCTGGAGTTCGAGGCGGTGTCCGACCAGGTGATGGACGACGCCATGACCCTGTTCGAGCGGTGCGTGGAGAACGGCTGGGTGCTGGATGGCGTGATCAGCCAGAGCGAAACCCAGGCCCACAACCTGTGGCAGCTGCGCGAGCGCATCTCCGAGTCCATTGCCCCGCGCACGCCCTACAAGAACGACATCTCCGTGGTGGTGTCCAAGGTGCCCGGGTTCCTGCAGGAGATCGACGCGGTGGTCACCGAGCACTACCCGGACTTTGAGATCATCTGGTTCGGCCACATCGGTGACGGCAACCTGCACCTGAACATCCTCAAGCCCGAGGGCATGGCCAAGGAAGATTTTTTCGAGAAGTGCCAGCAGGTCAACAAGTGGGTGTTCGAGATCGTCGAGCGCTACCAGGGCAGCGTGTCCGCCGAACACGGTGTCGGCATGACCAAGAAACCCTACCTGCACTACACCCGCAGTGAGGCCGAGATTGCCTACCTGAAGGGCATCAAGCAGGTTTTCGATCCCAAGGGCGTCATGAACCCGGGCAAGATCTTCGACTGATGCAGGACCACATCGTCGTCCTGACCGGCGCCGGCATGAGCGCCGAAAGCGGGCTCTCCACCTTCAGGGACAACGGCGGCCTGTGGGAGGAGCACAGCGTCTACGACGTGGCGACGCCGGAGGCGTTCGCCCGCAACCAGGAGCTGGTGCTGCGGTTCTACAACGACCGCCGGCGCCAGCTGGCCTCAGCCCGGCCCAACCGGGCCCACCGGTTGCTGGCCGAGCTGGAGGCCCGGTACCGGGTCACGGTGATCACCCAGAACGTCGACGACCTGCACGAGCGCGGCGGCTCCAGCGAGGTCATTCATCTTCATGGCGAACTGACCAAGGCCCGCAGCTGCCGCCACCCTGAGCTGGTCTACGACATCGGCTACCAGGACATCGAAACCGGCCAGACCTGCGAGCGCGGCGCCCAGCTCCGTCCCCACATTGTCTGGTTCGGGGAAGAAGTGCCCATGCTGGACAAGGCCGCGGAGGTGGTGCGCACCGCCGATCACCTGCTGATCGTCGGCACCTCGCTGCAGGTCTATCCGGCCGCCGGCCTGGTCTACGAGGTCGACCCTTACGTGCCCATTACCCTGGTGGACCCGGGGGCACCCGCGTCGGTGGCCCGCGCCCGGGTCATTCGCAAGGGCGCCGTCGACGGAGTCGCCGACTGGGTTGCCTCCCTGGCCTGATTCCGGCGCTTTTACCCTGTCTCAACCGCCGGCGCTGGGCTACGCTCAGAAGATCACCGGCCAAGGGAGACGGATCATGTCACACCCCCTTCGTACACTCGTCTGGTTCTACCTGTCCGCCTGGTTGTTGCTGGGCTCGGCCCTGGTGTCGGCTCATCATGGTTGGGGCTGGGCCACGGACCAGGAATTTGAGATTTCCGGCACCATCGTCGCGACCCGGCTGGGTAACCCCCACGGTGAGGTGACCCTGGATGTCGATGGCGAGCAATGGCTGATTGAAGTGGGCCAGCCCTGGCGCAATGCGCGGGCCGGGCTGACCGATGAGCTGTTGGCGGTGGGCCAGAGCATCACCGTGCATGGTCACCGGTCGGCCCGCGAAGGCGAGCGACTGGTGAAGGCCGAACGCCTGGTCATTGACGGTCAGGACTACAACCTCTACCCGGATCGGCCGTCCTGACCGACATGCTCGAGCTGGCGGTAGCCCTGGAGCAGGGCGCCCTGGCGCAGGCGCTTCGGGGCTCGCCCTGGCTGTACCCGGCGGTGAATGCCGGTCACATTCTTGGCATCGCCCTGCTGGTAGGCGGCATCATCCCGCTGGACCTCAAGCTGCTCGGGTGTTGGCGCCGTCTGCCGGTGGTGCCGTTCTGGCAGGTGCTGAGGCTGACCGCGGGTCTGGGGTTGGCGCTGGCCCTGACCACGGGCAGCCTGCTGTTCATTACCCGGGCGTCGGAATACCTGCAGTCGGACTGGTTTCAGGCCAAATTCGCGCTCATCCTGCTGGGGCTGGCGAATCTGGTGGTGGCCGCCACCCGGTTCCCGGCGCCTGTGGACGGGACGCCAGTGGTGCCCGGCCTGCGCCGGTGTGCGCTGTTTTCCCTGGTGGGCTGGCCGGTGGTGCTGGTGCTGGGCCGGATGATCGGGTATTTCTGAGACCCAGGGGTCAGGACGCGACGTCCAGGTACTTTTCCAGTTCCGAGCGGAACGCGGCCTGCACCCCCAGGCGTTTGAGCATCCAGTAGTGGCCGGCGATCATCCGGTCGATGAAAATACTTTCCACCGGAGGCTTGAAGTAATCCAGGTACTTGAACACCGTGCTGGTCTTGGCGGCCACGTGCTTGTGCAGGTCGGACTCGGCAAAGTCGTAAGGCTCGTCCTGTTCGAAGGGCACGATCAGGATATCCCGCCACATGGCGTAGTAGGCTTCGTCCACCGCCGGCTGGCTCTCCACCCGCGCGCCCAGATCAATCAAATGCCGGTCCAGGGCCTGGTAATCCTCTTTCAGCGCGGCCACCAGCGCCTTGCGGTAGGACTCGACGATCTCCGGCTTGAGTTTTTTCACGCAGCCAAAGTCGTACATGATGATCGAGCCGTCCGGGCGATAGGCAAAGTTGCCCGCGTGGGGATCACCGTGGATGCACTGGAACCGGAACAGCTGGTCCGCCATGGTGGTGAAGATGCGGTGGCCGATCAGGTTGATGGTGTCCTGGTCGTAGCGCTCGGGCGTGACGTCACTGACGTGGTCGCCCTCCACCAGTTCTAGGGTCAGCACCCGCCGGGTGGAGTGGCTGTCGATCACCGCCGGGATGATCACCCAGTTGTCGTGCTGGTGAAAGCCTCTGAACAGCCGCAGGTTGTCGGCTTCGTTCAGGTAATCCAGCTCTTCCTTCAAACGCTCGCGGATTTCCCCGAACAGCTGATCCACCGCCTCCTTGGGCATGCGCAGCAGGCCGCCGAGCTTCAGGGCCATGCGCAGCTGCTTGAGGTCGGAGTCGCAGGAGTCATCGACCCCCGGGTACTGCACCTTCACGATCACGTCGGTGCCGTCGTGCAGCCGGGCCCGATGCACCTGGCCGATGGACGCGGCGGCGTAGGGTTTTTCCTGCAGGTACTCGAACAGTTCCGCCACCGGTTGGCCCAGCTCCGATTCGATCTGTGCCACGATCACCGGGAAGGGCATGGGCGGCGCTTCTTTCTGCAGGGTCTGCAGGGCGTCGGAGAATTCCTTGGGCAGGAAGTCCTGGGTCTGGGACGCGATCTGGCCGACCTTCATCACCGCACCCTTGAGTTCGCCCAGGGTGTCTGCAATCTGGCCCGCCATGCGGGTGTAGCTTTCGCTCTGGGCGCCGTCGTCGTTCTCGCTTCGGAACATCCGACGCGCGCGCTGGCCGGCGTACTGACCGGCCACGGAGGCGGTCATGCCGGCGAGTTTCAGGAAGCGTCCACTGCGGGAGGTAACCGGTTTCTTAGCCATGCCAGTTGTACGTCCTCAACCCGGGATAGGTTTGCTGGTCGCGGGGGTTAAACCACTTTGGTTTCAACGAACAGCAGGTCTTCCAGCTCCAATGACAGGGTCTGGCCAGGGGCGAGCGGGCCCACGCCCTTGGGCGTGCCGGTCAGCACCACATCGCCGGGCATCAGGCTGAAGTGGCTGCTGATGTGCGCGATCAGCGGCACCACCGGATTCAGCATGTCGTGGGTGTCCCCGGTCTGGCGGCGCTCGCCATCAATATCCAGGGTGAAGTGGATGTTGTCCTTGCGGAACTTGTCCGAGGCCACAAACGGCGACAGGGGGCAGGCGCCGTCGAAGGATTTGGCCCGCTCCCAGGGCTGGCCCTTTTCCTTGAGCTGGCTCTGGACGTCCCGGAGGGTCAGGTCGAGGGCCAGGCCGTAGCCCAGAATGGCGGTTTCGGCCTCGCTCGCCGACGCGTTGGTCAGCGGCCGGCCGATCAGTACCGCCAGTTCGGCTTCGTAGTGCACGGAACCCTTGTCCTTGGGCAGCGCCAGGGGGCGGGTGATGTGGACCGCGGCGGTGGCAGGCTTGATGAACAGCAGTGGTTCCTCGGGCACCGGGTTGTTCAGTTCCCGGGCGTGTTCGGCGTAATTGCGGCCAATGCAGACTATCTTGCCGAGGGGCAGGTGCACCGGAGTTCCGTCTTTCCAGTGATGTTGGTAGTCGTGCATGGCCGTCTCCTGTCTGTTGCTTATTCTCCGTCGAACGAGCAGACAGTATAAACCTGAAGACCCTCTTCCTGCAGCTTGCGGGAGCCGCCCAGGTCGGGCAGGTCGATCATCGCCGCCACTTCCACGATCTCGGCGCCGATCCGGCGAATCAGCCGGGTCGCCGCCAGCATGGTGCCGCCGGTGGCGATCAGGTCGTCGACCAGGACCACCTTGTCGCCGGGCTTGAAGGCGTCCTTGTGCAGCTCCACCGAGGCGGTGCCGTACTCCAGTTCGTAGTCCTCGACCAGGGTGTCGAACGGCAGCTTGCCTTTCTTGCGAATCAGCACCAGTGAGGCGTTCAGCTCGTAGGCCAGGGCCGAGCCGATGATGAAGCCGCGGGCATCGACTGCCGCCACCGCCGCGATGTCCTGACCGTGGTAGCGGTGGACAAAGGCGTCGATCAGCTTGCGGAACGCGGTCCGGTCCTGCAGGACCGTGGTGATGTCACGAAAGGCCACGCCCGGCTTGGGCCAGTCCGGCACGGTGCGAATGGCTTTTTTGATGCTTTCCGAGAAATAGTCCATGACAGATCCGGTAATCAATCAGGAGGCGGCTCAGGCCGCATCCAGGAAGATGAATTTCAGCACGAAGACGACGGCAATGATGACGACACTGGCGTTCAGGTCGGACCAGCGTCCGCTCAACGCCTTGACGATGGCGTAGGTGATGAAGCCCATGGCAATGCCGTTGGCGATGGAGAAAGTCAGCGGCATCATCAGCGCCGTTACCACCGCCGGCGCGGCATCGGTGATGTCGTCCCAGTCGACCAGCTTCAGGCCGCCGGTCATCAGGACCGCGACGTACATCAGGGCCGGTGCGGTGGCGTAGGCCGGAATGATGCTGGCGATGGGCGAGAGCAGCAGGCACGCCAGGAACAGGGCAGCGACCACCACCGCGGTCAGACCGGTACGGCCACCGGCGGAAATGCCGGCCGTGGACTCAATATAGCTGGTGGTGGTGGAGGTGCCCATGGCCGCGCCCGACATGGTGGCGACCGAGTCGGACATCAGGGCCCGGCCCAGGCGCGGCAGTTTGCCGTCCTTGTCCAGCAGGCCGCCGCGCTGGGCGGCACCGATCAGGGTGCCGGAGGTGTCGAACAGATCCACGAACAGGAAGGCAAAGACAATGCTGATCATGCCCACGTTCAGGGCGCCGGCAATGTCCAGCTGCATGAAGGTGGGGGCCAGGCTCGGCGGTGCCGAGATGAAGCCCTGGTACTCGACCATGCCCAGCATCATGGCGATGCCAGTGATGGCGATGATGCCGATCATCACCGCGCCGGTGATCTGACGGAACGACAGCGCGCAGATCAGGACAAAACCGCCGAAGAACAGCAGGCTTTCCGCCACCTTGATGTCGCCCAGGCCTACCAGGGTGGCCGGATTATCGACCACGATGCCGGCATTTTTCAGGGCGATCAGTGCCAGGAAGAAACCAATGCCGGCGGAAATGCCGAATCGCAGTGACATGGGAATGCTGTTGATGATCCATTCACGGACCTTGAGGATGCTCAACAGGAAGAAGATCGAACCGGACAGGAAGACCGCGCCCAGGGCCACCTGCCAGCTGTAGCCCATGCTGCCCACCACGGTAAAGGAGAAGAAGGCATTCAGACCCATGCCCGGCGCCAGGGCGATCGGGTAGTTGGCCCAGAGGCCCATGATCAGGGTGCCGATGGTGGCGGCCAGGCAGGTGGCCACGAACACCGCGCCGAAATCCATGCCGGTGGACGACAGGATGCTCGGGTTGACCACGATGATGTAGGCCATGGTCAGGAAGGTGGTGATGCCCGCAACCAGTTCTTTACGAACCGTCGTGCCGTGGGCCTGGAGTTGGAACAATCGTTCAAGCATGACGGGAGCCTGCCTCTCAGGATGCCAGTAATTGGGATTTGGGAATCTGTTTCGAACGGGAAACGTGGATTGCGTGAAAAAAAGCGCAATCTTACCGACTGACGGCCCTGAGGCCAAGGGATGATTGACAGCCAGCTAACGATTAGCAGGGCAGTCAGTGTGGCGACGCATCCCGTTGCAGCCGGATGTCAAAACGCACCGCCAGAATGCGCACAACGGCAATGAACACCAGGCCAATGGTGAGCGAGATCGCCTGGCTATCCAGCAGCCAGACGCAGAGGAAATACAGCCAGCAGCCGACAAAGGAAATGGAGGCGTAGATCTGATCCTTGCGGAAAATCTGTGGCACCTCGTTGCACATGGTGTCCCTCAGGGCACCGCCGAAGGTGCCGGTCATGACCCCGAGCAGGGCGGCGATGAACAGCGAGTGGCCAAGGTCCAGGGCGAGCTGGGCGCCGAGGATGGAGAACACGCCGAGACCGATGGCGTCCGGAATGACGATGCGCGCCGCCCTGATCCGGTCGACCCGGTTCCAGTAGCTGAACACCACCGACAGCAGCAGAATCAGCAGCGGCATCTCCTGGTGCTGGATCCAGTACACCGGGTGGTTGTCCAGGATCAGGTCGCGCAGGGTGCCGCCGCCCATGGCGGTGATGAAGCCGATGGTAAACACGCCGACCGGGTCCATGTTTTTGGCCCGCGCCACGATCATGCCCGAGATGGCAAAGGCGATGATCCCGATCATTTCAAGAAGGTAGACGATGTCGAACACGGGAGAACCTGGCCGGTGATCAATGGGTTGCAGGGTATCGAAACGGGCTGCGCGAAGAATAGCTGAAAACCGGCACGGGTTCATCCCGGTGACCTGAGCCCAGTATCCTTTTGATCCGGAATGTCGACGGCGAGCGTAGTTGTATGCCAACTACAACTAATAAACCGGGAGTGTTGCACATGCCATTGATGCGCCTGGCCTACGCCAGTGAAGCCACGTTTCAATCCAAGCCCGTGGAGAAGGGTGTCGAACCGCACGTCGCCCGAATTCTGCTGACATCACGTCGGAATAATGCCCAGCGCCATGTGACCGGCGGTCTCTATTACGGCAATAACCGGTTCTTCCAATACCTCGAAGGAGACGAGGCCGAAGTGATGGAGTTGTTCCAAAAGATCCGTGAGGATGATCGGCACACCAACATCGTGATCCTGATCGAGGAACCGCTGCAGCAGACGACCTTTGAAAACTGGTCGATGAAATATGTCCCGCTTTCGGTGGACGTGCGGCGGTTGCTCGAGAGTCATGGCCTGGTCAGTTTTGAGCCTGCGTCGTTTACGGCTCGGCAGTGCGAGGAAATGATCGACCTGATTCGCAAGTCCAGCGAGGACCAGAAGCTGGTTAATTACGATGACCCGCAACCGGGCGCCGCTACCACGGGGGCATCGGTGGTGTCTCCCGGGCTCAAGGCTGGATTGATTGTTGCTGCCCTCGGGCTTGTGGGCGCGCTGGTTTTCGCTGGCTCGATGCTCTGAGCCGAATTAACGAGGTTTATAAAATTCAATTAGGAAGCTTTATTTGCTTCATGGGGTGACACTGTTTAGTTTGATGGATTCGGATCAATGGCCGCGTCAGCGTCTGATGCCGAGCCAACAACAATGATTACATAAGGAGCCCCCATGAAAGCCATCCTCTGCAAGGAATACGGGCCGGCCGAGTCGCTGGTCATCGAAGATGTGCCCAGCCCGGACGTCAAAGGCCGGGGCGTGAAGGTGCGCGTCAAGGCCGCCGGTTTGAACTTTCCGGACACCCTGATCATCGAGGGCAAGTACCAGCTCAAGCCCAACATGCCGTTTTCGCCGGGGGGCGAGATGGCCGGTGAGGTGATCGAGGTGGGTGAGAAGGTGACCCGTTTCAAGCCGGGCGACCGGGTGGCCGGTCTGACCGGGTACGGCTCCTTCGCCGAAGAGGTGGTGGTGCCCGAGCAGAACCTGCTGCCGGTGCCGGACGGCATGTCCGACGAAAAAGCCGCCGCCTTCACCATGGTCTATGGCACCTCCTATTACGCGCTCAAACAGCGCGCCAATCTGCAGCCCGGGGAAAGCCTGCTGGTGCTGGGCGCCAGCGGCGGCGTTGGTCTGGCCACGGTGGAATTGGGCAAGGCCATGGGTGCCCGCGTCATCGCCGCCGCCAGCTCCGCCGACAAGCTTGCCATTGCCAAGGCCGCCGGAGCCGATGACCTGATCAATTACAGCGAGGAGCCGCTGAAGGAGTCGGTCAAGAACCTGACCAAGGGCAAGGGCGTGGATGTCATCTACGACCCGGTCGGCGGCGACTTTACCGAGCAGGCCCTGCGCGCCATGGGCTGGAACGGTCGCCACCTGATCATCGGCTTCGCCGCCGGTGAGATCCCGAAAGTACCCGCCAACCTGACCCTGCTGAAGGGCTGTTCCGTGGTTGGCGTGTTCTGGGGCAGCTTCACTCAGCGTGAGCCGGAGGCCAGCGCCCAGAACATGATGGAGCTGATGAAGCTCTACTCGGAAGGCAAGATTGATCCGAAGATCAGCGAAGTGTTTGAGTTCGATGACTACGCCAAGGCCCTGGGCGCCCTGAGCGAACGGCGGGCGACCGGGAAGGTGGTGCTGAAAGTCGCGCACTGACCCCTGGTCTGCTCCTGGCGGGCAGGTCGAGCCGACCTGTCCGCTGTCACGACCCCTGGCCTTGGCTCAGTCCTCGTCCTGACTCGGCGTGCTCGCCGCCGTCAGGTTGTCCAGGGCGTTGTTGCGAAACAGCGGGCGTCCCTTCCAGATGCCGTCATCCACCTGCAGGGTGACCTGGTTCATGATGGTTTCCGCCAGTTTGATCGCGGCGATGGACGGGGGCAGGTCCTTGGGGGTGACGATCGCCAGTGAGCGGTTGATTTCCGGGGAGTGGATGGGAATGGCCACCACTTCCTGGCGCTGCACCAGTTCGTGCACGCTGGCGAAGGACAGAATGGTGTAGCCCAGACCCCGCCGCACCAGATCGGTCATCAGCGGCCAGGCGTTTACTTCCAGTGCCAACTCCAGCTTCTTGTGGCGTTTGATCGCCTCCTTCTCCATCAGCTCCCGCAAGCCGTGTTTTTCCTCCGGCATCACCAGTGGCAACTCCAGCACTTCATCCAGGGTAAGCTCGCTGCGGCCGGCCACCTCGGTCCCGGGTGGCGACACCAGGTAAAAGCGTTCTTCGATCAAGGGCGTGTAGTGCAGGTGCTTGAGCTTGCCGTGGTTGTAGGTGATGGCGAGGTCGACCCGGTGTTGCGAAACCATTTGCTGCAGGGTGCCGCTCATGGCGGATTTGATCGCCAGGGTCACCTGGGGGTAGCGGCGACGGAACTCCTCGATGATACCGCCGGAAAAGGTGTGGGCGGCGGTGGGCAGCATGCCCAGGGTCAGTTGTCCCGTGACTTCGCCGGCAATCGCCGACACATCCGCCTGGGTCCGCTCCAGGTCCTGGAACATGGTCTGGGCTTTTTCGTACAGCAGCTCCCCGGCGGCGGTGAGCACCACTCCGCGGCCGTGGCGAACGAACACCTCCACATTCAACGCCTCTTCCATCAGCCGGATCTGCCGGCTCAGCGCCGGCTGGGCCACGAACAGCTTTTCCGATGCCCGGCTGAAGCTGCCCATGTCGGCAATGGTGACGAAGCTGTTGAGCTGGCGAAGGTCGATCTTGGGTTGGAATGGCATGACAGGCTCTCGGAATCTCTTCTGGGGCTCGGGCAATGACCGGCGTGGGCGCGGCCTAACGCAGGCTGGCCAGCTATATAAAAATAAGATGGGTGATATAAAAAGTATATAATAGCGGCATTCATTGTCGAGTGATAACGTGCTGCTCATCTGAAAAAGGCCCGCGCAACACGGGCGCGAAAAGAGTGAGAAACCAGATGAGTGACATAAACCTGCTTGCCGAGAACGAAAACCTGGGCGGCTTTCGCGAATTCCTGGGATTCCGGGTCCTGGCGTGGGAGCCCGGCCGGGTTCAGGCGTCCATTCCCGTGGCTGAACACCTGCTGAACCGGAACGGGTTTGTCCACGGGGGCGTGCTGACCACGTTACTCGACAGTGCCGCCGGACTGAGCGGAACCTACTGCGCGCTGCCCGGCAACATCCGGCGTTGCAGCACCATCTCCCTGAACACCCAGTTCATGAGTCCCGCGCAAGAGGGCGTCCTTCGGGCCGAAGGGGTCATGCTCAAGCGCGGCAGCAAAATCTTCTTTGCCGAAGCCCGGGTGACGCTTGGCGACGTCCTTGTTGCCACCGCTCAGGGCTCATTTCGTTATGTGTTGGGCGGAGACGATGAGAACGGTGTCTTTGCTCGCTGATAGGTGTCCCTTGCTGATCCGGATTCCCGGCCAGATAGCCACCGACAGGGTGGCGCCGCTGTCATGATCAGCCCGGCTCGACTGACCGCGCTGCGGTCGCTGGTGGCTTACCTGACCCTGGCCTGTGCCGCCTTCGCGCTGGTGCCCGGAAGTGCCCAGGCTGCGACCGTGTTGGCGGCTTTGGTGATCTTTCTGAGCTGGGCCGAACTGCGCACGGTGGGCCGGGTGATCGCGTCGCTGATGGTGCTGGTCAGCCTGTATGGCCTGGTCCGCCAACCTGACCTGTTGCTGAGCGCGTCCGAAAGCATGGCGGGCATCACCGGCCTGATTCTGTCGGTGATGCTGCTGTCGGCGGTCCTGGGCACCTCGAAGGATCTGGCGGTCATTTCCGAGAGCCTCTTTGGCGGTCGCCCGGTGGCCCGCTACCTGGGGCTGAGCACCGGTACCGGGGTGTTGTCCATCCCGCTCAATTTCGGCTCGGTCGGGCTGATCGCCACCATGATCGGCAGCCAGATCAGCCAGTCCGGCGACAGTCCGGCCGCGCGCAACGCCGCCCGGGCGGTGATCCGGGGCTTTGGCGCCTCGCCCATGGGGTCGCCGCTGTCGATTGCCGTGGTAATGACGGTCACCCTGCTGCCGGGGCTGCACAGCTGGACGCTGCTGACACTGAGCCTGCCCTTTGCCTTGCTCTACCTGGTTGCGGGTGTCTGGTCGCGGGAGCAGGAAACTCCTCGGTCCGGCCCGTCGGAGACCGTGTCGGCGTTCTGGCCCTGGGTGCGGTTTCTGGCGATCGTTCTGTTTATCTGCGTCAGTGCCTTTGCGCTCAGTACCTGGGTGAGCCTGAAGTACTCCCTGGCGGTGACCCTGAGTTGCCTGAGCGTGGTGGTGCTGTGTCTGCTGTACCGCCGGCTGGTCGAGGGGACGTTGGCGCTGCCGTCGTTGGCCAACGTCAACAACGAGCTGGCGATCATGGGCGGGTCGTCGTTCCTTGGTGGGGCGCTCGCGATGCTGGCCCTGAATTCCCTCGGCGCCGATTTCAGTCTGCCCAGCTGGGGCTATCCGGTGCTGGCGTTCGCCATCCCCTGGCTGTTTTTCTGCGGTGGCGCGGTGGGCGTCAATCCCATCATCTCGGCCACGGTGTACGGCGGAATCCTGGGCCCGATCTGGCCGGAGCCGGCCCTGCTGGCCCTGGGCCTGGGGCTCGTCACGGGCTGGGGCATCACCATCGCCGGAACTCCGTACTCGGCGAATTCCCTGTTGCTGGAACGCTGCACGGGCTACAGCGCCCATCAGGCGTCCTACGACTGGAGCCGACAGTATTCCCTGCTGATGCTGACGCTCAGCAGCGGTCTTTGCGCCCTGATTGCGCTGATGGCACCCGCTTCCTAACCGACTGGAACCGTAAACGAACGCTCTGCTCGGGAGGTCCTCTGGCCTTGCGATGGAGCTGAATTTTGGAGCTGTCTGCAGGCCCGGTCAGCTGTTGATATCAAAGAGAACTGGGAGGCCGTGATGGCACTCGATCAAGAAACCCTGAATCAATTTGTCGACAGCGTGCGTCGGTACGTGCGCGAGCGACTGGTACCCCTGGAGATGCAGGTCGCCGAGGAAGACCGCATTCCCGAGGACGTCATCGAGGAAATGAAGGAGATGGGCCTGTTCGGCCTGTCCATCCCGGAGGCATTTGGTGGCCTGGGCCTGAGCATGAGTGACGAAGTCGCCATCATCCAGGAAATGGGCTATACCTCGCCGGTGTTTCGCTCCATGTTCGGGACCAACGTGGGCATTGGCTCCCAGGGCATCATCATTGATGGCACGGACGAGCAGAAAGCCAGGTACCTGCCGAAGCTGGCCAGCGGCGAGCTGATCGGCTCCTTTGCCCTGACCGAGGCCGATGCCGGGTCCGACGCCGGCTCGGTGATGACCAGCGCGCGTCGTGACGGCGACGTGTATGTGCTGAACGGCAGCAAGCGCTTCATCACCAACGCGCCGCGGGCCGGCGTGTTCACGGTGATGGCCCGCACCGGGACTCGGGAAGAGGGCGGTCGTGGCGTCTCGGCCTTTCTGGTGGACGCCGGGCTTCCGGGCATCTCCCTGGGCAAGCCGGACAAGAAGATGGGGCAAAAAGGCGCGCATACCTGCGACGTGATCTTCGACAACGTACGCGTGCCCGTCGATGCCCTGATTGGCGGCAAGGAAGGCCAGGGCTTCAAGACCGCCATGAAGGTGCTGGATCGGGGTCGACTGCACATCAGTGCCTTGAGCGTGGGCACGGCCAAGCGGCTGATCGACGAAAGTGTCAGCTACGCCACCCAGCGCAAACAGTTCGGTAGCGACATTGCCAGCTTTCAGCTGGTGCAGGCGATGCTGGCGGACAGTCAGACCGAGTACTACGCCGGCAAATGCATGGTTGAGGAAACCGCCCGGTCCTACGACGCCGGGGCGTCGGTCGCCATGAACGCGGCCAGCTGCAAACTCTACTGCACGGAGATGGTGGGCCGGGTGGCCGATCGTGCGGTCCAGGTCCACGGCGGCGCCGGTTACATCAGCGAGTACTGTGTCGAGCGGTTCTACCGGGACGTGCGGCTGTTCCGGCTCTACGAGGGCACCTCGCAGATCCAGCAGTTGGTCATCGCCAAGCAAATCATTCGTAACGCGCAAGACGCGGCTTGAATCAGGAGGTTGTAATGTCTGGTCCATTGTCAGGAATTCGGGTTCTGGATCTGTCGAGGGTGATGGCCGGTCCCTGGTGCACCCAGATCATGGCTGACCTCGGGGCGGAGGTGATCAAGATCGAACGTCCGGGCCTGGGCGACGATACCCGTCACTGGGGGCCGCCCTGGCTGAAAGATGCCGAGGGCAAGCCCACCAGTCAGTCCGGCTACTATCTGTCCGCCAACCGCGGCAAACACTCGGTGACCGTGGACATCGGCAAGCCCGAAGGCCAGGCCCTGATCCGGGAGCTGGCGGCCGAATGCGACGTACTGGTGGAGAATTTCAAGACCGGCGGCCTGGCCAAGAAGGGGCTGGATTATGAGGCCCTGTCACAGATCAACCCCGGACTGATCTACTGCTCGGTCACCGGCTTTGGCCAGACCGGTCCCATGGCCAGTCACGCCGGCTACGACTACCTGATCCAGGCCCAGTCGGGCCTGATGAGCATCACCGGTGTGGCGGATGGCCAGCCGGGTGCCGGTCCCCAGCGCGTCGGTATGGCGGTGGCGGATCTGACCACCGGGATGAATTCGGTGATTGCGATCCTGTCGGCCCTGCACCACCGGACCAACACCGGCGAAGGCCAGCACATCGATATGGCGTTGCTGGATGTGCAGGTCAGCTGGATGGCCAACCAGGCGCTCAACTATTTCTGCAGCGGTGAGGCGCCGGGGCGGACCGGTGAGTATCACCCGAATCTTGCGCCCTATCAGCCGTTCCCGACCAGCGATGGTCAGGTCATCATCGCCGTGGGCAACGACGGCCAGTTCCAGCGTCTGTGTAAGGCCATGGGCTGCCCGGAACTGGCGGAGGATGAGCGCTTCGCCACCAACCCACGGCGGGTCATCCATCGCCAGGAACTGGTCGGCAAGCTCTGTGAGGTCACCCGTACCCGCACCAGCCGGGAGTGGATGGACCGTCTGGTCACCGTCAGTGTGCCTTGCGGGCCGATCCAGAACATTCAGGAGGTCTTCGAGGATCCGCAGGTGATTGCCCGCAATATGAAGCTGGAGCTGGAACACCCCCAGCTGGGCAAGGTGCCGGGGATCGCCAACCCGATCAAGTTCTCGAAGACGCAACAGGAGTACCGGAAGGCGCCGCCCCTGCTGGGCGAGGATACCGACGACACCCTGCAACGACTTCTGGGTAAATCCACGGAAGAGCTGGCGGCGTTGCGTGCCGGTGGCGTGCTCTAAACGCTTCCTGTAGATAGCGCTTCCTATAGATAGAGAGGAGAGACCGCCATGCTGGTTTCCTACGAGCTTGTCGACGATATCGGTGTCATCACCGTCAATAACCCACCGGTCAATGCGCTGTCCCATGGCGTGCGCGAGGGCCTGGTCACTGCCTTGGCCACCGCTCAGGCGGACAGCTCCAAAGCCATCGTGCTGCTGTGCGAAGGCCGCACCTTCATCGCCGGCGCCGAAATTAGCGAATTCGGCAAGCCGCCGCAGGCGCCGTCGCTGCCAGAGGTCAACGCGGCCATCGAGGGCGCGAGCAAGCCGGTGATTGCTGCGCTTCACGGCACGGCCCTGGGCGGCGGATTTGAAGTGGCGTTGAGCTGCCACTACCGCTGCGCGGTGTCGGATGCCGCCGTTGGCCTGCCAGAGGTGAAACTGGGGCTTCTGCCCGGCGCCGGCGGCACCCAGCGGGTGCCACGTCTGATCGGGGTGGAGGCGGCCCTGGACATGATTGCCTCGGGCAAGCCGGTCACTGCCGCCAAGGCCCTGAAGCTGGGGCTGATTGACCGGGTGGTGGATGCGCCCCTGAAAGCCGCGGCACTGGCCTACGCCCGGGAGCTGGTGGCCGAGGGCGCCATGCTGCGACGGGTAAGGGACATGAAGGTGTCGGCCGAGGACGCGAGTGCCGAGCAGTTTGCCAGCTGGCGGACCACCCTGGGCAAGCGCATGCGCGGACAGCAGGCGCCGCAGCGTATCGTCGCCTGTGTGGAAGCCGCGAGCCGATTGCCGTTCGATGAGGGTCTGGCGTTCGAGCGGGGCCAGTTCGTGGAATGCACGGAATCGGAGCAGTCCGCGGCTTTGCGGCATATCTTTTTCGCCGAACGGCAGGCACCGAAAGTTCTGGGCCTGGATCCGGCGAGTCAGCCCCGGCCGATTCAACGGGTCGGCATCATCGGCGGCGGCACCATGGGGGGCGGGATCGCCATGTGTTTTGCCAATGCCGGTATCCCGGTGACGCTGCTGGAACTGAATCAGGACGGCCTGGATCGAGGGCTGGCGTTGATTGGCAAGAACTACGGCATCACCGTCAGCAAGGGCAAGTTGTCCGAGCAGGAGGCCGTCAGGCGTGAGCGACTGATCCGCGGAACCACCGACTACGCCGACCTCGGTGAGGTGGATCTGGTGATCGAGGCGGTGTTCGAGAGCATGGAGGTGAAGCGGCAGGTCTTCGCCCGGCTCGATGAGGTCTGCAAGCCCGGCGCCATCCTGGCGACCAATACCTCCTACCTGGACGTCAATGAGATTGCCCGGGTCACCGACAGGCCCCAGGACGTGGTGGGCCTGCACTTCTTCAGCCCCGCCAATGTCATGCGCCTGCTGGAGGTGGTCAGGGCGGACGACACCGCCGACGACGTGCTGGCCACCGCCATGGCCATTGGCAAGCGGATCGGTAAGGTGCCGGTGCTGGCGCGGGTGTGTTTTGGGTTCATTGGCAACCGCATGCTCCGGCAGTACGCCCGGGAAGCGCAGCTGTGCATGATCGAGGGTGCAAGCCCGGAACAGATCGACGGGGCCCTGACCGGCTTCGGCATGGCCATGGGGCCCTTGGCCGTGGGCGACCTGGCCGGACTCGACATCGGCTACAAGGCGCGCCAGGCCCTGACCGATGCGCAGAAGGGCGATCCCAAATCCTACTGCATCGCGGACGCCCTGGTGGAAATGGGGCGGCTGGGGCAGAAATCCGGAGCCGGTTATTACCGCTACGATCCGGAAACCCGGGCCCGGAGCGTGGACCCGGAGGTGCTTGAGGTTATCGAAGCCCAGGCCAGCAAGCACGGCGTCAGCCGCCGGGCCCTGAGCTCGGACGAGATTCTGGACCGGCACTTGATGGCCCTGGTGAACGAGGGCTTCCGTATCCTCGAGGAGGGCATTGCCCAGCGACCCGGTGATATCGACGTGGCCTACGTGCACGGTTACGGCTTCCCGGCCTACCAGGGCGGCCCCATGTTCTACGCCGCCCAGCGCGGCCTGGCGTCGGTCAGGGACCGCCTGAAGGCGCTGCAACGCCAGACCGGAGCAGGGTATTGGGAGCCGGCTCCGTTGCTGGAACGGCTGGTGAGTCAGGGGCAGTCGCTGGACGACTGGATGGCGGAGAAGCACTGAGCAGCGGCCACCGGCTGGCCGTCGGGGCGGTCGGGCCGCTTGCTTGCAAGGCCCCATTGCGCCTGTCATGCTTTCGCGCCCGAACATTTGGTCGATAATCGAACGGCCGTGAACTTGGTGCTGAAAAGGGAAGGTGAGGGTGACAGGCAGACCATCGACAGACCAGAGTATCGACAAGGAATTCATGTCGACCTTTGCCCGCGGGCTTGAGCTCATTCGGTCCTTTGACACCGAGACGCCCGCCATGACCCTGTCCGCGGTGGCGGAGAAGAACGGTCTGTCCCGAGCGGCGGCCAGGCGCTATCTGCTGACCCTGCTGAAGCTTGGTTACGTCTCCCAGGACGACAAGACCTTCCGGCTCACGGCCAAGGTGCTCGAGCTGGGGTATTCCTACCTGGCGTCACTCGATTTCACCGAAACTATCACGCCCATCATGGAAAAGGTGTCCTACCGGCTGGGTGAGTCCTGTTCGGCGTTGGTGCTGGATGGCACCGATATTGTCTATGTCGTCCGGATACCGAGGCGGGGGCTGATCCCGATCAACCTGCAAATCGGTGCCCGCTTGCCCGCCTACGCCACCTCGGGTGGCCGGGTGTTGATGTCGGCCCTGCCGGATACGGAGCTCGACGATCTGCTGGACCGGACCTCGTTCGACAGACTCACCGCCTATACCAAGGATCGCCAGGGCTTGGTGACCGAGTTCGAACAGATCCGCAGTAACGGCTATGCCATCGTGGACCAGGAGCTGGAGTTGGGCATGCGGGCGCTGGCGGTGCCGGTGTTCGATCGACGGGGACAAACCCGGTTCGCCCTCAACACCAGCAGCCATGTGAGCACCGTCTCCGTGCAACGGATCATCGACGAGTACGTGCCGATTCTGCAGGAAGCCTCCCGCAGGATCACCGACGTCCTGCCGTAAGCTCGCCGCCCACCCGGCCTGGCTCAGCTGCCCCCGGCCCGGCCTGCCGGACCGAGGCGCCCCTCTGCGCGGTCGCGCCGGGAACTGGGGTGTCCCCGCCATTCCTCGTTTATTGCGGTATCGATCCTGGTCCGGCACTTCGCCTTCTGCATTTTTATGAAACCGCGTTTCGCTGGTTGGAAAAAGTGCTTGCGCCTGACGGGTGAATATGTGAGATTAAGCTCGCAACGATATTCGAACAGAAGTTCGATATGCGAACACGGTGAAGCTGAGTAGGATAAACACAACAATGCTGAAATTGATGAAACGCCTCGTTAGAAGTAAATCCCTTTGTGCCCTGGCCGCAGTGTCCCTGACTTCGGGTGCCGCCATGGCCGATGAGTGGCCGGACAACAACATTCGCCTGGTGGTCCCTTACTCCGCCGGTGGCACCACGGACCTGCTGTCCCGCAAAGTGGCCGACCTGCTGCAGAGCGAACTCACCACCGTGGTTGTGGAAAATCGCCCGGGTGCCGGTTCCACGGTCGCCACCGGTCAGCTGGCCCGAGGTGGTCGCGGTTCCGACCACGCGATTTTGATGGCGTCCCCTGGCCACACCATTGGCGCCTCCCTGTACCCGAATCTGCGTTACAATCCGGTTGAAGACTTCACCTTCATCCGCAACGTGATCAACATTCCGAACGTGATGGTGGTGCCCGCCGACAGCCCCTACACTAGCGTGGCCGAATTCGTGGAAGCGGCTCGCACCCAGCAGCTGTCCTTCAGCTCCCCGGGTATCGGCAGCTCCATCCACATGTCGGGCGAGCTGTTCAAGAACCTGACCGGTACCCAACTGGTCCACGTACCTTTCCGAGGCTCCGGTGAAGCCCTGCCGGCACTGCTGGCCGGCGATGTCGACGTGGCATTCGAGAACATGCCGACCGTGTACCCGCACATCCAGTCCGGCAAACTCCGGGCCCTGGCCGTCACCACCGCCACGCCGTCCGAGTTCCTGCCCGAGGTGCCGACCCTGCAGACCGCAGGTGAGGGCTATGGCCTGGAAAACTATGAGACCTCGGCGTGGTTCGGTCTGATTGCCCACAAGTCCTTCCCGGAAGAGGGTGTGACCAAGCTTCAGGCCGCACTGGACACCATGATGGCCAGTGACAAGTTCCAGAGCTTCCTGCCGCAGTTTGGCGCCGTAGCCGGCCAGGAAGTCGGTGGCGACTTCCGGCAGATGGTCAACGCCGAGCTGGTGAAGTGGGCCGAGGTCGCGGAACAGGCGAACCTCAAGCGTTAATCAGGATGATTCCCAGGGCGGAACGGGTCGGCTGACTGTTCCGCCTTTTTCTTTGAAAGTGATCGATTCACAGAGGTCCATCATGGAAAGATCTGAGATTCATCCCGTTGAGGCCAGTCCGGGTTCCTACGGCAAGTGGAATCCGAACTCGATTCTGGGCGGTGCGCTGGTCATCCTGGCCGGGGTCTTCCTGTTCTACGTCATTCCCAACTACATCAACCTGCCGCCGTTCATGCAGAACCCCCTGCTGTCACCCCGGTTCCTGCCCCAGTTGGCGGGCTGGATCGTCCTGGTGCTGGCGGCCCTGCTGCTGATCGAAGGCCTGCTCAATCCTCCCGAACGGGAAGAGGCCGAGGCACTGCGCGCCGGCGTGCCCCTGCTGCGACAAGGGCTGATGGTTGCAGCGGGTGTGGTCTACGTCCTGTTCTTTGAACAACTGGGCGCCATTGGCAGCGGCGTGCTGGCGAGCGTGCTCCTGTTCCTGGCCAGTAACCTGCGAAACCCCTGGGTCTACGCCCTGGCGATCGCCTTCCCGGTGGTGGTTTCCCTGCTGTTTGTCCATGTCCTGAATGTTCCCCTGCCGATCGGGACGCTCTGGGAGTAACTGCCCCCAAGTCCGAATGGGGCGTCCAGCCGGCCTGACCTGGGCGCAGAACACAAGGTTAAGTCTGTTCGCAGACCAAAATTTCCTGGGTACACACAATGGAAAATTTTTCAGAGGTAATGGCGCTGTTCCTGAGCGTCGATAACTTTTTGGCCATCGCCGCCGGTGTGCTGGTCGGCGTGGTGGTCGGAGCCATTCCCGGGCTGACCGCGACCATGGCGGTGGCCCTGGCCCTGCCGTTCACCTTCTCGCTCGAGCCGGTAACCGCCATCCTCCTGCTGGTGGGTATCTACAAGGGTGGCATGTACGGCGGTTCCATCACCGCCATCCTGATCCGCACGCCCGGATCGCCGGCCTCGGCCTGCACCCTGCTCGACGGTTACCCCATGGCGCAGCAGGGCAAAGCCAAGAAAGCGCTGAAAACCGCGCTCTATTCCTCGGTCGTGGCGGACATGATTTCCAACGTCGCCCTGATCTTCTTTGCCGGCTACCTGGCCAAGATCGCCCTGAACTTCGGACCGCCCGAATACTTCTGGCTGATCTGCTTCTCCCTGACCATCATTGTCTCGGTGTCCGGCAATTCGGTGATCAAGGGGCTGATTGCCGCCGGGCTGGGGATCATTGTCTCCACCATCGGCCTCGATGCGGTCTACGGCACACAGCGCCTGACCTTCGACAGCTACAACCTGATGGATCGGGTGTCCTTTATTCCGCTGTTGATCGGGCTGTTTGCGATCCCGGAAGTGATCGATTTCTACACCAAGAAAGTGGCGCCCCATATCCGCACCGCGGTGAGCGGTGCCTCACTGACCTGGCAGGAGTTCAAGGGCTCCCTGAAGACCATCGTCCGGGGCAGCATCATTGGCGTGATCATCGGTGCCATTCCCGGCACCGGCGCGACCTCGGCGGCGTTTATCTCCTACAGCGAAGCCAAGCGCAACTCACCGCGCAAGGACAACTTCGGCAAGGGTGAGGTGGAAGGTGTGGCCGCGGCGGAAGCCGGTAACAACGGGGTGGCGGGTGCGACCCTGATCCCATTGTTGTCATTGGGCATTCCCGGTGACGTGATCACCGCGATCATCCTAGGGGCCTTCATGATCCATGGCCTGACGCCCGGTCCGGTGCTGTTCCAAGAGAACCTGACCCTGGTGTACGCGCTGTTCTGTGGCATCCTGATCAGCTCGCTGGTGCTGGTGTTCGTGGGCAATGCCGCGATCCGCTATTTCTCCCTGATCGCGGATATTCCCAAGACCATCCTGTTGCCGATCGTGCTGATGTTCTGCATCTACGGTGCCTACGCGGTCAACAACAGCACCTTCGATATCGGCCTGATGCTGGCCTTTGGTGTGCTCGGGTACATCTTCAACCGAACCGGCATAGCCGCGGCCCCGTTCCTGATCGGCTTTATCCTCGGGCCCATGTTCGAAGACAACCTGCGCCGAACGCTGCTGATCAGCAAGGGCGACCCCACCATCTTCCTGCGTGGCCCGATTGCCTGGGTGTTCATCACCCTGACGGTGGCCTCACTGGCCTTTGCCATTCGCCGTTACTGGGTCAGTCGCCGTGAGGCAGCCCTGGCCTGAGACGGTCGGCCTGGCCCTGGCGCCTGCGGGGGTGGCTAACGAAAAAGGGAGTGCCGTTGGCACTCCCTTTTTTTGTGGCTGCGGCCGGTCAGAACCGGATCTTGCCGGCGCTGATGTCCTGCACCATCTCCGGCGTCAGCCGGGTATAGCCGTCGGTCTTGGGCAGCCAGGCGAACACCTGGTCGTTGCCCCGTTCCAGGGAATAGCCGGCCTTCTGGATGTCCACCTTGCGGTACTTGAAGGTGCCGGTTTTCTCGATGTTGTGGGTGACCCGCACGAATACCGGAATGGCGTAGGCGGGCAGGTTGGCCTGCAGGTAGGCAAACAGCTCGTTGACGTCGAACTGGTGGCCGTTGCTCTGGGGCACCAGGGTAACCATGCCGGCCTTGCCGTTGGTGTTGGGGATTTCCACCCCGTAGACGATGGCTTCCTCCACCAGGCCGGAACCGTCGAGGATGTTCTCGACCTCGTTGGTGGACACGTTCTCGCCCTTCCAGCGGAAGGTGTCGCCCATGCGGTCGACGAACTGCAGGTGCCGGCAGCCGATTTCCTTGAGCACGTCGCCGGTGTTGAACCAGGCGTCGCCTTTCTTGAACGCGTCCCGAAGGATGGATTTTTCCGTGGCGTCCTGCTGGGTGTAGCCCTCGAACGACCACTTCTTGTTGATCTCGCCAATCAGCAGGCCCGGCTCGCCCTTGGCGACTTCTTTCATGCGGCCACGGTCGTCGCGGATCGGATCGCGGGTGCCGTCGTGGAATTTCACCAGCTTGTAGGGCGCGGTGGAAAAGCCGACGGTGTTGTCCATGTTGAAGAAGTTGCTGAAGCCGATGTTGCCCTCGCTCGAGGCGTAGAGTTCGGCCACGGTCTCGATGCCGAAGCGGTCCTTGAACTCGCGCCAGATCGACGGGCGCAGGCCGTTGCCGATCATCTTGTTCAGCGGGTGGTCGCGGTCCTGATCGCCGGCGGGCTGATTCAGCAGGTACCGGCAGAGCTCACCCACGTAGCCGAACGTGGTGGCGCGGTAGCGGCGCACATCGTCCCAGAAGGCCCGGGCCGAGAACTTGCGGCGCAGGGCGATGGCCGAGCCACCGGCCAGCACCGAGCCCCAGCACACCAGCAGGGCGGTGCCGTGGTACAGCGGCAGGGTGCAGTACAGGACGTCGTCCGGCTCCATGGCCAGGGACATCAGCCCGAAGCCGCCGTAGGCCTTGACGAACTTGCGGTGGGAGCCGGGCGCGGCCTTGGGCAGGCCGGTGGTGCCGGAGGTAAACAGGTAGATGGCGGTGTCGCCCATGCGGGGCGGATCGGCCAGTACCGGATTGTCGCTGTTGAAGGCGCTCACGGCGGTGGCCATGTTGGTAAAGCCCTCGGGCGCGTCACCAAAGGCGTTCAGGGTGTTGGTATCCGCCAGGAACAGGAAGGGCGTGTCCTGGCCGGTATTGAGCTCCGGTTTCAGGCCCTCGAAGGAGGCGACCAGTTCCTCGCCCACCACGATTCGCTGAGGCTGGATCAGGTTGATGCTGTGGGCCAGGACCTTGCCTTTCTGGGAGGTGTTGAGCATGGCGCAGGCAACACCGATCTTGGCGGCCCCGGCCACCACCGCCAGCAATTCCGGCCGGTTCTCCAGGCACACCGCGATGGCGTCGCCCTTGGCCAGGCCCTGGGCCTGGAAGAACTGCGCGATCCGGTTGGCCCAGCCATTGAGCTCCGCCCAGGTGATGACCCGGTCCTCGAACAGGATCGCGGCCCGGCTGCCGTGACGTTCGGCGTTGCGTTCAATCAGCGTGCCCAGGGTCAGTTCGCGATTCTGATCCTTGACCGCGTAGTAGTAATAGCCCCGGGCAATGGCGGGGAATTTTCGGACGATGCCGGGTAGGCGGCGCGCGATGTCCAGCGCAGTCACTTGGTCGTTGCTCATGGTGTTTCCCGTTAAGTCTCCACCGCCTGCCCGCAATCAGTCCAGGAACAGGTCGGGTAATAGGGGCTTGTCGCCCGGTTGGTATCGGTAGTGTTCGAAATCGGTAACGCCGTCCTGGCGCAGCAGGTCCTCGTCAATCAGGGTCTGGCCACTGAGCTCATCGGCGCTCCGGTTCAGTATGCTGACCGCCGCGTCCGCCATGATCTCCGGCTTGCGGCCCTGGGCCATCATCTGCGGGCCGCCCACCTCAAACTGGATGGCGGCGGTGGCAATCAGGGTCTTGGGCCAGAGGGTGTTCACGGCAATGCCGTAGCGCCGGAACTCCTCGGCCATGCCCAGACTGAGCATGGTCATGGCGTATTTGGTGGTGGTGTAGGGCCCGTACTGGGCAAACCACTTGGTGTTCAGGTTCAGGGGCGGCGACAGGCTCAGGATGTGGCCCCGGTCCGACGCCTTCAGGTAGGGCAGGGCCGCCTGGCTGCAGGTGAACACCGCCCGGGCATTGACCTGGTGCATCAGGTCGTAGCGGCTGACTTTCAGGTTCTCCACCCCGGTCAGCCGAATCGCGCCGGCGTTGTTGACCAGGGCGTCGATGCCGCCGAAATGCTGGGCGGCGTCTTCGACGCGCTGACGTACCTGTTTTTCATCCCGGACATCCAGCACCAGGGGCAGGGCCTGGCCGCCGGCCGCACGCACTTCGTCGGCGACGGTGTGAATGGTGCCCGGCAGCTTGGGATGGGGCGTGTCCGATTTGGCGGCAATCACCACCTTGGCACCCTGGCGGGCGCAGGCCAGGGCAATGGCGCGGCCGATGCCGCGACTGCCACCGGTTATGAAAATGGTGCGATCCTTCAATGTGTTCATGCGTCGGCCTCCTGTTCGGCAGACTCTGCCGTCGTGATCTCAACCAGCAACTGGTTGCGTTTGACCTGATCGCCCGCCGCCGCCAGCACCTGGCTGACAGCGCCATCGCGATCGGCCCTGACCGGATGCTCCATCTTCATGGCCTCAAGGATCACCAGGGTGTCACCCTGGCTGACCGTTTGACCGGGCTCGACCAGGACGTCGATGATGGCGCCGTCCATGGATGCCTGAATTCGGCCGCTGCCACTGCCCAAGGCGCCCGCCGTCGGCTGGTGCGTCACATCCCGCACCGCCCAGGACTGGCCGGACGCCTGGAAATATAGGGAATCGCCGTCGCGGTGATATTGGCAACGTTGACGGACCCCATTGTCGATCGTGCATAGCTGGCCGCCGCCAACGCCTTCCACGATCAGCTCGTAGTGCCTGTCGTCGACGCTGATGGTGAGGCGGTTGCCGGCCCGGGACACCCGCAGCGCGCGGATCTCGCCGTCCACCTCAAGCTTGATCGGGGTTTGGGTGGCTGGCGCATTGCTCCAGGCAGCTTGGCCCGATTGGCCATGATCGAGCACGCTCGCGGCCAGTGCCAACTGCCGCAGCGACGTCGGCTGCGGCTGCAGGGACGGATCCTCGCTGAAGGCCTGCTGCAGGAAGGCGGTGGTCGCCTCGCCGGCACCGAAGGTGTCGTCGGCGATGATGCGGCTCAGGAAATAGCGGTTGGTGGTCACGCCGAACACCCTGGTGTCCTCGAGTGCCCGGATCAATCGGCGGCGGGCATCGTCCCGGGTCTGGCCCCAGGCAATCACTTTGGCCAGCATCGGGTCGTAGTGCGGCGTGATGGTGTCGCCCGAGCGCACTCCGGTGTCGACGCGCAGTCCGTCGCCCTCGGCCGGCTCGAATCTGAGCAGCGGGCCGGTCTGGGGCGTAAAGCCATGGGCCGGATCTTCGGCGTACAGCCGCACTTCGATGGCGTGTCCGGTCAGGGTGATGTCGTCCTGGCCCAGGGGCAAGGGCTGGCCCTCGGCCACGGCCAGCTGCCAGGCCACCAGGTCCTGTCCGGTGATGAGTTCGGTCACGGGATGCTCCACCTGCAAGCGGGTGTTCATCTCCAGAAAATAGAAGTTGCGGTCCCGATCTACCAGAAATTCCACGGTGCCCGCGCCTTCATAGGCGCAGGCCAGGGCCGCGGTGACCGCCGCCTGGCCCATGGCGGCCCGCAGTTCCGGGGTGACGAACGGTGAGGGCGCCTCCTCGACCACTTTCTGGTGCCGGCGCTGCACCGAGCAGTCCCGCTCCCCCAGGTAGACGGCGTTGCCATGGCGGTCGGCAAAGACCTGGATCTCCACATGGCGCGGCTCGATAACGGCCTTCTCCAGGATCAGCTCGTCGTCGCCAAACGCCTGCCTGGCCTCGGACCGGGCCCGCTTGATGTTGTCCAGCAGTTCGGACTCGGCGTGCACCAACCGCATGCCGCGCCCGCCACCGCCGGCGGAGGCCTTGATCATCAGCGGGTAGCCGATGTCGGCGGCGGCTGCGACCAGTTCGTCGTCGCTGGCGTTGTCGCCCTCGTAACCGGGCACCACCGGTACCCCGGCGTCCTGCATGGCAATCTTGGAACGCCGCTTGCTGCCCATCAGTTCAATGGCGCCGGCCGGTGGTCCGACAAACACCAGACCAGCCGCTTGGCAGGCTTCGGCGAACGCGGCGTTCTCTGACAGGAAGCCGTAGCCGGGATGAACACAGTCGGCGCCGGTGGTTCGGGCGGCGTCGAGTATGGCGTCGGCGTTCAGGTAGGAGGCGGACACCTGGGCCGGCCCAATGCACACCGCTTCATCGGCTTCGTGCACGTGCAGGGCGTTGGCGTCGGCCTCGGAGTAGACCGCCACGGTGCGGTAACCCAGGGCCTTGGCAGTGCGGATGACGCGGACGGCGATTTCTCCGCGGTTGGCGATCAGGAGTTTGGTTAGCATGGTGCAGATCTCGTTGTTTTGTGCCTGTCCGTGAGCGGTAACGGACAGGCTTTCAGAAAACCGCTGCAAGTACATCCCTGTACGCTTGGCTCCGGCCATCCATGGCCTCCGACATTTTCTGAAAGCCTGTCCGCCACCACTCACTCCCTCGAACTAGTCGTTTTCTGCCCACTTCGGCGGTCGTTTCTGCATGAAGGCCATAGTTCCCTCGTTGCCTTCGGTTCCGCGTACCGCCTGTGCGAACTTTTCAGCGGCGCTATCGAGCAACCCGCTCATCGGTTCTTTGCCAACCCGGTGCAGGAGTGCCTTGGTTTCGGCGGTGGCGCCGGGCGCGCAGTGGCGTACTCGCTCGAGGGCCTGGGCCAACAGTTCTTCCAGTTGTCCGTCGGAATCCGCCGTTTGGTGGACGATGCCGAGGCGTTCGGCTTCGGCCGCGCCAATCTTCAGTCCCAGCAGCGCCAGCCGGCGGGCCTGGGTCAGGCCGATGCGTTCGACCACGAACGGTGCAATCTGGGCCGGAATGATGCCCAGGGAGGTTTCCGGCATACCGAACTTGGCAGTCGGTCCGGCGAGGGCGACGTCGGAGACACAGGCCAGACCAAACCCGCCACCCATCACCGCGCCTTCGATGACGGCGATGACGACCTTGGAGGATTCGTTGACCTGCTGAATCATCTGACCAAAGGCACGGTTCAGCCGGTAGAAGGGGTCGGCTTCCCCGTCGGCGGCAGGCTGGGTGCGGGCGCCGGCCATGTCTTTGATATCCCCACCGGCACAGAAATGGCCACCGGCGCCGCGAAGGACCACCGCCCGAATGATTGGGTCGGCTTCAATCTGCGCGAACACGGTCGACAGTTCGGCGACCATCTGCAGGCTCATGGCGTTGCGAACGTCCGGCCGGTTGATGGTGACCAACAGCGCCGGCCCCTGCTTCTCCAGAAGGAGTGTTTCGCAATGCGGCAAGGATTCCATAAAACGACTCCAAATAAATAGTCTGGGCCCGAGAGGCCGGTAGTCCGGGGCAGGACCGTGGAGGGCCATGGATGGCCCGACCGAGCCCTACAGGGACGTACTCGCGGGCGTGTCCTGACCCGGACTACCGGGTTCTCGGGCATGCACCACGGCTCGAATCTCTAGTCGCGCACCTTGCCGGGCAAGGTACCCATCATCTTGCAGATAATCCCCAGCATGATTTCGTCGGCGCCACCGCCAATGGACACCAGCCGCACGTCCCGGAAGGCCCGGGACAGTGGGTTGTCCCACATGTAACCCATGCCACCCCAGTATTGCAGGCAGCTGTCGGTCACCTCACGGCCCAAACGGCCGGCCTTGAGTTTGGCCATGGACGCCAGCTTGGTGGCGTCTTTGCCTTCCACGTGCAGTTCGCAGGCCTGGTAGGTGAGGGCGCGCAGGGCTTCCACTTCGGTCTGCAGTTCGGCCAGGCGGAAGTGAATCACCTGGTTGTTGATCAGCGGCTGGCCGAAGGTCTTGCGCTCGCGGCAGTACTCGATGGTCTTCTCGATGCAGTTTTCCAGGGATTTGATCACATTGGCGGCACCCCACATGCGCTCTTCCTGGAACTGCATCATCTGCATCATGAACCCGGTGCCCTCGGCGCCGATGCGGTAGCGCTGGGGCACGCGTACGTCGTCGAAGAAGATCTGGGCGGTTTCCGACGAGCGCATGCCCAGTTTGTTCAGATGCTTGCTGAACGAGATGCCCGGGGAGTCCATGGGCACCACGATCAGGGATTTGTTCTTGTGCGGCTTGTCATCGCTGGTGTTGGCCAGCAGGCAGATGAAGTCGGCCTTCGGGCTGTTGGTGATCCACATCTTGGAGCCGTTGATGATGTAGTCGTCGCCATCGGCCCGGGCGGTGGTGGTGGTGTGGGCCACGTCGGAGCCGGCGCCCACTTCACTGACCCCGATGCAGCCGACCATCTCACCGGCAATGGCCGGGGTCAGGAAGGTGCGCTTGAGTTCGTCCGACCCGAAGCGGGCGATGGCCGGGGTGCACATGTCGGTCTGTACGCCCACGGCCAGGGGCACGCCGCCGCAGTGGGCCATGCCCAACTCTTCCGCCGCCACCAGGTTGTAGCTGTAGTCCAGGCCCATGCCGCCGTATTCTTCCGGCTTCTGGATGCCGAGAATGCCCAGTTTGCCGAGCTTGCGGAACACCTCGTGGATGGGGAATTCGCCGGCCTCTTCCCACTCGTCGCAGTGGGGGTTGATCTCCTTCTCGACGAAATCGCGGACGGTTTTGCGCAGGGCGTCGTGTTCTTCGGTGAATTTCATCTTGTTGTTCTCCGTGTCTGGAATTCGAGGTCAATGGTTCGGCGTGTCGCCACCGTCACAAACGGGCGACGCCGAAGGAATTGGGGCGTAGCGGGCGGGCTTCGGCCTCCCGGCACACCGACAGCACCAGCGCCAGTACCCGTCGGGTGTCCCGCGGGTCGATCAGGCCGTCGTCCCAGAGTCGGGCGGTGCCGTAGAGCGCAGTCGAACCTTCCTCCAGCTTCTTGGCGGTGGCCTGCTCCAGGAATTCGAGGGTTTTTGGGTCCGGTTCTACGCCGCTGCGGCGCTGCTTGTCCTCGGCGACGATGCGCATCACCTTGCCGGCCTGGGCCGGACCCATGACCGCGGTGCGGCTGTTGGGCCAGGCGAAGATGAAGCGCGGGTCCAGGCCGCGTCCGCACATGGCGTAGTTGCCGGCGCCGTAGGAGCCGCCGATGACGATGGCGATCTTGGGCACGCGGCAGTTGGCCACCGCCTGGATCATTTTCGAGCCGTGCTTGATGATGCCGTTCTGCTCGGAGTGGGTGCCCACCATGAAGCCGGTGGTGTTGTGCAGGAACAACAGGGGCGTACCGGCCTGGTCACAGAGCTGGATGAACTGGGCCGCCTTGGCGCTGCCGGCCGGGGTGATCGGACCGTTGTTGCCAATGATGCCCACCGAGCGCCCTTCGATGCGGATGGTGCCGCACACGGTCTGGTCGTCGAACTCGTTCTTGAAGTCCATGAACTTGGAGCCGTCGGCGATACGCGCCAGGATTTCCCGCACGTCGTAGGGTTTCTTGGCGTCGGCGGGAATCACCCCGAGCAGCTCCTCGGCCGGGTGCAGGGGCTCCTGCCAGTCGAGCTCGCGCGTGGGCGGCAAATGCTCATTCCAGGACAGGGCTTCCAGAATGTTGCGGGCCTGGCGGATGCCATCGGCGTCGTCCTCGGCCAGGTATTCGGCGGTGCCGGCCACCTGGGCGTGCATTTCCGCGCCGCCCAGTTCCTCGTCGGTGGCCACCTCGCCGGTGGCGGCTTTCAGCAGTGGCGGACCGGCCAGGAACAGCTTGGCCTGACCGCGCACGGCAATGACGTAATCGGACAGGCCCGGCTGGTAGGCGCCACCGGCGGTGGCGTTGCCGTGCACCACGGTCACCTGGGGAATGCCGGCAGCGGACAGGCGGGCCTGGTTGGCGAAACTGCGGGCGCCCTGGACGAAGATATCGGTGGCGTAGTTCAGATTGGCGCCGCCGCTTTCCGACAGGGACACCACCGGCAGTTTGTTCTCCATGGCGATCTGGTGCAGGCGCAGGGTCTTGTCCAGGCCGGCGGGGGTGATGGTGCCGCCCTTGATGGCGCTGTTGCTGGCCACCACCAGGCAGCGAATGCCGCTGACGGTGCCGATGCCGGCGATGATACCGCCGCCGGCCAGGCTGCCGTCCTTGTCATCGTGCATCTGGTAGCCGGCCAGGGAACAGAGTTCCAGAAACGGCGTGCCGCGGTCCAGCAAGCGGTTGATGCGGTCCCGGGGCAGCAGCTTGCCGTGCTTGGCGAATTTGTCCCGGGCTGCTTCGGCCAGATCCAGCACTTTCTGTTCCACGTCCCGGAAGGTCTGGATATGGTCCTGCATCACGTCGGCATTGGCCCGGAACTCGTCGGACTGGGCACTGACCGTGGTTTCCAGAACTTGCATGGCGCTCTCCTCAGTCGTCACTCAGCACTTTCGGGGCAGTGGCCCGGTGGAAGCCATTGAAGGGCTCGTTGTTCTTGGCCTTGGGCAGGGGCCACATGCGCCCACCCTGGGAGGCACCGCCGTCGATGCGCAGGCAGTCGCCGCTGATAAAGGCCGCGCCCGGGCTGAGCAGGAAACAGATGGCGGCACTGACTTCCGATTCGGTGCCCATGCGCTTGATCGGCACGTTGTCCCCGAGGCTGCGAATCCAGTCCTTCATCTGTTCCGGGTAGTTGTCCATGCCGCTGGAGGCGATCCAGCCCGGGGCCACGGCGTTGACCCGCACGCCCGAGGTGCCCCATTCCACGGCCGCGGTCTGGGTGAAGTTGACCATCCCGGCCCGGGCTGCGCCCGAATGCCCCATGCCGGGCATGCCGCCCCACATGTCGGCGACGATGTTGACGATGGCGCCGCCGGTCTTGGCCAGGGCCTGGGTGTAGGCCTCCCGGGCCATCAGGAAACCGCCGGTCAGGTTGGTACGCACCACGGTTTCCCAGCCTTTCTGATTGATGCCGGTCAGCGGCGACGGGAACTGGCCGCCGGCGTTATTGACCACGCCGTTGAGGCCCCCGTGTTCTTCCAGTATCGCCGCCACCGTGGTCTTGACCGATTCTTCCTCGCGGATGTCACAGACGTGGGCGGAGGCCAGGCCGCCATCCGCCAGGATTTCGGCCTTCACGGCCTCGACTTTTTCGGCCTTGCGACCGACCAGGGCCACGCGGGCCCCCAGGGCGGCCAGCTCGTGGGCGGTGCAGCGGCCAATGCCGGAACCGCCGCCGGTGACGATGAAGGTCTGGCCCTGGAACAGGTCCGGGTGAAAGATGGATTGATAGCTCATGTGCGGTGTCCTTTTTCCAAGACGGCCCGGCTGATCGGCACCGGGAATTCAAGAAGTTGCTGGGCAAAGGCCTTGCCCTGGGGGTCGATGCGCAGGCTGGCGACGCCGCCTCCGCCCAGGCTGTGTTCCAGCAGGAAGTTGAAGGCGTTCAGGCCGGGCAGGGCCCAGCGGGTGACCTTGCCGGTCTCCGGGTTCAGGGTGTGCTGCATCCAGTCGGCGACGGCGCTCTCGGTCAGCGCCGCGTCGATGAAGGGCAGAAATTCCGGCGCGCGGGCGATCACGCCGATGTTGCTGTGGTCGCCCTTGTCGCCGCTGCGGGCCCAGGCCAGCTCGATGAGCGGGACCGAGGTGTCGGTGGCCGGTTGCGGCGCGGGTGCCGGTTCAGCGGGCAGGCGGCCGGCGTCGAAGCCGCCGCCGGTGGCCACCGGCACTGGCAGGCGTTCCCCGGCGACATCCGTGGTGACCTCAATGCGGTCCTTGGGTACCAGGCAGGAAAACAGGCGAATCTTGGGCCAGACCGTGGGCCGACCGCCGACGATGCCGGTGAGGCCGGGCGCCATGCCCGTGGCGGCCTGGGCAATCTCCCGGGAGAACAGCACCAGGGCCTCTTTCTTCGGGTGCGCGGTGCTGATTTTCACCACCACCTCCCGGCAGCCCCCGGCCTGGCCATGGTCACCGTAGGTGGCTTCGGTGCCCAGCAGTTCCACGCTGGTTTCGGAGTAGGGCGGCAGGTCCCGGGCCTGGAACAGGGCGGACGTTTTGGCCAGGATGGCGTCAGCCACCGCCTGGGCCTTGGCCCGGGCCTGAAGGCCGGCGAGCAGGAAGGTCACGGTGCACTTGAAACCGTCGGGCCAGGTGCCCGATACCTTGTAGCTGTCGGTTGGTGCCTGGCCGCGGGCGCCTTGGACCCGGACCCGGTCCGTCCCGGTCTGGGTCAGCCGGACCTGGCTGAAATCGCAGGCCACATCCGGCAGCAGGTAGGCCCGCGGGTCGCCAATTTCATACACCAGCTGTTCGGCCACGGTGCCCACCGAAACCAGACCGCCGGTCCCCTCGGGTTTGGTCATGATGAAATCGCCGTCGCTCTGCACTTCGGCAATCGGAAAGCCCATGTCGGCGTAACCGGCGGCGACCTGTTCCCAGTCGGTGAAATTGCCGCCGGTGGCCTGGGCGCCGCACTCCAGCAGGTGGCCGGCGAGGCTGCCCTGGGCCAGCTTGTCATAGTCGGACCAGTCCCAGCCGAATTCGTACACCAGGGGCGCCAGCACCAGGGCGCTGTCCGCCACCCGGCCGGTGATCACGATGTCGGCGCCCTGTTCCAGTGCCGCCACCAGCCCGGGCGCCCCGAGGTAGGCGTTGAGGCTGACCATCATCGGCGGCATGGCCTGGCCGGTGGTCATCTCCCGGATCCCGGCCTCGGCCAGTGACTGCTTCTGGGGCAGCAGATCGTCGCCCAGCACCAGGGCAATGTTCAGGTCCACGCCGGCCTGGTCACAGAGTGCCTGCAGGGCATCCCGGCAGGCCACGGGATTGACGCCGCCGGCGTTGGCCAGCACCCGGATCTGCCGGTCCTTGATCTCGCTCAGCAGCGGGCCCATCACGGTCTGGACAAAATCCCGGGCGTAGCCCTGGGACGGATCTTTCATCTTTTGCCCGGCCATGATCGACATGGTGATCTCGGCCAGGTAGTCCGCCACCAGATAGTCGATCTGGCCGTGACGCACCAGTTGCGCCGCGGCGGTTTCGGTGTCGCCCCAGAACGCCGCGGAACAGCCGATGCGGATGGTCCTGGCGCGGTCCGGTCGGGAGTCGGTCATGGCTTGGGCCCTTTTCGAGGAGGTTGGACGGACCGGGAAAATCCGGCCGTTGGCAAAGCGTGCAATCGACAATACCAAGCAAGCGCTTGGTTTGTAAATAGCCCGGTGTCGGGTAGAATGACAAGTCCGTGTCAACTGCTGGAAAGCCGCTGTGAACCCTACCCAGATCCTGAATGCCCTGATCTCCGAGAACCTGGTCTCCGACCCCAACGGCGCCCGGGGCCGACTGCTGAAAGAGGCGGCCCGGCTGTTTCGGGACAAAGGCTACGAGCGCACCACGGTCCGCGACCTGGCCGCCGCCGTGGGAATCCAGTCCGGCAGTCTGTTCCACCACTTTCGCACCAAGGAAGAAATCCTCAAGGCGGTGATGGTGGAAACCATCCGCCTTAACACCGCCCTGATGCAGGCGGCCATGGACGCCGCCGCCACCAGCCGGGATAAATTGCGGGCCCTGGTGCGGGCGGAGCTGGAATCGGTGAACGGTCAGACCGGCGAGGCCATGGCGGTGCTGGTGTTCGAGTGGCGCAGCCTGTCGGAGGAGTCCCAGGCCGAGGTGCTGGAGCTGCGGGACATCTACGAGCAGCTGTGGCTGGATACCCTGCAGGCGCTGCGGGACGAAGGCCGGCTGCTGGCCGACCCCTTCGTGGTCCGGCGCATGCTCACCGGGGCACTGAGCTGGACCGTGACCTGGTACCGGCCGGAGCGCGGGGGCCTGAGTCTGGATGGCCTGACCGACCAGACCATGGCGATGATGGGGTTTGCCCCGGAGCACTGAACCGGTCAGCGCCAATGAAAAAAGGACCCCGAGGGGTCCTTTTTTTATGTTGAGGCTATGGCTGGTCGGGGATCAGTCGTCGATCTCGACCAGTTCGTCCAGGTCGTCAAAGTCATACTGGACCGGCAACTGCGCCGACCGGATCTCCTGTTCGGTGAACGGGAAGCGAATCCAGTGCTTGCGCGCGTAGGCGTCGGTCATGTCCCGGTAGTACGGCGAGGCCGGATCCGTCGACTGGGAGTAGGTGACAAAGCCTTCGGCCCGGGGCGACCCGTCGTCGCGCCAGGTCACGGTCTGGATGTAGCTGTTGCCGTAGTTCACGTCGTACACGCCGTCGCTCAGGTCGTTGGGCCGACTGATGGCGATGGTGAAGCTGCCTTCGAACCCTTCGCCACCGAACACTGGGGCGCCGTTGTCATGCACGCCGGAGCGCTGAATGTCCCGAATCCGGGCATCCAGGGCCATGGGCGCGTCCTGGATGGTCTGGACGGCATCGGCAAAGGCCGTGGCAATCTGGGGATTGGCCACATTCAGGTCCCGCGGTGTGTTGATCGGGTCGGTGGCGTCGAACGGGGTGAGCCATTTGTCCGGTGAGGTATCGGACAGCCCCGCTACGCTGCGCCAGAATTCCCGCCAGATGTGACCACCCTGGGCGTCCAGGTTGTGGGTGCCGTCCCACTCGGCCAATACGTCGCAGGCCTCGGCGATGTTAACCGGGCCGCCGGTGCCGACCAGGGAATCCGACGCGCAGTAAGCGCCCAGAACGTCCTGGCGCGCCAGCTGTTCCGACAGCAGGCTGCTGTCGAGCACAACCGACTGCAAATTGCGGAGATCGAAACCGGTGGTGCCGGGCAGGCCGTCGGAGCCGTCCAGGCGGTCGATCACCTGCTGCATGCACTTGCGGGTTCGCAGGGTACGCGGGGTTTCCTCGTCGCCGATGATGCCGGCAAAGCCGGTCAGGAATTCCGCCGGGTTGGTGGCCCAGTAGCTGTCGTTGCAGTTATGCACCCAGTCGTCCCGGCGCAGGGACGGCAGGTTGTCGGGCCCGAAAATGCCGGCCGCTGGCGCGTCCGGGTCGGTGTCCCACTGACACGCCGGGTCGGCGCCGTTCAGGATCGGCAGTCCCGGGGCCAGCTGGCTGAAGACCGGTGACAGCGAGGAGCTGCACTGGGCGCTGCTGGCCTTGGCGTCGGAAACGTTTGGCACCACGGTGATGTCGCCGTAATAGGCCTGCTGGCCAGGACCGGTGGCCACGGTGTTGACCCAGGGCACCCCGAGCGTGCTGGCGTGCAGGTCGATGAACTCTTCCAGGCTGTTGGCCTGGTTCCAGCGGAAGAACTGGTTCAGCAGCCGGTCGTTTTCGGCGTTGGCGTCGCGCAGGGTGTAGGCCTTGGCCGAGGACCAGTTCAGCACCGGCACACCGGCGGCCTCGAAGGTCAACATCGGGCCATAGTGGGACGAATACAGGGTGCGGGTCCGGGTGCCGATACTGCCATCGGGTTCCAGCACCTCGATGCGGATGTCCCGCGCTTCCATGTCCACGAATTGGCCGTTGTACAGGTACTGGGTCGGGTTGGCGGGGTTCAGGGTGAGTTCATAGAAGGTAAAGCGGTAGGCCGTGGATACCGTGTGGCTCCAGGCGAAATGCTCGTTGAAGCCAATCAGTACCGCCGGAAGGCCATACAGCGAGGCGCCCATGATCTCGGTGTTATCGCCCACCTTCAGGTGCGCCAGGTACAGGCGCTCGGTCTTTTCCCACGGGAAATGCGGGTTGCCGAACAGCATCGATTCGCCGGTGGCGCTGGCCTGGGAGGCAATGCCGTACATGTTGCTGCCGAACGGCAGTTCACGATTGAACGGGAAGGGCAGGGTTGTGCCTTCGTCACCGCCGGCCTCGGTCAGGTCGGTCAGCAGCTGCTCGGGGTCGGGCGCTTCCAGGACCGGCACAGTGCCGTCGTTCAGGGGAGGCTGCGCGGTGGCGATGCCCTCGACAAACACCGAGGAGCTGGCTAGCACCGCCAGGCGGAAATACCGGCGGTACATGTCGCTTTCTTCCAGGGCGAACAGCCAGTCGGCGTCGCGGCAGCGCTGGTGACGACCCGGATGCTGGCCCGCTTCAATCTCGGCCAGGTAGCGGTTGAAGCCGGCGACATATCCGAAGGAGGCAGCGATGGCCTGGGGATCGCTGTTGGTGCGCAGTGGCGCGATGGCCTCATCGGTGGCACTCAGCTTCCAGAAGAAGTCGGCATTCAGGTTGGTGGTTTCCGCGCCGTTGGACGGAATGCGGTAACTGCCGTTCGGGCCAAAATACCGGGACCGGAGACCGCGGATGGTGAGGGTGTCCTCGGCGATCAGGCACAGATTGTCCTCGGCCTGGGCATAGCCGTAGGCGAAGCCCATGCTGGCAAAATCGTCGGCCCGGATGTGCGGAATGCCGAATTCGGTGCGCCGGAGCTCGGCGCTCGGGCTGATGGCGCCGGCGTCCGAATCGTTGTCGGAGGAGGACCCGCCAAAGGGCAGGCAGCCCGCCAGTACCAGCGGCGTCAGGGCCAAGGGTAGTAGGAACTTGCTTCGAGACATAACTGTGCCTTTCTTGTTGGTTGTGATGTTGTGTAACAGCTCGTAACGAAGCGTTGTCGAAAAAGGTTCCCTGGCAATGACTGAAATGGGCGTGAAATGGCCGGCATGACAGGCCATTGGCCTGATCGGCATAATCGCTTCGGCATTCAAGCCATTTTGGTGGGGCTAAATTGGCAGCATCCTTGCCGCCATGGAATAAAAACAACACACAACGGGAACGAATCATGACTTCATCCTTGGTGTACCCTTTCAAGCGCGCCGGCGGCGCGGTGAAATCCCTGGCGTCCGCAGCGGCGGTTGCGTTGCTGGCCGGCTGTTCAGCCAATCCGATCTACACCACCACCGGCGTGGTGCTGTCCAACTATTCCGAAGGCGAGGCCACGCCCTACGTCCTGCAGATGTCCGATCCGCAGATGGCCTGCTCCCTGGGTGAGGGGCTGGATCCCTTGCTGTACTCCTTCTCCCGGGTGACCTCGGCGCCGGACACCACCGGCTCCCTGCTGATGCTGCTGGCCGGCAACTGCATGGAATACCGGGCCTGGGAAGCGGAGCTGGCGTACCTGCGCGCCGATTTCCGGGGCGACGTTCCGGCCGCCAAGGACGCCCGCGAGGAGGCCAAACGCCTGAACGCCAAGACCGCGCAACGGCGCCTGCAGGCGTTCAACCGGGCCATGGCCGCGTACGAATTTGATCCCGCCGCCGAGCCGCTGGAGTGTCCGTTCCTGTTCACCGAGCAGGACGAACTGACGTTCCTGCTGGGGCTGCTCACCGGCATGCAGGCCATCGTCAATGACGCCAATTCCGGTGCCATGGCGGGTATTCCCCGCAACATCGCGCCCCAGGCCGAGCGTGCCGCCAGCTGTCTGGACAACAAGAAGTGGGGCGGTTTGCCCAACTCGATCCGGGCCCTGGTCTGGTTGCTGCTGCCGGACACCCGGCCGGCCCTGTCCCCGGACCCCTGGTCGGTGCTTGATCACAGCTCGGAACTGGGCATAGCGGCGGGTATGCGTGCCTCCATGGCGCTGGAAGCCGTGGCCGCGGAGACCTTCGGTCGCCCCGACGTGCTGGCCGACACCATCGCCGAGTTCGTGGCCGCCGATGAGCGCATCGATGTCTGGGATGAATACCGTCTGGTCGACAACGTGGCCGCCGGCGTCATCCGGTTCTCCTCGGACAAGCACTGGACCGCGGAGTACGGTCACCGCACCCCGCAAGCCCACTACGGCAAGATGAGCCCCGAGCGGGACATGGAGCAGGTGGAAACCATGAGTCTGGATGACCTGCTGTAACGCAGGTCACCGAGCACCTTCTGAATAGCCTATAAACACAACAATGACCCGGAGGTCGTTATGATCCGCAAATCCCTTACCGCGCTTACCCTGGCTGCCGTGGCTCCGCTGGCGTCGGCCAAGACAGTGTCCGTCTGCGTGTTCGACGTTATCGGTGCCAATGGCGACCTGTACAACATGGTCAAGGACTACGCCCTGGAAATGAAAGCCCACGGCGTCGACCTCGAACTCAAGCCCTACACGGACGAAGGGGTCGCCGTGGGGGATTTCAACGCCGGCCAGTGTGACGCGGTGGCGGCCACCGACCTCCGGACCCGTCCGTTCAACCGGTTCACCGGCAGCATCAGTGCCGTGGGCGCGCTGCCCACCTACGACGACCTCAAGACCCTGCTGGCGACCCTGGCCCAGCCCAAGGCCGCGCCGCTGATGAAAGAAAACGGCTACGAAGTGCTGGGCATCGTCCCGGCCGGCGCTGGCTACCTGTTCGTCAACGATCGCAGCATCGATACCGCCGGCGAGCTGGCGGGTAAGCGCATGGCCACCCTGGACTACCAGAAAGACGCCATCCACATGGTGAACTTCGTCAAGGCCACCGTGGTGCCCTCCGACATCACCAACTTTGCCGGCAAATTCAACAACGGTTCGGTCGACACCGCCTATGCGCCGGCGTTCGCCTACGAGGCCCTGGAACTCTACAAGGGCCTTGGCGACGACGGCGGCATCGTCGATTACCCGCTGGCCCAGCTGACCATCCAGATCATCGCCCGCGACGAGGTGCTGCCGGATGAGACCGCGCAACAGGCGCGGGAAGTGGCCTGGGGCATGTTCCCGCAGGCCATGAACCTGATCGCCAGCCAGGAAAAGGCCATTCCCGACGACAAGTGGGTGAAGATTCCCGAGAAGGACATCCAGGGTTACCAGGAAATGTTCCGTCAGAACCGCCTGGAAATGCGCGATGGCATGAACGGCGCGCCCGATGTCTACCACCCGAAAATGCTGGGCCTGCTGAGCAAGATTCGCTGTGCCAGCAATCCGTCCGCGTCTGAGTGCACGGCGGCCAATCGCGAATAACAGGGTGGAACACTGATGAACTGGCGAGCAATGACCGCGCCCGCAGCCAGAACCCTGTACCCCGTGCATCGACTGCACGGGGTGGTTCTGCTGCTGCTCCTGCTGTTCACCCTGCTGCTGGGTATGGGCAATTCGCTCCATTCCCGGCTGCTCTGGGTGGGGGAGCAGACCTGGCCCAACTACTACCTCTTGAACCCGGATGCGACCGAACCGTCGTGTCGGCTGGAAATGGATGTCGATGCAGAGGTGCAGAAGCGTATCGCGGCCTACAAGCCGGATCCGGATGACCTGTTCAGCTCGCCGCCCAATCCCGATGCCATCCGCCAGTCCCTGACCCGCAATCTGGAACTCTGCCAGCAGGAGTACGCGCTCTACGAGCAGAATCTGGAGCACGCGACGCCGGCGCTGGGGGTGTTCAAGACCGTTGAGCAGGGGCTGGCCAAGTTCCTGCTCGACAACATCGAACTGACCAAGTACCTGTTCATCGCCATGTTTGCCATGGCGGCGGCCATCGCGGCCCTGGACGCCGACCACATTGCCCTGCGCCTGCCCCGCAACCGCGCCGAGTGGCGCCTGAGCCAGGGCGTGCAGTTCGTGGTCAACGGCCTGATGGTGGCCAGTCTGTACTCCTATCTGGGCAAGCTGGCGAACTCGCCAGGCTCGGAGGGCGCGGCCAGCCTGCAGTACGCCTGGTCCGGGGTGTTTGGTCTGTTCATGGTGATCAACCTGATCCGGCTGGTGCAGGTGCCCGAGCGCATGCGGGCCGGCCGGCTCAACCT
Source organism: Marinobacter qingdaonensis (assembly GCF_034555935.1). Taxonomy (NCBI): domain Bacteria; kingdom Pseudomonadati; phylum Pseudomonadota; class Gammaproteobacteria; order Pseudomonadales; family Marinobacteraceae; genus Marinobacter; species Marinobacter qingdaonensis. The sequence goes on from NZ_JAYDCJ010000003.1 coordinate 1,794,869, forward strand.
GTCCTCGGGCCTGGTCATGCCGCTCTACTGCGTCATGGGCCTGATTGCCATGAGCTACTTCCTGTTCGTGGACGGCTACGCCTCCGGCCTGGCGATCTACTTCGGCATGATGACCAACCTGTCGTCGATGTTCATCAACATCGGCCTCTATGTGCTGGTCGGCATGGTCCTCAAGCAGACCCGACTGCCGGAACTGCTGTTGAACGTGATCAAGCCGTTCAATCTGCCGGCGCCCCTGCTGGCCTCGGTGATCATCTTTGCCACCGCTTTCCCGACCGCGTTTACCGGCGCCTCGGGTATTTTCATCCTTGCCGTCGGCGGGGTGGTGTACGACGAACTGCGCCGGGCCGGTGCCGGCCGTCAGCTGTCGCTGGCGACCACGGCCATGTCCGGCAGTCTGGGTGTGGTGCTCAACCCGTGCCTGCTGATCGTGGTGGTGGCCGCGCTGAACAAGGAAGTGACCACCACCGAGATGTACGGTTGGGGCTTCTGGGTGTTCATCATGTCGGCCTCGCTGTTCTCGCTGATCGTGTGCAAGACCCAGGGCAACTGGAAGCCGCGCCCGGCGCCCGGTGCCCTGCGTGCCGCGCTGGTCCAGATGAAACCGCTGGTGCCCTACGTCGCCGTGGGTGCGCTGGTCATCCTGTCGATCTGGCTGATCCTCGGCCTGCGCTTCAACGAGTACAGCGCGCCGATGATCCTGCCGCTGGTCATGCTGGCGCTGGTACTGCTGGACGCCGGTAAGGACAGCCGCGGCGAGGACGAATCCCGGTTGCAGGCGTTCTGGAATCGCAGTGCCGTTGCCGCCTCCGACTCGGCCGTGCACATCGGGGCCCTGCTGGCGCTGATCGGGTTCTCCATCTGCCTCGGTGGCATCCTGGAGCGTTCCGATCTGGTTCATGTCCTGTTCCCCGAAGACCTCGCCAGTCCGTGGCTGGCCATGCTGGTCATCGTGGTGATGCTGACCTTTATCGGTATGGTGATGGACCCGTTCGGTGCCGTGATTCTGGTCTCGGCCACGATCGCCCAGCCGGCGATCCAGTTGGGTATCGATCCGCTGCACTTCTGGATCGTGTGCCTGGTGGCGTTCGAGCTGGGTTACCTGAGCCCGCCGGTGGCACTGAACCACCTGCTGACCCGCCAGGTGGTGGGCGAGACCGAGGTGCTGGCCTGCGAGCGCACCGGCAGTTTCTGGCACCGCTATGAGCGCCTGCTGCTGCCGCTGGCGGTCATGGGCCCGACCCTGCTGGTGACCGCGTTCGTGCCGATGCTGTTCTACGCGCTCTGACGGAACGGCAGACCGGAAAACCGCCTCGGGGAGACCCGACGGCGGTTTTTTTGCATCTGAACGGCGTGCCGATAACGTATCGAACTAAACTGTTCACAGAGCACCACTGAGAAATGCGGTAGGCTGGCGCTCGACACATTCCTTGCGACCATACCAGGTAGAATCATGAAACTTCGATTTGGGTTTTCGGTGGGCGTCTTGGCGCTGGTAACGGTGATCGCTGGATGCGGGGGCGGCAGCAGTGATCGCTCCCTGTCCGGTTGCCTGGGCCAGACCTCGTTTGCGATCGGCTCCGGCGTCGAGCCCTCGGCGGTCAGTGTCAGTGGCGTGATCGAGATTGAAAGCCAGACCCGGGTCGACTCCGACACCAGCGACGACCTTCGACTGAATCAGGCGGTCAGCAACAACTGCGACACCGAGGCCCAGCCGTTACCAGTGACCGGGGTGGCCGGCGGCTACGTCAGTGCCACCTCCGGGATCTACCCGGACACCGGCCAGCAACTGGACTTTGCCCAGGACGTCCAGGACTACTACACCGCCCAGCTCAAAGCGGGCGACCGGGTCTCCCTTCAGGTGTTCCAGACCGGGGACATGGAGCCAGGGCGCGCGCGCCTGCAGATTTTCGACCCGTCGGACCGGCAGGTATTCGACAGTCAGAGCGGCTTTACCTCCGAACCGCCGTTCCTGCACTCCATTGCCATGGGGCAGGGCGAGTTCACCATCCGGGTCAGCAGTGTGTCCGGCGGCCCCATGCGCTATGTCCTGATTGCCGCGGCCGAGGGCACCACCTCCATGATGAATACCGCGTACGCGGACCCTGGCTTTGTGCCCGGTGAGGCGGTAGCGACCCTGCGCCGGACCGGGCCGGAGCCGGCGGGTGAGCAACTGGTGACCAGTCTGGCGGCCGACGGGGCCGTGGCGCTGGGCAGCGGCGCCTGGAAACTGTCGATGAACCTGCCGGGCGCGGCGGCGCCCCTGAATCAGCAGGCGCAGGCCTGGCAACGCACGGAAACCCTGTCCTGGATCAAGACCCTGCGCGAGCATCCCGATGTCGCGTCGGTGTCGCCCAATTACCACATTCATGCCCAGACCCTGAGTCCCGAGTCCAACCCCCTGTACAGCCGGCAATGGAATCTGCCGTTGATCAACCTGCCCATCGCCTGGCAGGCGGCCCCGAACTTCGGGCGTGGCGTCGGCGTGGCGGTGATGGACACCGGCCTGTTCAGCGCCACGCCCAACAGCTACGGCAATTGGCACCCGGATCTGAACGCCAATGTGGTACCGGCCTCGGTTGACTTGCTGGATTATGTCTCGGGCGAGCTGGACATCGACAACCAGCAGGGCCGGGACACCAATCCGGCCGACCCGGGCGACGGTCAGGCTCGCTCCAGCAACTTCCACGGCAGCCACGTCGCCGGCATCGTCAGTGCGGTGGATAACAGCGCGGGCATCGTCGGCGTGGCCAACGCCTCGACCTTGATTCCGGTTCGGGTTCTGGGGCGCCAGGGCACTGGCAGTCTGTCCGATCTCATTGCTGCGGTCAGCTGGGCCGGCCAGGCCGACAGTGGCGTGGACGTGATCAACCTCAGCCTTGGGGGCGTCGGTCCGGATGTCGCGCTGGAAAACGCCATCAACGATGCCTTCTCGAGGGGCAAGCTCATAGTTGCAGCCGCCGGCAATGCGGCCACCGACGAGCCCACCTATCCCGCGGCCTTCGACAATGTCGTGGGCGTTGGGGCGGTGGATGCCGGCGGCACCCGGGCGTCCTACTCCAATTTCGGCGTGTCCGTGGATCTGGTGGCGCCGGGCGGTGACGCCAGCCGGGACGCCAACCTCGATGGCGCCGCCGATGTGATCACCAGCGCTTGGGGCACCGACGACGGTGGCGTGTTCGAGCCCGGGTACGCGGGGCTTCAGGGCACCTCCATGGCCGCGCCCCATGTGGCCGGCGTTTATGCGCTGATGAAGGGGGAGGAGCCGACGCTGACGCCAGGCCAGTTTTTTGCCTTGTTGGCAGATGGCCAACTGACCGATACCGTCGGCAGTGCGACCGAGTACGGGGCGGGGTTGATCAACGCCATCAAGGCCGTCGATGCGGCGCGCAGTGGCAACATTCCGGATGTGCTGGCTGCATCACCCTCGGTGCTGTCGTTCAGTCAGGCAACGCTGTCCCAGACCCTGTCGTTCGTCCGTTACCCCAGTTTGGCGGAGATCACGATCCAGTCGGTCGTGGTCGGCGACGACTGGCTGCAAATCGATCCGGCGATTGCCGGTGGCGCGCCACCGAGTTCGGTCACGGTCACGGTCGACGCCAGCCAGTTGGATACCAGCCAGATCTATTCCAGTGAAATCCTGATTACCTATAATGGCGGTCGCGAGCTGGAGATCCCGGTCAATGTCCGCCTGGTGGATCCGACCGACGAGCGCAATGCCGGCCGGCATTACGTGCTGCTGGTGACCAGCGACGGCAATTACGACACCGTGGCGCAAACGGTTGTGAGTGCCACCGGCGGGCAGTATCGTTTCCAGTTTGGGGCGGTGGACCCGGGCGACTATTTCCTGGTGGCCGGCACGGACACCGACAACAACGGGTTTATCTGCGAGAGCGGCGAGGCCTGCGCCGAATATCCGGTCAATGGCCTGCCTCAGCCCATCTCGGTCGGTCTGGACCCGATCAGCGGCATTGCCCTGAGCACCAGTTTCCGCCGCCCGACCATCAGTGCCCTCGGCGCCCCGAGGGTGGACTTCCAGGGGTATCGCCTGAATCGCGACGGCCCCACAGCCAAAAAGGTACAGGTTCAGTGATAGCAAGTGCGTGGCGTTGTTCGTTCCTGGCGACCCTGCTGGTGGGAATCACCGGCTGTGCCGCCCAGCAGACCGAAACCGCATCGGGTGGGCCACTGGCTCGCCAGATTGCCCAGTCCAGCCATTGCGGCCTGACCGCGCCGGGGCGCGTGGTGCTGGCCGATCGCGGCGAAGTCGATCGGCTCGAGGCATTGCCCGCACGCAACCTGTCGCTGGCACCACTGCGGGCGGTCGATTTCAATCGCGAGAAGGTGGTGCTGGTGGCCATGGGCCAGAAGTCGACCGGTGGTTACAGCGTGACCCTGGCCGGATCCCGGATTGTCGACCAGCAACTGGTGCTCTCCGTTGCCAGCCGGGCGCCCGACCCGGGCACGATGGTCACCCAGGCCCTCACCACGCCCTGCACCGCCATTGCCGTGACTGCCTCGGGCTGGAGCGAGCTGCGCATTGTCGAGGCTGAAAACAACCGTTGATCTTTCCCGCCGAATCCCTAAGCTATGACGCAGCTATTCGTTCCAATCGCGGAGTCACTTCCTGCTTATGAGCCAGCAACAATACAACGCCGAAGCCATTGAGGTCCTCAAGGGCCTGGATCCGGTGCGCAAGCGTCCGGGCATGTACACAGACACCACTCGGCCGAACCACCTGGCGCAGGAAGTCATCGACAACAGCGTGGATGAGGCCCTTGCCGGTCACGCCCGCCGCATCGACGTGGTGCTGCACAGCGACGGCTCACTGAGTGTCGAGGACGACGGTCGCGGCATGCCGGTAGACCTGCATAAAGAGGAAGGCCTGCCCGGGGTCGAACTGATCCTGACCCGGCTGCACGCCGGCGGCAAGTTCTCCCAGGGTAATTACAACTTCTCCGGCGGCCTGCACGGGGTTGGCGTCTCGGTGGTCAACGCCCTGTCCACCCATCTGGAAGTGACCATCAAGCGCGACGGCCAACTCCACCGGATGTCTTTTGCCAACGGTGAAAAGGCCTCCGAGCTGGAAGTCATCGACACCGTCGGCAAGCGCAACACCGGCACCCGGCTCAAGTTCACCCCCGACGCCAGCTACTTCGACAGCCCGAATTTCTCGGTCAGCCGCCTGCGCCATAATCTCCGGGCCAAGGCGGTGCTGTGTCCGGGCCTGACCGTGACTTTCCTGCAGGAAAAGACCGGTGAGAAGGATGAATGGTTCTACGAGGACGGTCTGCGGGACTACCTGCGCACGGCCCTGGCCGACCTCGAGGCGGTGCCCCTGGAACCCTTTACCGGCAGCTTCTCCGGCAACAGCGAAGCGGTGGACTGGGCGATCCAGTGGCTGCCGGAAGGTGGCGAGGCCACCATGGAAAGCTACGTCAACCTGATCCCCACCGCCCAGGGCGGTACCCACGTCAACGGTCTGCGTACCGGCCTGCTGGAAGCCATGCGCGAGTTCTGTGAGTTCCGCAACCTGCTGCCCCGGGGCGTCAAGCTGTCGCCCGAGGACATCTGGGAACGGGCGGCCTATGTGCTGTCGTTCAAGATGCAGGAGCCCCAGTTCTCCGGCCAGACCAAGGAGCGTCTGTCGTCCCGGGAAGCGGCGGCCTTCATTTCCGGGGTGGTCAAGGACGCCTTCAGCCTGTGGCTGAACCAACACACCGATGTCGCCGAGGTCCTGGCCGAGCTGTTCATCAGCAACGCCCAGCGCCGTCTGCGCGCCAGCAAGAAGGTGGCCCGCAAGAAGGTCACCTCCGGGCCGGCCCTGCCGGGCAAGCTGGCGGACTGTTCCGGCGCCGACACTGCCCGTTCCGAACTGTTCCTGGTCGAGGGTGACTCGGCCGGTGGTTCCGCCAAGCAGGCCCGGGATCGGGAATTCCAGGCGGTGATGCCGCTGCGGGGCAAGATCCTCAACACCTGGGAAGTGGATCCCTCGGAAGTGCTGGCGTCCCAGGAAGTGCACGACATCGCCGTGGCCATCGGGGTGGATCCGGGCTCGGACAAGCTCGAAGGCCTGCGCTACAACAAGATCTGCATCCTGGCCGACGCCGACTCCGACGGCCTGCACATCGCCACCCTGTTGTGTGCACTGTTCGTGAAGCATTTCCGGCCGGTGGTGGCCGCCGGTCACGTGTTCGTGGCCATGCCGCCGCTGTACCGGGTCGATCTGGGCAAGGAGACCTTCTACGCCCTGGATGAGCACGAGAAGCAGGGCATCATCGATCGCCTGGCGGCGGAGAAGCGCAAGGGCAAGATCTCGGTCACCCGATTCAAGGGCCTGGGTGAGATGAACCCGCTGCAGCTCCGGGAGACCACCATGGCACCGGATACCCGCCGCCTGGTCATGCTCACCATCGAAGACGGTGACGACACCGACAGCCGCATGGACATGCTGCTGGGCAAGAAGCGGGCCTCCGATCGCCGGTCCTGGCTCGAGACCTACGGCAACATTGCCGACGTGGTGGTTTGATATTCCAGAGGATGCTATTAAAAGCATCCTTTATTCTTTCTAAGCCTTCTGCAAAGTCGTTATCCTGCCAGTTTTGTTCTGGGGAAGAACCGTAAATGGACTGGCAAGGCTGGTTTGCGCTGGGCCTCGCGGGCACCTCGCTGATTCTCATGAGTGTTGGACGATTTGCCCCCCACATGGTGATGATGGGGGTGCTGGTCGTGCTCAGCGCCAGTGGCATCATCTCGGCGGATCAGGCCCTCTCCGGCTTCAGTAACAGTGGGCTGATCACCGTGGTCGCCATGTTCGTGGTGGCGGCGGGCATCCACCATTCCGGTGGCGTCGACCTGCTGGTCCACCATCTGTTGCGTTCGCCCAAAACCGTGCGCAGCGCCCAGGCCCGGATCGCCCTGCCGGTGTCCCTGCTGAGCGGGTTCCTGAACAACACCCCGGTGGTTGCCACCATGATACCGGCGGTGCACGCCTGGTCCCGGAAAATCGGCATCTCCCCCTCCAAGCTGATGATTCCCCTGAGCTATTCCGCCATCCTCGGCGGCACCCTGACGCTCATCGGCACCAGCACCAATCTGGTGGTCAATGGCCAGTACCAGCAACTGACCGGTACGGATGGCTTCTCCATTTTCTCCATCACATCGGTGGGGCTGCCCGTGGCCATGATCGGCGTCGCCGTCATGCTGCTGGTGATGCCGCGCATGCTGCCGGATCGCAAGGACCAGCAGAAGTTTGGCTCCATGCGTGAATTTACCCTGGAAGTGGCGGTGTCCTTCGACGGCCCCTTGGTCGGCAAGACCGTGGGTGAGGCCGGCCTGCGGGAGCTGGAGCGACTGTACCTGGTTGAGATCGAGCGCGATGGTAGCGTGGTGACCGCGGTGCCGTCCGAGGAACGCCTGCGGGGTGGCGACCGTCTGGTGTTTGCCGGCGATACCCAGGCCATTTCCGATCTGCTGCGCATCAACGGCATCGTGCCCTCGGTCCACGAGGACGAACCCAGTCTGGCCAAGGACCGGGCCGAACGTCGGCTGGTGGAGGCCGCGCTCTCGCCCCAGTCCGATGTGCTGGGACTGACCATCCGGGACGCCCGGTTCCGGGACCGCTATGGCGCGGTGGTGCTGGCGGTGGCCCGCGGTGGTGAACGGGTGTCCGGCAATCTGGGTAACATCCGGCTCAAGCCCGGTGATGTCCTGCTGCTGGAGGCGCGTCCGGCCTTTGTCAGCCGTCAGCGCTACAACAAGGACTTTCTGCTGATCAACGATCTGGAAACCGAAAGGCCCCGCCACGACCGGGCCTGGTTATCCTGGGGCATCCTGCTGGTGCTGGTCGGGTTGGCCGCGTGCGGGGTGCTGAGCATGCTCAACGCCGCCTTGCTGGGGGCCTCGCTGATGATCATCAGCGGCTGCTGCTCGGTCGGGCAGGCCCAGAAGTCGGTGGATGTGCCGGTCATCCTGACCATTGCCGCGTCCTTTGCCCTGGGGGCCGCGCTCCAGGAAACCGGGGCGGCCCGCTACGTGGCGGAGGGCATTCTCGGCCTCAGTCAGGGCCACGTCCTGCTGGCGATCCTGCTGGTGTACATCACCGTGTCGGTGCTGACCGAGGTGATCACCAACAACGCGGCGGCGGTGCTGGTGATTCCGGTGGTGCTGTCGATGACCTCCAGCATGGGCGTTGCCGCCGAACCCTTCGTGATCGCCGTGATGATGGCCGCCTCGGCCAGCTTCGCGACCCCCCTGGGGTATCAGACCAACATGATGGTGTTTGGCCCCGGGGGTTACCGGTTCGCCGATTTCGTGCGGGTGGGCTTGCCGATGAATCTGTTCATTGGTGCCCTGACCGTGGCGGTGATCGCACTGGTGTACGGTATCAATCCGGGTCTGTAAGAAGTCTCAGGTCGGGTTGGCGAGGATATCGCAACACAGCACCCGCAATTCTCCCTCGTGGTAATAGCCCTGTGACAGGGTCACGCACATGTAGGCGCCGGTGACGCAGAGGTAGGGACTGGTGACGTGAAGGTTTTCCGGCTGGGCCAGGGCCTGACGCAGGTACTGCTGGCGAAACCAGTCGGCGCTGCTGGTACTTTCCAGGGGTTTGAAACGGGGGTCGGAGTGGCGGGCACCGGTGTCCGACACCAGGGTGTCGGCGATCTGCACGCCCTGGTCGTCGACCAGGTAGCAGCGGGAGACCGCCCCATGGTTGGCCAGCTCCAGACACGCCTGGTGCATGTTGGCGCCGTGGCCGAGCTTGTCGATGGCTGCCCGGAAGTAGGGGCTGAAAAAATCGATCAACTGTCGGGTCGGATCGAAGGTGACCTGGTTGCGGGACTTGTACTCCTGCAGCAGGTCCTCGAAATTGGCGGGCGCGTGAATCAGGCCCTCAAGATCGGTGCTTGGGGTCTGGAAATAATAGCCCTGGACAAAATCCACCCCCCCATCAATGGCGATCAGCGCCTGTTCCCGGGTCTCCACGCCTTCCAGCAGCACCAGGCAGCCGGACTGATGCAGCAGTGACACTATCCCGTTCAGGATCTGCCGGGCCTTGTGGTCTTCCGTGGCCCGGGTCAGCAGGGTGCGATCCAGCTTGACGATGTCCGGGGACAGGTTCCAGATCCGTTCGAAATTGGAATGGCCGGCTCCGAAGTCGTCGATGGCGGTCAAGCAGCCCAGACGCTTGTAATAGGCCACCGTTTCCCGGAGCTTCTCGGCATCGTCCGTCGGCTGCTCAACGATCTCCATGACAATCCGGTGTGGCGGCAGGCCGGTTTTTTTCAGTAGCTGGCCGAAGAAGGAGTCTGCCCGACTGCCACTGGTCACTGCCTGGGGTGACACATTCAGGAACAGCCAGTTCAACTGATCCTGGACATCGCTGTAGTTGCGGATGTGGAGGTACCGGCACAGCCGGTCGAGCAGGAGGTTCTCGGCGTCCGACGACGGGAGCTGAAACAGGTGCAGCGGCAAGACCGCTGAGTTGTCCGGGTCGAAGGCGCGGATCAGGGCTTCGTAGCCGACGATCCGTTTGTGGGAAATGCTGTAGATCGGCTGCAGCGCCGTGCGCAGGGTCAGGCCCTGGAAGTGGGCGGTCCAACTGTCGCCGTCCTGGTTCAGCAAAGGGGACAGAAGATCCAGTTCCGGGACGGCCAGCTTGTCGGGGAGGCTTCGCGACATAAGTCAGTCTGAACGGTTAAACGAAATCGTCAATCGCCTCAGGTTGGACGGCTAAACTATGACGAATCAGTCAGTTGCGACAAGCCGGGGAGGCAGCACTACCGATACCAGTGCTGAGATTGCCAAAAAAGACGGGGCATTACCACACTTTCATGTTGAAAGTGGAAACCGTTCAGGCAGTTTTCGGACTAAGAGGGCAGGCACGAGGGCCGGACGGCCCTGCGGACCGCCAGGCAATCAGTTATTGCTGGGAACAACAACGGTTTCGTCGAATTCGAGTTCCATGTCTGTGTCCTTTCGATCAATGGGGCCCAAGAAGGGCGTCTGAGTATGGGACAAGTCTATCGTTGCTATAATTTTGAACAATCCGTAAAAGCCGTATGCGACTAAAGCAATAGGGCCGGTGGGTTCGTCAGAATTTCTGATGGTGGCCAGCAAATCTTTTCGATTTGTTTCAACCCGAAGCCTTCCTAAACTAAGCCAAGTTTCCAGAGACAGGGATAGAGGTCCATCCACATCATGCAGTTGCAGAACTCCCCCGAGCGTTATGGTCTGATTGCCATCCTGATCCACTGGTTGGTGGCGGTCACTGTCATCGGGTTGTTTGCCCTGGGTTACTGGATGGTGGACCTGACCTACTACGACGACTGGTACAAGCGGGCGCCCGACATTCATCGCAGCATTGGCCTGTTGCTGTTTGGCGTCATGCTGCTGCGGGTCCTGTGGCGGGCCGTCAATCAGAATCCGGCGCCGCTGCCCGGACACCGACGCTGGGAAGTGATCAGCGCCCACCTGGCCCACAACCTGTTGTACCTGCTGCTGTTCGTGGCCATGATCAGCGGTTACCTGATTTCCACCGCAGACGGCTCGTCCATCAGCGTGTTCGGCTGGTTTGACGTGCCGTCCGTCACCGGCCAGGTCAAAGGCCTGGAAGACACCGCCGGCACCGTGCACTACTGGTCAACCTGGGCGATCGTCGCGCTGGCGGCCGTGCATGCGGCGGGCGCACTCAAACACCACGTCATTGATCGTGACCGCACCCTCCGGCGTATGCTTGGCATGTAGCCAGCCGGAGTCGACCGAATTTATCCGTGCCCGATCCGGGCTTGATTCGAAAAAGGGAGATAACGATGAAGAAAGTATTGCTTGCCTCTGCAGTGTCCATGGCACTGGTTGGCGCTGCCCAGGCGGATGGCCACAGTGGCACCTACGCGTTCGACAAGAAGGGTGCCCACCAGTTTGTGACCTTCAAGATTTCCCACCTGGGTTACAGCTGGCTCTACGGTCGGTTCAACGATTTTGACGGCCAGTTCGTGTACGACGAGGCGAACCCGGAAAACAGCACCGTCAGCGTCACCATCGACACCTCCAGCGTCGACTCCAACCACGCCGAGCGTGACAAGCACCTGCGCAGCGAAGACTTTCTGTTCGTTGACGAGTACCCCGAGGCCAGCTTCAAGAGCAAGCGCGTGGTGGTCGATGAAGACGGCGAGGCCGACATCATTGGCGATCTGACCCTGCGGGGCGTGACCAAGGAAGTGACCTTGGACGCCGAGATGGTCGGTCACGGTGAGGATCCCTGGGGCGGTTACCGCATGGGCTTCGAGGCCGAGACAGAGCTGCGTCTGAAGGACTTCGGCATTCCGATGGATCTGGGGCCTGCCTCCGAAACCGTCGACATCATCATTTCGGTGGAGGGTGTGCGCCAGTAAGCGCGTCCCCGCCAAAGCACCTGCCGGGTTCCGACGCTCTGTCGGAACCCTTTTTTTGCCCCAATGGTACGGATCGGGCGCGCTTGCGCTGCAGTTCAGAGTGTTGTGCGGAGGGGATTGAGCGGCGAATCCGCCGCCTCAGGAGGTTCGGTGCGCGGCTTCCTTGGATGAGTCGTTGGACGGCTCACAGGACTTGCACAGGTGGCGCTGCCGCCAGAACTGCCCGGCAAAAATCACCAGCCAGATGAGGATACCCGCCCAGAGGTAGGGCTCGGGAATCTGGAAGGTGCCACTGATTGCAAACTCCACCAGGAGCATCAGGGCGACTGCCAGTACCGCATTCACCATGGCGGTCACCATGGCTTGCCCGCAGGCTTTCAGGTTGGGTTTCATAAAGTCCCGCTTGTGTGGAAAGTGAAACGGTCTTCTGCTCAATGTTGGCGAGGATAAGCCCCGCATTACAGAGTCTCCATGCGGGAATTCCGCTATTGGAAATTGGTGTATCCGAGCCGGCGTCCATATAATGTGGCCTCGCACCGGGGTCCGTGATTCGCGCGGGCTTTCGGGGTAGCATCATCGGCGTCATTCACTTCAGGTAACACAGGCAAAAGAGGCATCCATGCCAGAGTTTCAGACAACGGATGAGGGCTTTGAGCGGGTTTCACTCCGGGATTACACGGAAAAGGCCTATCTCGATTATTCCATGTACGTCATCCTGGACCGGGCCCTGCCCAATGTGGGCGATGGCCTGAAACCGGTTCAGCGGCGGATCGTGTACGCCATGTCCGAACTGGGGTTGAAATCCACGTCCAAGTACAAGAAATCCGCCCGAACCGTGGGTGACGTGCTGGGTAAGTTCCACCCCCACGGTGACAGTGCCTGTTACGAAGCCATGGTGCTGATGGCGCAGCCGTTTTCCTACCGCTACCCGCTGGTGGATGGCCAGGGTAACTGGGGCTCGCCGGACGATCCCAAGTCCTTCGCCGCCATGCGTTACACCGAATCCCGACTGGCGCCTTTTGCCGAAGTGCTGTTGAGCGAGCTGGGGCAGGGCACCGTGGATTGGGTGCCCAATTTCGATGGCACCATGGACGAGCCCTCGGTGCTGCCCGCGCGCCTGCCCCATGTGCTGCTGAACGGCACCACCGGTATTGCCGTGGGCATGGCCACGGACATCCCGCCGCACAATGTGCGCGAGGTGACGGCGGCCTGTATCCGGCTGCTGGACAGCCCGGACGCCACCGTCGACGACCTGTGTGAACACATCAAGGGCCCGGATTTCCCGACCCACGCCGAAATCGTGACGCCACGCAAAGACATCCGGCAGATGTACGAAACCGGCCGGGGCTCCCTGCGCATGCGCGCACGCTGGATCCGCGAAAACGGCGAAATTGTGGTGACCGACCTGCCACACCAGGTCTCCGGCGCCCGGGTGCTGGAGCAGATTGCCCAGCAGATGCAGACCAAGAAACTGCCCATGGTGGCCGACCTGCGCGACGAGTCGGATCATGAGAATCCGACCCGCCTGGTCATCGTGCCGCGGTCCAACCGGGTTGACCTGGACGGCCTGATGGCGCACCTGTTTGCCAGCACCGATCTGGAGAAAACCTACCGGGTGAACATCAACGTCATCGGTAACGATGGCCGGCCGGGGGTGAAGGGGCTGCAGGAAGTCCTGACCGAATGGCTGGCGTTCCGCCGGGTGACCGTGACCCGCCGGCTGCAGCACCGGCTGGACAAGGTACTGGCGCGGCTGCACCTGCTCGAAGGCCTGTTGATCGCCTACCTCAACATCGACGAAGTCATTGAAATCATCCGCACCGAAGACAAGCCCAAGGCCGAGCTCATGGCCCGTTTTGGCCTGTCCGCGGAGCAGGCGGAAGCCATCCTCGAGCTGAAACTGCGCCACCTGGCCAAGCTCGAGGAAATGAAGATTCGCGGCGAGCAGGACGAGCTGTCCGCCGAGCGCGACGAGCTCCAGGCGATCCTGGGCTCCGAAGACCGGCTGCGGGAACTGATCAAGGCCGAGCTGCAGGCCGACGCCGAGACCTTTGGCGACGACCGTCGCTCACCCATCGTCGAGCGCGAGGAAGCCCGCGCCTTCAGCGAGCTGGACCTGGTGTCCAACGACCCGGTCACCGTGGTGCTGTCGGAAAAGGGCTGGGTGCGGGCCGCCAAGGGCCACGACATCGAACCCGAAGGCCTGAGTTACAAGGCCGGCGACCGCTTCGCCCTGGCCGCCCGGGGCCGCAACAACCAGCAGGCCATCTTCCTGGACTCCACCGGTCGCGCCTATTCGCTGATGGCCCACAGCCTGCCATCGGCCCGGGGCCAGGGCGAGCCCCTGACCGGGCGCATCAATCCGCCGTCCGGGGCCAGTTTCTCGGGCCTGCTGATGGGGGATCCGGCGCTCAAGACGCTGCTGGTGACCGACGGTGGCTACGGCTTTGTCACCTCGCTCAATGACATGATCAGCAAGAATCGCAACGGCAAGGCCGTGGTCAGTGTGCCCAAGGGCGCCCGCATCATGCCGCCGGTGCCCGTGCCGGCGACTGACAAGACCCTGTACCTGGGGGCAATTTCGAACGAGGGCCGGATGCTGGTCTTCCCCCTGAGCGAACTGCCGGAGCTGGCCAAGGGCAAGGGCAACAAGATCATCAGCATTCCCTCGGCCCGGGTCCAGAACCGGGAGGAGTATGTGGTGGCCGTGGCGGTCTTTGCCGAGGACGACCAGCTGGAAATCCGTGCCGGCAAGCGCAAGATGGGACTGCAATTCAGTGATCTGGAACATTATCTGGGAGAGCGCGGCCGTCGGGGCCACAAGCTGCCCCGGGGACTACAGCGGGTGGATGCGATTGAGGTGATTCCCTCGGCGCCCCGGGCGACGGAAGAGGAGAGCGCCGAGAGTGAGTGAACTGGTACTGATTAACGTATCCGGTCGGGACAAGCCGGGCCTCACGTCGGAGATCACCGGCATCATGGGGCAGTACGACGTCCGCATTCTGGATATCGGCCAGGCGGTGATCCACGATCACCTGACCTGGGGCATCCTGGTGGAGATCCCGGACGAATCCAAGTCTTCCCCAGTGATCCGGGACCTGCTGTTCCGGCTGCACGCCCTGGACCTGCAGGTGCGCTTCGCGCCGATTACCGTCGAGGAGTACGAGGACTGGGCCGAGGCCCGGAACCGGGCCTGCTACATCGTGACCCTGCTGTCCCGGGACATCAAGGCCGAACAGATTGCCCGGGTGTCGGCGATTACTGCCCGCCACGGCCTGAACATCGACAACATCTCCCGGCTATCGGCCCGGCCATCCCTGAACCCGGCGGAAAACCGCATTGCCTGCGTCGAGTTCTCGGTGCGAGGCACGCCCTCCGACCTGGAAACCCTGCGTTCGGATTTCCTGCACATCGCCGGCGAAATGAACGTCGACATTGCCTTCCAGGAGGACTCAATTTTCCGTCGCAATCGCCGTCTGGTGGTGTTTGACATGGACTCGACGCTGATCGAGGCAGAGGTCATCGACGAGCTGGCACTGGAAGCCGGTGTCGGTGAGCAGGTGGCGGAGATCACCGAGCGAGCCATGCGCGGGGAGCTGGATTTCAGCCAGAGTTTTGCCGAACGCCTGGCGCTGCTGAAAGGGCTGGACGAGTCGGTGCTGGAGCAGATTGCCGCTCGCCTGCGCATGACCGAGGGCGCCGAGCACCTGATCCGCAGCCTGAAGGCCCTGGGCTACCGGACCGCGATCCTCTCGGGTGGCTTCACCTACTTTGCCCGGCACCTGCAGAGCAAGCTGGGTATCGACTACGTCTACGCCAATGAGCTGGCGATCGAGAACGGCAAGGTCACCGGCGAGGTGTCTGGCCAGATCGTCGATGGCAAGCGCAAGGCCGAACTGCTGCAGGAAATTGCGGAGAAGGAGCACATCTCCCGGGAGCAGGTCATCGCCGTGGGCGATGGCGCCAACGACCTGCCGATGCTCAGTCAGGCCGGCCTGGGCGTGGCCTTCCGGGCCAAGCCGCTGGTCAAGGAATCCGCCCGGCACTCGATCTCGACCCTGGGCCTGGATGCCATCCTCTACCTGATCGGATTCCGGGAGAGCGAGACCAACCAGGGCCTGGAGCAGGCCGGGCGCTGACCGGGCGAATCGTCCTGAGCGCGTAAAAAAAGACCGGCCTCGCGAGGCCGGTCTTTTTTTGTTGCCGGGGTGGCGATTACTGGTCGCCGAAGTCGTAGTTCATCTCCGGGACCGGGGCCTGCAGGTAGTAGCCCTGGATGTAATTGACCCCGGCCTGCCACAGCGTGGCCAGCACACTGGCGTTCTCCACCAGCGGAATGATGGTGAGCTTGCCGCTGGTCTGCAGGGTTTTCACCATCTCCTTGACCTGTTCCCTGGCTTCCTCGTTCTTCTGGATCTCCTCGGTGAACGAGCCGTCGACCTTCACGTAGTCGGTGTCGATGTGCTTCAGGGTGTTGAAGGGGTTGAGCGCACAGCCGAACTGGGCGATGGAGACCTTGCAGTGCAGCTCGTGCACGGCCTTGGCGAATTCCTTGGCCTGCTTCATGTAGTTGTTGGCGTCGCCCTCGCGGAGCTGGAAGATCAGGGAGTCGCCGGGCAGGCGGGCGGCCTTGAGCGCCACGCTGAGCCAGGAGGTGAAGGTCTTGTCCTGCAGGGTTTCTGCCGTCACGTTCAGGAACAGCCGGGTGTCGTGCCCCCGTGACCGGTGGCTGGCCAGTTGTTTGATGGTCTGCAGGATCACCCAGCGGTCAATCTTGATGGCGGTGTCGGCCGGCCCCATGGGCGGCAGGAAGTCGTAGGGCGAGACTTCCTCCTCGTCCTTGTCGAGCATGCGGACAAAGGCTTCGTAGTGTTCCTCGCCTTCACCACGCAGGTTGATGATGGGCTGGAACAACAGCTTGAAGCGGTTGTCGTCCAGGGCCTTGAGGATGGCTTCCACCGAGTTGTTTTCGTCCAGGGACTCGTACTCGGCCGGGTTGTACACCAGCACCCCGTTGCCCCGCTCGTGGCCTTCCAGCTTGCGGACATCGGACGAGGCGGTGTGGGCTCGGGCCAGCAGCTCCTCGGCCTTGGGCGAGTTCTCGGTGATGGCGGCGATGCCGATGCTGACGGTGAACTGCAGGGTGCGACCGTTGTTGTCGAAGAGGTGGTCCTCGATCGCCTTGCGGATGCGCTCGCTGTGCTCGGCCATGACTTTCTCGTCGCAGGGCTGGCACATCAGGCAGAAAGCGTCGTCGCTGAGGCGGGCCACGGTCAGGGTGTCGTCCACTTGCTCTTTCAGCAGGTTGGCAAAATCCCCCAGCAGCAGGTCGGCACCGGCAATGCCCACCTGGGTTTTCAGGTTCATGAAGTTGTCGAGCGCGATGTAGGCCAGGGCGCCGGATTCGTTGTGCTTGCCGGCCTTGGCGATGTTCTCGGCCAGGGCTTCCATCAGGTACTGCCGGTTGAACAGGCCGGTCATCAGGTCCTGGCTGCTGATCTGGCGCAGCTTCTCTTCCAGTTCCGCGTCGCTGTGTTCCGGCTGCAGCACGATCTGGGTGCAGGCCTCGCCGTCGTAGGTGGCCGCCGACACCGTCATGGTCACGTTCAGCTCGTGGTCGTCACTGCGACGGGCCGTGCAGTTCATGGTCATGCCGTCCTCGCCCTGTTCGGCAAAGGCCTTCATGAACTCCTTGTACTTGTCCTGGCTATCCGGGGTCAGGGTGTCGAGGACCGGGATGCAGATCAGGTCGTCGATGTCGTCGTAGCCGAGGAACTCCATGTACGACTGGTTGGCGTAGATGTGCATGCCATCGTTGATGTAGGCGATGGCGTCCTTCGAGCTTTCCAGCAGCAACTGGCAGCGTTGCTCGGCTTCCCGCAGGTGGGATTCGAGGACCCGACGGCGACGGCGGTCGTCCAGCGCCGACAGTTCGCGATTGACCGTCAGTACCAGCTGGTCGGTGTGGGCAAAGGGCACGGTGTCCTGGGCGCCGGCCTTCATGACCGCCACAGTGCGCTCGCGGTTGTCGTCTTCGGTCAGCAGGATGAAAGGGATGTCCTTGTCCAGGCGTCGAATCATCGCCAGGGCGTCGTTGGCGTTGAACTCCTGGTCCAAGTCCCGGGCCAGCAGCAGGTCCCAGTTATTGGCTTTCAGGGCTTCCTCGAGGTCTTCCTCGGAGGTGATGCGGTGGGCGCGGGTGGCTTTGCCGGAATTCCTGAGCAGGCTGACCAGGGACTCGGCGTCGTTCTGGTCGGGATCAAGGATCAACAGGTGTACGGTCGCGTTCTTTTTCTGCATTCGTCGGGCGTCTCGTAAAGCTGGTTTGGCTGGGCCGGTCGGGCATCCAAGCTGAATGATGCAGGGGATACCCCCCAATAACAACCCTCGCCCCGCTCCCTGCTCCGGCCGTGGTTACAGCGACGGCCACAGGGAATCGAATTCGTCCTCGCTGGTGCCGGAGGACTGGTCGGCTCGGCTGCTCTGCTGGAGCGCGGCGCTGTGCAGTTTCAACTCGAACTGGCTGATGCTGCCGGTGGCCGAGACCTTTTTCGACAGCTGGCCCTGGTCTTCCCGGCCGTCGTGCAGCAGCGAGATCCGGCTGCCGGACTGGAACGGAAGCCGCGGGGTGATCAGGGTGGCGGACTGATTGACCACGCTGATCTCCGGCAGCAGCAGGCCCCGAAGGTATTCGCTGCTGTTACCGACCTTCTGGATCAGGCGCACACCGCAGGGCGAGGCACTGGGGGCCAGCAATTCGATGCCAATCTGGGTGCCCTGGTGTTTGACCTGACGGATCCAGCGCACCACCGCGACACTCCAGGGGTGCGAGCGTTGCTCGCGCACGCCCAGGACCTCGCCGGCATGCAGCGAGGCCGGCACATTGCTTTCCCAGGCGACGCAGTAGCCACCGGGACTGGTGTTGATCAGCAAGGCATGGTGGGATTTCGGCCGATTCTTGTCGGCGGTCTGCGTAGACGCCGTGCCGCGGCTGCCGCGGAAATTGATCGGGGTGTCGGCGGAGGCCAGGGCGTCGTCCCGGGGCGCGGCGTCATGGGCGCCGGCCCAGGCATCCTGTTTTTGCCGGGCCGACCGCACAAACAGGTTTTCCTCACTCTGGATGCCATGGTCGTTGCCGTGGACAAATTCGGTGAAGGTTTTCTCGCCGGCAATAAAATAGTGGGCCGCGGTGAGACCAACGCAGACCTCCAGGGTGCCTTGGCTGGCGATACGGTTAAAGTTGCGCTTGGCCAGAATGCCCAGGGCCTGGCTCAGATGGGTGAGCAGGGTGTCGCTGACTTTGGCCGGCACATGCAGGGCGTTGTCGCTCTTGTCCTGGTTGCGTCGGGCCTGCAGGGTCTCCATCACCATGGCGGACAGGTCGCGGGTGTCGAAATCGAAACTGTCCTCGCCCGGGTGGTAGTCGAGCAGGCTGCGGTAGATGGGCGGGCTGTCGCCTTCCATGTTGATCACGAACAGGCTGTCATCGCGGATGTCGGGCTCGCAGTGGGAATGCTGACTCCAGGCTTCGAACAGTTCATAGACCTGCAGCAGTTCCGCCTGGCGCAGCTGGTTCGGGCGGGCGCAGCCCAGCAGCAAAATGCGTTTGTAGGCATCGCCGACGGTGCTGGAGCGACGATGCTGCAAGCTGCCGTCTTCCACATCGATATCGACCAGTTTGTTGCGGTAGGCGAAGCGGAACAGGCGATGGCACTCCAGCCAGCTGCGGGCCGGGCTCGGGCAGTACAGCTGGTGCGAGCGCACGATGGTCGCCGCCAGCTCGGACAGGGCCCGATGGGCGGCAATGGCGATCTGCTTGCGGTTGCGGTCCACGCCTCCGTTATCGAGGAATTCCAGAACGCACAGCTTGTACCCGGAGGCCAGATGCAGTTCCAGCGCCTGGGACAGATTGGCAATCTTGCGTTGCTTTTCCGGCAGGGCAACCGCCATCCCCAGGTAGTGGCGTGACAACTCGTGACAGACAAACTGGATCTTCTCGCGGATCAGCTCCAGGAACTGCAGACGTTGCTGGGGTGGCAAGAACAGCTGGTTCAATTCGATGATGGCGTGATAGAGCTGGCGCGACACTTCGCCGATGTTGGCCATGGGCAGTTCGCCAATCCAGCTCCGGAAAGCCTTGGGCGTGGTATCGCAGAACGACAGGCTGGCTGTCTTCTGTTCAGGGACTCGAAGATCGGGTTTCAGGACATTGCCTTCCATGAGTACGCGCCGCTATATCAGGGTAACCGTTGGTATTCAGGGCTTGCCTGGCAGCACCGGGCAGACGCTCCGGAATCTGTCCGTCGGCCAGGGAAATCGCCGTAAATACATGTTGTTATTTCCAACGCCATTGCACTTTAAAATAGCAAGTGCCTAACAAAAAGCGAACAATTCGCCAGTTAACAATCTTTGACACGCCCATCAGAGCCGGATTCCGAGACCTCGGTCACGGGAACAGGTTAATCGGAGTCTTGCCGTCCCGACCCGGTTCCTCCCGGACCAGCCTGGGTATCAGGAACCCGGGCAGGCGTGCCAGCAGCCCTTGCACCAGGGTTCGGGCCTCCTCGTCCGCCACGTCGTAATGGTGGGCCCCCTCGACCGGGTCGAACGCATGCAGATAATACGGCATTACACCGGCCTCAAACAGCGTTTCGCTCAGGGATTCCAGAACCGCCACGTTGTCGTTCACGCCGCGCAGAATAACGCTTTGATTCAGCAGGGTAACCCCGGCGGCCCGCAGGTAACCCAGGGCGTTTCGGGTGGCCGGGTCGATCTCGGCCGGGTGGTTGATGTGCAGTACCATGACCACCGGAATCCGGGTCTGGGACAGCCACTTTAACAGGGCGTCGCACACCCGTTGCGGTATCACCACCGGCAGGCGGGTGTGCAGCCGCAAGCGCCGGATGTGGGGAATGGCGCTGAGGTCGGCGGCCCACTGCGCCAGCAGCCGGTCGTTGACGGCCAGGGGGTCGCCACCGCTCAGGATAACCTCGTTGATTTCCGGGCTGGCCGACAGGGTATCGATGACCTGGCGCCGGTCGCTGGCGCCCAGGCGCTGTTCGTCGTAGGGGAAATGCCGGCGGAAGCAGTAGCGGCAGTTGACGGCGCACTGGCCGGTCACCATCAGCAGGGCCCGGCTCCGGTACTTGCGGATCAGACCGGTGGTCTGCACTGCGCGGTCCTCGGCCAGCGGGTCGCGGACATAGCCGGGCATCCGGACACTCTCTTCCTGCCGCGGCAGCACCTGCCTGAGCAGGGGGTCGTTCGGGTCGCCGTGGCGCATCCGGGCCAGGAACGGCTCCGGCACCCGGATCGGAAACAGCTGGTGCCCGGCTTGGGCGCCGGAAAGCCACTCCTCCGGAGCAAGACCCAGTCGCTGCAGCAGTATTTCCGGGGAAGTGATGGACTCCGACAGGTGCTGTTGCCAGCTGCGTCCGTCTTCCGCAAGGTGGGCTTCTATACCGGTGGGAGTTCGCTGTATCATAGCGAACCTCGAATTTTTAACTGCATTTTGTCAGGTGAACATTTCATGGCTTCATATTCTACCAACGAATTCCGCAGCGGTCTTAAGGTTTTGCTGGATGGCGACCCGTGCATCATGCTCGACAACGAATTCGTCAAACCCGGCAAAGGCCAGGCCTTCAACCGGGTAAAACTGCGGAATCTCATGACCAACCGGGTCTGGGAGCGTACCTTCAAGTCCGGTGAAAGCCTTGAATCCGCCGACGTCATCGACCAGGACATGGAGTACCTGTACACCGATGGTGAGTTCTGGCACTTCATGCTGACCGATGGTTCCTTCGAGCAGTTCCCGGCGGATGCCAAGGCCGTTGGCGATACCGTCAAGTGGCTGAAAGAACAGGACGTCTATACCGTGACCCTGTACAACGGCGCGCCGCTGATCGTCACGCCGCCGAACTTCGTGGAACTGGAAGTGGTGGACACCGACCCCGGCATGAAGGGTGACACCGCCCAGGGTGGTTCCAAGCCCGCGACCCTGTCCACCGGCGCCGTGGTGAACGTGCCCCTGTTCATCACCATCGGTGAGGTGCTCAAGGTAGATACCCGTTCCGGTGAGTACGTCAGCCGCGTCAAAAGCAGCTGATCGACCATGACTGATCAACCTGTCTGGCAGCCTGCTGCCGCGCAGGCTGCCCTGAAAGGCCGTGCACAACAATTGGCGTTTGTGCGCGGCTTTTTTTCTGAGCGCCAGGTCCTGGAGGTGGAAACCCCGGTGCTGGCCCGGCACGGGGTCACCGACCGGAACCTGGACGGGGTGCACGCCGACGTGTCGGCGTCAGGGCTGCACGGGGGCTGGCTGCAGACGTCGCCGGAGTACCACATGAAGCGCCTGCTGGCGGCCGGCAGCGGCTCGATCTTCCAGGTCTCCAAGGTGTTTCGGAACGGCGAACGCGGCCCCAGGCACAACCCGGAATTCTCCATGCTGGAGTGGTACCGGACCGGCTTCGACGACATCGAGCTGATGGCGGAGGTGTCCGACCTGGTGTGTGGCTGGCTCGGGTGCGCGCGTCCACGCACGCTCAATTACCGGGAGGCGATGCAGCGGTGGGCCGGTGTTGATCCCTTCACCATTGCCGACGCGGAGTTGCGCCAGCGTTGCACGCAGTGGCTCGAGCCGGAGCAGTTGACCGATCTGGAACGCGATGGCTGCCTGGATCTGTTGATGAGCTTTGCGGTTGAGCCCCATCTGGGCCGCGAGGTGCCGGAATTCATCACCGGCTACCCGGCGTCCCAGGCGGCCCTGGCCCGGGTGTCACAGTGCGACGGACACGACGTCGCACACCGGTTCGAGCTGTATATCGATGGCCTGGAGTTGTGCAACGGCTATTGGGAGCTGGCCGATGCCGACGAGCAGCGGCGCCGGTTCGAGGCGGACAACCGGCAGCGAGAGCAGGCCGGTAAGCCGGTGATGGCGGTGGATGAGGCGTTCCTGGCGGCCATGGCGGCCGGGTTGCCCGATTGCGCTGGGGTGGCCCTGGGGTTGGACCGGCTGCTGATGCTCAAGCTTGGCGCAAGCTCCATCAGCGAGGTGCTGGCCTTTCCGTTCGAGCAGGCCTGATCCGGGGCAGGCCGCGATTCGAGGACCGGTTGGTTTCAGGTTCTGGTCAGGACAGGGTGCCGAAGGCCTCGCCCATGCGCAGGGTCTTGCCCGCGACCTGATCATCATTCCAGCTCACCGCGCCCTTGGGCATGACCATGACCACGGTCGAGCCCAGGCGGAACCGACCCATTTCCTCACCCTTGGCGAAGCTGCGGGCCTGATCGCCCTCGTACCGGGTGGTCGTCACCAGGCCATTGCCGGGGGCGACCACGCCGGACCAAACGGTCTCGACGCTGCCGACGATCATGGCGCCGACCAACACCAGCGCCATGGGGCCCGCCTCGGTATCAAAGATGCAGGCGACCCGTTCGTTACGGGCGAACAGGTTGGGCACGTTCTCGGCGGTGACCGGGTTGACCGAAAACAGCTTGCCGGGAATGTACACCATCTCCCGCAGGGTGCCTGCCATCGGCATATGAATTCGGTGGTAATCCTTCGGGGACAGGTAGATGGTGGAGAATTCGCCTTCCTCAAACGCCTCGGCGCGCTGCCCGTCGCCACCGAGCAGTTCGGTCAGGCTGAAGGATTGGCCCTTGGCCTGGAACACCCGGTCGTCGGAGACCTGGCCGATCTGGCTGATGGCACCGTCCACCGGGCTGACCAGGGTCTTGTCGCCCTCGGCGATCGGGCGGATGCCCGGTTTCAGGGCCCGGGTAAAGAAGGCGTTGAAGCTCGGGTAGGCGGTGGGGTCAGATTCGGCCGCTTCGCTCATGTCCACGCCATAGCGGCCGATAAACCATTGAATTACGCGATTCTTGAGCGCCGGGGAGCGGTCGTTGTCCGCCATGCGGCCGGCCAGCCGGGACACTGCCAGCTGTGGTGTAACGTACTGACTCAAAACAAACAGCTTGTTAAACATTACAACGTAACCCTTTGCGCTCAAAGCGGCGAAGTTTACCAAAGTCTTGGCCCTGTATAGAAATTGTTTCACGGCTTAGCGGTCACCGCAGAGCCTTGCTATGATCGGGGCTCGAAAAAAGGGTGGGCGGTAACCGCGTCCGCCGATAACCAAAAACCAAGGCGTGCAATCTACCCATGTTACTGATTATTGGAGCAGTGGTTGTTCTCGCGAGCGTGCTCGGCGGGTATGTCCTCCACGGTGGTAATCTGGCGGTGCTCTGGCAGCCCACGGAGATTCTGATCATCTTCGGGGCGGCGCTGGGGTCGTTCATCATCGCCAACCCGATGCACACGGTGAAAGAGGTGTTCCAGGGCATCCTGCGCCAGCTCACCGGCCACCCCTTCAATAAATCCTACTATATGGACCTGCTCAGCCTGCTGTACGAGATTTTCGACAAATCCCGCAAGCAGGGCGTGATGGCCATCGAGGAGGATGTCGATAATCCCGAATCCAGCCAGATCTTTACCCGCTACCCGGCGATCATGAAGTCCAAGGCGCTGTTGGCCTTCATCACCGACTACCTGCGCATCATCAGCTCCGGCAACATGGCGACCCATGAGCTGGAGGGCATGATGGAAAGCGAGATCGAAAGCCGCCAGCACGAGCTGGAGGAGCCGTCCCATGCGGTCAACAAGATCGCCGATGCCCTGCCGGGCCTGGGGATCGTGGCCGCGGTGCTGGGCATCGTCATAACCATGAACTTCCTGTCTGAGGGGCCGGAGCGCATCGGTCTTAGCGTGGCCGCGGCGCTGGTGGGTACCTTCCTGGGCATTTTCATGGGCTACGGTTTTGTCGGGCCGCTGTCCATCGCCATGGAGCACGCCGCCAAGTACGAACTGAAGGCCTACGACTGTGTGAAGTCGTCGATCGTGGCCACGGTGTCCGGACAGGCGCCGCAGATGGCCATCGAGTTCGGCCGCAAGGCCCTGCCGACGGACAAGCGGCCGGAGTTCCAGGAACTGAACGACCATGTTCGCTCGAAATAATCCATCCCTGATTCTGGCCCGGAGCTGAGGCGTGGACGAACAGCCGATCATCATCAAGCGCAAGAAGGTTGTGGCCGGCGGCCATCACGGTGGTTCCTGGAAGGTTGCTTTTGCCGATTTCGCCACCGCCATGATGGCGTTCTTCCTGGTGCTCTGGCTGACCGCGACCGCCTCACCGGAACAGATCAAGGCGGTGGAGGGCTACTTCCGGGATCCGATCGGTTTCACCGAGGGCGGTTCGCCCAATCCGGTGGATCTGGAGGGCAGCGCCTCGGTGATCAATGAGGCCAGCCCCGACATCGAGTCCAGCCAGATCCAGATTGAGGACGAGGTGGTGGATGAACTCTCGGAAACCCTGGAACAGCGGCGTATGGAGGAGTTGTTCCAGGAGTTGAAGGAGCGCATCGAGCAAAACCAGACCCTGCAGGAATTCAAGGACCAGCTCCTGATCGACATCACCGACGAGGGGCTGCGGATCCAGATCGTCGACCGGTCCGGGCGGCCGATGTTCGACAGCGGCCGGGCCGAGCTGAAGTACTATTCCCAGGACATCCTGTTCGAGCTGGCCAAGACGCTGGGATCGGTGGGCAACAAACTCAGTATCACCGGCCACACCGACGCCACGCCGTTCAAGGGGCGGCCCGGGTACACCAACTGGGAGCTGTCAGCGGACCGCGCCAACACCGCCCGTCGGGCCCTGGTGGCCGGGGGCGTCGAGTCGGCGCAAATTGGCCGGGTGGTCGGTCTCAGTGACTCGGTGCTGTTCGACACCGCCGATCCGATGGCGCCGGTGAACCGCCGGATTTCCATCATCGTGCTCAACAAGCGCGCGGCTCAGGGCATTCGGGACAGCGCTGGACACAGCGATGAACCCCTCATCGATCTCACCAAGCCCACCGAGGAAGACCGCCAGCAGGCCATGGATAAGCTGGAAAGTGGCGAATGGCTGGAGCCGAAGCCGGAGCCCGCACCCGGTGAGCTGAACTGGTAAGCCGGACGGCGGTCAGTCCAGCTTGAGGCCCCGGGCCTGCTGCTCGGCCATGTCCTGCAGAATCCGGTGAAAGCTTTTCAGGCGCTCGGGGCTAATCTTGCCAGCCTCCGCCGCCGCGTCGATGGCGCAGCCGGGATCGCCCAGGTGCCGGCAGTTACGAAACTTGCAGTGACCGATCTCATCGCGGATTTCGCGAAAGCCGTATTCGATTTCCTGCGGATTCATATGCCAGAGGCCGAACTCCCGGATTCCCGGCGAGTCGATCAGGTCGCCGCCGATGGGCAGGTGGAACAGCTTGGCGGTCGTGGTGGTGTGCACCCCTTTGCCGGTACTCTCGGACACTGCACCGACCCGGATGGCCTCATCCGGGATCAGGGTCTGGATGATGGACGATTTGCCCACCCCGGACTGACCCACGAACACGCTGGTTTGGTCCTTCACCAGGGCTTCCACCTCCGGTGACGGCCGGTCGCCCGACTCCGCGGCGGAAGTGCGTACCACCTGGTAGCCCAGGGCCTCGTACCGGCCGAGCAGGGCGTCGATGTCGGCGCGGTTGCGGTCGGTGATCAGGTCCGTTTTATTCAGCAGGATCACCGCGGGAATGTCGGTGATTTCCGACGCCACCAGGTAGCGGTCGATCAGGTTGTCGTGGGGTTCCGGTTCCGCCGCCAGCACCAGGATGATGTGGTCGATGTTGGCAGCCACCGGTTTCAGGGCGCCGAAGTTGTCGGGCCGCTGCAGCAGATTTTGCCGGTCACAGCGGGCGACAATCACGCCGCTGTCGTTCCGGCCCGGTCGCCAGATGACCCGGTCGCCGGTCACCAGGCTGTCGATGTTGGCGCGGACGAAGCAGCGCACCACCGTGCCGGCGTGGTCGCCCTCCAGGCCTTCTACGTCCAGTTGCTGGCCGTAGTGGGCAATGACCAGGCCCTCCTGCTCCGGGCCCAGTTCGCCGGCCTCGGCCTGTTCCTGAACGGCTTTTTCCTTGCGGGCCGCGCGCGCGGCCCGTTCCTGCTGGATTTTGCGGATCCGGAATTGCTGCTGTTTGTTCAGTCGCCGTTTTGCCATTCAGTGCCGATTGTCAGTGTTCGTTGGAGTGAGGTGTTACATCATACGTGAATCGGCCACAATACACAGGCAATGACCCCATCCCACCACCCAGCAACTGAAGGTTAGGAATTGAACATGGCACAAGGCGATCGCTTAGTTTGGATTGATCTGGAGATGACCGGTCTGGATCCGGAAAAGGAGCGGATCATTGAAATGGCCACCATTGTGACCGACTCGGACCTGAACCTGGTGGCCGAGGGCCCGGTCATTGCCGTGCATCAGCCCGACAGCCTGCTCGATGCCATGGACGAATGGTGCACCAACACCCACGGTGCCAGTGGCCTGACCCAGCGGGTGAAGGACAGCACCATCACCGAAGCCGAGGCGGAGCAGCAGACCCTGGCCTTCCTGCAGGCCCATGTCGAGCCGGGTAAATCGCCGCTGTGTGGCAACAGCATCGGCCAGGATCGGCGTTTTCTGGTGAAATACATGCCGGCGCTCGAGGCGTTCTTCCACTACCGCAACCTGGACGTGTCCACCATCAAGGAACTGGCGCGGCGGTGGCGGCCGGACGTTCTGGCCGGGGTGAAAAAGCAGGGTAGTCACCTGGCTCTGGACGACATCCGCGATTCCATCAACGAACTGCGTCACTACCGGGAGACCTTCTTCAAGCTATAACCCGTGCTGACGCAGGGCCCATTGCACGTGTTCGCGGACCATTTCGTCGGGGTGGTCAGCGCGTTGTTTCAGGGCCTCGATCACCGGGATGGTGGAGGGCGCGTTACCGAGCCCCACCGCCAGGTTTCGTAGCCAGCCGGCATACCCGGTCCGGCGGATGGCCGACCCTTCGGTGCGCTTTAGAAACTGCGCCTCGGTCCACAGAAACAGTTCGGCCAGGCTGGTGTTGTCCAGTCCGTGCCGGGGTTGGAAGTCCGGCTCCGGGGTCGGCTTGCTGAATTTCTGCCAGGGGCAG
Source organism: Marinobacter qingdaonensis (assembly GCF_034555935.1). NCBI lineage: Bacteria > Pseudomonadati > Pseudomonadota > Gammaproteobacteria > Pseudomonadales > Marinobacteraceae > Marinobacter > Marinobacter qingdaonensis. The sequence continues at coordinate 1,822,288 of NZ_JAYDCJ010000003.1, forward strand.
ACCAGTTGGCAGTCGTCACAACCGAACACCCGGTTGCCCATCAGTGGTCGCAGTTCTTCCGGAATGCTGCCCTTGAGTTCGATGGTCAGGTAGCTGATGCAGCGCCTGGCATCGAGTTGGTGCGGGCCGACAAAGGCATCGGTCGGGCACAGTTCCAGACAGGCCGAGCAGGAACCGCAGTGGTCGGTTTCAAACGGCGCGTCCACGGGCAGCGGCGCGCTGGTGAAGATTTCCCCCAGGAAAAAGAACGAGCCCGCCTTGGGGTGGATCAGCATGTTGTTCTTGCCGATCCAGCCCAGGCCGGCCCGTTGCGCCAGGGCCCGTTCCAGCACCGGCGCGCTGTCAACAAAGGCGCGGTAGTCGTAGCCGCGCACCGCCTCATCGATCCACTTGGCCAGCGTGGCCAGGCGTTTCCGGATCAGCTTGTGGTAGTCCCGGCCCAGGGCATAGCGGGTAACGTAGGCAGTCTCCCGGTTAGTAAGCGCTTGTTTCGGGCTGTCCGGCGCGGTCAGGTAATCCATCCGCACCGAAATGACCCGGGCCGTACCCGGTACCAGGGAGCGGGGCGTGTAGCGTTTGTCGCCATGGTGCCCCATGTACTCCATTTCGCCCTGATAGCCCTTTGCCAACCAGTCCTGCAGATGCTGACCGTGCTCGCCGGTGTCGGGCAGAGTGATGCCCAGATCGGAGAAGCCGAGCTCGCGGGCCCAGCCTCGAAGGCGGTCGACCAGTTCGGTGAAGTCTTCGGTCGGGGCTTGCTGGTCAGATGCTGAACTCATGGGGCCTGATGTTGCGCGGGCAACCTGTTGAAAATCTGGGTGTCGAACTTTAAATCTGATTAAGTTATGACCTTTTTCACTGTTTTGCTATGCTTTACAGGTATATGGCCATTTTTCTTAAACCGGATTCTGTAGCGGGAGCCAGGGCGTATGCCACCATCCCAATTCAGCAGTTTACCAGACGCGCTGTTTACCGCCGATGCCGTGCGGGAGATTGACCGTTACGTCATCGAACAGGAGGGCGTCGACGGCTTCGAGCTGATGCAGCGGGCGGCCTATGCGGCGTTTCGCCGACTGGTGCGGCAATGGCCCGACGCCGAGCCCCTGCTGGTGTTGTGTGGCGCCGGTAACAACGGCGGTGATGGCTATCTGGTGGCGGCCAATGCGGTCCGGCATGGCCTGGCCGTGCAGTGCATTGCAGTGGCGCCCACGGCGACGCTCAAAGGCGATGCCCGCAAGGCCTGGCAGAAAGCCGTCGCAGACGGCGTGCCGGTGACCGAAATCGACACCCTGGACGATGCCCAGCTCGCTGAGCGCTTTGACGCCGCCGTGATTGTCGATGCCATGCTGGGCACCGGCGTGTCCGGAGCGCCCCGGGAGCCGTTTGCCAGCCTGATCGGCCGATGCAATGTCAGTCCGGCCCCAGTGCTGGCCATTGACCTGCCCTCAGGTCTCAATGCCACCACCGGGGCTGCCGAGGGCGATGTGATCAAGGCCAGCCTGACGGTGACCTTCATTGGCTTGAAGGCCGGGCTGTTCACCGGACGCGGTTCGGCAGTGACTGGCCGGGTGTTGTTCGAGGATCTGGATACCGGCGAGGGCGTCGAGGCCAGTGGTCAGCAGCCCGTGGCCTGGCGGCTCGACTGGCCGGCAACCATGGCCTGGTTGCCGGAGCGTGTCGCCAATGCCCACAAGGGTCGGTTCGGACACGTGCTGGTGGTGGCCGGGGACCGCGGCTTCGGCGGCGCCGGTCTGTTGGCGGCCGAGGCCGCGTCGCGGTCGGGCGCCGGCTTGGTGACGCTGGCCACCCGGCCCGAGCACGTGACGGCAGCCCTGGCGCGGTGCCCGTCGATCATGGTGCACGGTTTGATTCACGGATCGGAATTGCCACCCCTGCTGGAATCGGCCAGCGTGGTCGTGTGCGGCCCGGGTATGGGGCAGAGCGCCTGGGGCCAGCAGATGCTGGAGCAGGTGGTCGACAGCGGCAAACCGCGGGTGCTGGACGCCGACGCCCTGAACCTGTTGGCGACCCGGGTACCGGTGCTGGCGGACAACCACATTCTCACGCCGCATCCGGGCGAGGCTGCGCGCCTGCTGGATTGTCTGGTGCCGGAGGTGGAAGCCGATCGAATGGCGGCCACCCGGACCCTGCAAGGCATTTTCGGCGGCACGGTGCTGCTGAAAGGGGCAGGCACGGTGATTGCCTCCGGGCACGAAACCGTCGATATTGTCAGCGGCAGCAACCCCGGGCTGGCCACCGGCGGCATGGGCGATGTGCTGTCCGGAATCATTGGCGCGCTCTATGGCCAGCTTGGCGACCCCCGGCGCGCTGCGGGCCTGGGGGCGGCTGTGCACCTGGCAGCGGCCAATCTGGCGTCCGAAGACAAGGGCTTCATGGGGCTGTTGCCGGCCGATGTCATCGATGCATTGCCACGGATTTTCCGCCAGGCGGAGCCGGGCAGCATGGCAAACCAGGAGAGGGCATGAGTATTTTTGGACACGAACGTCGCCTGTTTCTGGAGAGCGAAACGGAAACGGAACAGCTGGGCCGCGAGCTGGCCCATCTGGCGATGGCGCTGGACAGCGGTCTGACCATTTATCTGGATGGCGACCTGGGCATGGGCAAGACCACGCTCAGCCGCGGCGTGATGCGAGGGCTAGGGCATGAGGGCGCGGTCAAGAGCCCGACCTACACCCTCGTCGAGCCCTACGAGGATCTCAAGCCGCCGGCCTACCATTTCGACCTGTACCGCCTGGGCGATCCGGAAGAGCTGGAGTACATGGGCATCCGGGATTACTTTTCGGGCCAGTACCTGTGCCTGATTGAGTGGCCGGAACGGGGGAAGGGACTGCTGCCGGAACCCGACCTGGAAATTCATCTTGAGCGCGACGGCGAAGGTCGCTCGGTCGTGCTCAGGGCCGGTTCGCAGCAGGGCGCTGACCTGTTGAACCGGTTGCAACTGATTGGGCCCAGCCACTAACGGATGCGGCCAGCCTCTTGTCGAGCAGGATAGCAGTATGAACAGGATATCGATTCGAAGCAGTCTGGTGGGCGTCGCCGCCCTGGTGTTGCTGTGTGCCTCCCTGGTCGCCCAGGCCGGAACCCGAGTCGAGGGCGCACGGGTGTGGCCCGCCCCGGACCACACCCGGCTGGTGCTGGATACCGGTGGCAAGGTGGCGCACAACATCTTTTCCCTGGACAACCCATCCCGGCTGGTCATCGACCTGAAGAACGCCGACCTGAAGGCGGATTTTGCCAAGCTCGACCTCTCCGGCAGTCCGATCCGCCGGATTCGCAGTGCCCCCCGTAACGGCACCGACCTGAGGGTGGTGCTGGACCTGGCCAGCAAGATCAAGCCTCGGAGCTTTGAGCTGGAGCCCAATGGCCAGTATGGCCACCGTCTGGTGGTGGACCTGATCGACGAGGACGGCAGCCGCCTGGAGAAAGCCTCCAAACCGACGGTGACCCAGTCCAGCGCCGGCAAGCGCGACGTGGTGGTGGTGATCGATGCCGGCCACGGTGGCGAGGACCCCGGTGCCATCGGGCCCCGGGGCACCCGGGAAAAGGACGTAGTGCTGAAGATGGCGCAGACCCTGGCCAAGCTGATCAACGAGCGGCCCGGCTATACCGCCAAGCTCACCCGCACCGGCGATTACTACATTGGCCTGCGCAACCGGACGCTGCTGGCGCGCAAATACAACGCCGATCTGTTCGTGTCGGTGCACGCCGATGCCTTCCGCACGCCTCAGCCCAAGGGCGCGTCGGTGTTTGCCCTGTCCCAGCGTGGCGCCACCAGTGAAACCGCCCGTTGGCTGGCCCAGAGTGAGAACCGGTCGGACCTGACTGGGGGCGTGTCGCTCGATGGTCGTGACGACATGCTGGCCGGGGTGTTGCTGGACCTGTCCATGACCGCCAGCATCAACGCCAGTCTCGGGGTCGGCAGTTCGGTGCTGGGCAAGCTTGGCGGGGTCGCCAAATTGCACAAGTCCGGGGTCGAGCAGGCCGCATTTGTGGTGCTGAAATCGCCGGATATCCCCTCGATCCTGGTGGAGGCGGGTTTCATCTCAAACCCACAGGAAGAGAAGAATCTGTCGACCGAGTGGTACCGGAGCCGGCTGGCCAGCGCGATCATGAAGGGCATCGACGAGTACTTCCAGAAAACGCCGCCGCCGGGCACCCTGCTGGCGCACCAGAAGCAGCAGCGCCAGGGTGGCAGCGCCGTCAGTCATTACCGCATCCAGCGGGGCGATACCCTGTCCGGGGTGGCCCGAAGAAACCAGACGACCGTCAGCGAACTGATGCAGTTTAACGGCTTGCGGGATGACCGTGTTATGGTAGGGCAAACCATTCGAATACCCGCATCCTGATCAAGAGGTTTTCCCGTAACATGCCCCCCATTCAGTTGCTCTCGCCCCGGCTCGCGAACCAGATCGCGGCCGGTGAGGTGGTGGAGCGTCCCGCTTCTGTCGTCAAGGAACTGGTTGAGAATGCCCTGGACGCCGGCGCCGACCGGGTCGACGTGGAAATCGAGCAGGGTGGCGTCAAGCTGATTCGGGTCCGGGACGATGGCAGCGGCATCAAGGAACAGGATTTGCCGCTGGCGCTCAGTCGCCACGCCACCAGCAAGATTTCCAGCCTGGATGACCTGGAAGCGGTGGCCTCCCTGGGCTTCCGGGGCGAGGCCCTGGCCAGTATCAGTTCGGTCTCACGCCTGACCCTGACTTCGCGCACCGCAGCCCAGGAAGCGGCCTCCCGGGTGGAGGTCGAGGGGCGCGACATGGACGCCCGCATTTCCCCGGCGGCCCACCCGGTCGGGACCACCGTCGAGGTCCGTGACCTGTTCTTCAACACGCCGGCCCGCCGGAAATTCCTGCGCACCGAGAAAACCGAATTCAATCACGTCGAAGAGTGTATCCGCCGCCAGGCCCTGAGCCGGTTCGACGCCGGTTTCACCCTGCGCCACAACCAGCGGGTGGTGCAAAGCCTGCGACCGGCCGAATCGGCGTTGGACAAGGAGCGCCGGATCGGCTCCCTGTGCGGTCAGCAGTTCATCGACAACGCCGTGGTCATCGACGCCGAGGCGACCGGGCTGCGGCTCTGGGGCTGGGTGGCGCTGCCGACCTTCTCCCGCAGTCAGGCCGACCTGCAGTACTTCTTCGTGAACGGCCGGGTCATCCGCGACCGCCTGGTGGCGCACGCGGTCCGTCAGGCCTACCGGGATGTGCTGTACAACAACCGGCATCCGGCGTTCGTGCTCTACCTGGAAGTGGACCCGGCCTCCGTCGACGTCAACGTGCATCCGACCAAGCACGAAGTCCGTTTCCGGGATGGCCGGCTGGTGCACGATTTCATTTTTCGCACCCTGCACAAGGCCCTGGCCGACGTCCGTCCGGACGATCACTTCCGGGGCGCCGTGGCCCAGTCCTTCGGCCGTGAAACTGCCGTGGCGGGCCAGCCGGCCCTGGCCGACGGCCAGGCGCCGGCGCCGAGTGGCTGGGCCGCGCCCGCTGGTGCCAACCCCGCGCCGGCCCAGCCCAGTGGCTTCCAGGGCCAGTACGGCGCCGCACCACAGCCGCAGCAGGACTGGCGCGCCAGCGACCAGATGGCGTTCTACAATTCCCTGAATGCCGGGGGCGGCGTCGACTCGGGTGCCCAAGCAAGCGCGCCGGGGCTGCCGGAGGCTGCGCCAACGCCACCGGTCGATGGTGACGAAGAACCGCCCCTGGGCTATGCCATTGCCCAGTTGCACGGCATTTACATTCTGGCCCAGGGCCGGGCCGGTCTGATCGTGGTCGACATGCACGCCGCCCACGAGCGCATCACCTACGAGCGCATGAAGCGGGCCCTGGCCGAGCAGGACCTGAAGAGTCAGCCTTTGTTGGTCCCGCTGTCCCTGGCGGTGAGCCAGAAAGAGGCCGCCTTGGCCGAAAGCCACGGCGAGGAACTGCAACAGCTGGGCCTGCAGATCGAGCGCATCGGCCCGGAAACCCTGGCGGTGCGCCAGGTGCCGGCCTTGTTGCGCGGTGCCGACAGCGAACAGCTGGTGCGGGACGTGCTGGCGGATCTGATCGAACACGGCCAGAGCGACCGGGTTGATGCGGTCACCAACGAATTGTTGGGCACCATGGCCTGTCACGGCTCGGTTCGGGCCAACCGGCAGCTCACCATTCCGGAAATGAATTCCCTGTTGCGGGACATGGAAGCCACCGAGCGCAGTGGTCAGTGCAACCACGGGCGGCCGACCTGGACCCTGGTGACCCTGTCGGAGTTGGATAAGCTGTTTCTGCGGGGGCGCTGACGGGCATGGGCGAGAGCACGGCTAGCACCGGGCCGAAACCGCCGGCGATCTTCCTGATGGGGCCGACGGCCTCGGGCAAGACCGACCTGGCCATCGAGCTGTGCCAGCAGCTGCCCTGCGACATCATCAGCGTCGACTCCGCGATGATCTACCGGGGCATGGACATTGGCACCGCCAAGCCGTCGCCGGCCGAGCTGGCCCAGGCCCCCCACCGACTGATCGATATCTGCGACCCGGCCGAGTCATACTCGGCCGCGGATTTCCGGCGGGACGCCCTGGCACAGATGGCCCGGATCACCGAAGCCGGACGTATTCCCCTGCTGGTGGGCGGCACCATGATGTATTACAAGGCCTTGCTCCACGGCATGTCGGGGTTACCGGCGGCGGATCCGGCGCTGCGGGCCCAGCTCGAGCAGGAGGCCCGCGACCGGGGCTGGCACGAGCTGCACCGAGAACTGCAGGAGCGGGACGCGGTGGCGGCGGGGCTGATTCACCCCAACAATCGCCAGAGGCTGCTGCGGGCCCTGGAGGTCATTCGCCTGACCGGCAAGCCGATTTCCTCCTTCTGGCAGGCAGACGGCGCCGGTGCCCATCGCCAGGACGGTGTCGAGGATTACACCTATTTCACCCAATGGCAGGCAGACGAGGCTGGCTCCCTTCCGTATACTGTAACGCAGCTTGCGATGGCGCCGTCCGACCGACGGGTGCTGCACGAGCGCATCCATCGACGCTTTCTTGCCATGCTGGAAGCCGGGTTTCTGGACGAGGTGAGGGCGTTGATGGGCCGGGGTGATTTGCACCCCGATCTCCCTTCCATGCGTTGTGTTGGTTACCGTCAGGCCTGGAATCACCTGGCCGGCAACGACAGCTATGACACATTTGTGAGCAAGGGGGTGGCTGCCACCCGCCAGTTGGCGAAGCGGCAGCTGACCTGGTTGCGAAAGTGGTCTGATGTGCACTGGCTGGCTAGCGAAGATGAATATATCTCCACGGAAGCCTTGAAAAAAATCAGACTACGCACCACATTTAACCTTTGAAATGACGATCTGCAATTACTAAAAACAGGAGAACACACATGTCAAAAGGGCACTCGTTACAAGACCCTTACCTCAACGCCCTGCGAAAGGAGCGCATTCCGGTTTCTATTTTCCTGGTTAACGGCATCAAGCTGCAGGGCCAGATTGAATCTTTCGACCAGTTCGTGATTCTGCTGAAAAATACTGTCAGCCAGATGGTCTACAAGCACGCGATTTCCACCGTGGTTCCTGCCCGTAATGTTCGCATTCCGCAGCAGGCCCCGGGAGGAGAGGGTGAGTCTGAAGACTGATTTGCCCGGTCCTCCGGTACTTCCACCCGCGCTTCTGAAGAGCTTAACGGCTTGGAAGATCGCGGGTGTTTGTTTTTATGCGCTAACAGTCTGACTGTTTCGGAGTTGATAACACTTGTTTGAACGTCCTGATGTTGGTGAGCGGGCGATTCTCGTCCACATCGACTTCACCTCCCACGAAGACACCGAAGATCCCGACGAGTTTCGGGAACTGGTCACCTCCGCCGGCGTCGAGCCCGTAGCCATGGTCAATGGCTCGCGCAAGCAGCCCAGCCCCCGCCTGTTTGTTGGCGAAGGCAAACTGGAGGAGATCCGCAGCGCCATCCAGGCCAACGAGGCCGACGTGGTGCTGTTCAATCATGCCCTGAGCCCCAGTCAGGAGCGGAACATCGAACGCGACCTGCGCTGCCGGGTTCTCGACCGCACCGGGGTCATCCTCGACATCTTCGCCCAGCGCGCCCGCACCCACGAGGGTAAGTTGCAGGTCGAACTGGCTCAGTTGGAGCATATGTCCACCCGGCTGGTCCGGGGCTGGACGCACCTGGAGCGGCAGAAGGGTGGTATTGGTCTGCGTGGTCCGGGTGAGACCCAGCTGGAAACCGACCGGCGCCTGCTGCGGGAGCGCATCAAGTCCATTCACAAGCGCCTGGAAAAGGTGCGCCGGCAGCGCAACCAGGGCCGGCGGGCCCGGAAGCGGGCGGACATTCCGACCGTGTCGCTGGTGGGCTACACCAACGCGGGCAAGTCGACCCTGTTCAACCGAATCACCACCTCCAGCGTATATGCCGCAGACCAGTTGTTTGCGACCCTGGACCCGACCCTGCGCCGGCTCGAGTTGCCGGATATCGGGCCGGTGGTCATGGCCGACACCGTGGGCTTCATCCGTCATCTGCCGCACAAGCTGGTAGAGGCGTTTCGCGCGACCCTGGAGGAAACCACCCAGGCCTCGCTGCTGTTGCACATCATCGACTGTCACGACAGCCGGCGGGATGAGAACATCGAGCAGGTGGAAGAGGTGCTGGCGGAAATTGGCGCCGACGAGATTCCCGTGCTGCAGGTGTTCAACAAGATCGACCTGCTGGACGGCTTCACCCCGCGGGTAGAGCGCAACGAGGACGGCGTTCCGGTGCGGGCCTGGGTATCGGCGGTCACCGGCGAAGGACTGGACGGACTGTTTGATGCCGTGGTTGAGCGCCTGGCCGAGGACGTGGTGCATCATTTCGTGCTGCTCGGTCCGGCCGACGGCAAGTTGCGGGCCCTGTTGCATCAGGCCGGGTCGGTACTGAGTGAAAAACACCGGGAGACCGGGGACGCGGTCCTGGAAGTGAGATTGCAGAACCGGGACTGGCAGCAGTTGCTGGCCCGTGCCGGAGTCAATGAAGATTCGGTTCGTCTCGACGATGGTCCCGCCTGAAACCGCTGGGACTATTGCCGGGGCGTCGATAAATCCCTAGTATTTGCAGCCATCTATAAGTCAGGAACGGAGAGCACTATGGCCTGGAACGAACCGGGTGGAAACCGTAACGACAACGACCCCTGGGGTACCGGTGGTGGTCGTCGCGGCGATGATCAGGGGCCACCAGACCTCGACGAGGCGCTGAAGAAAGGTCTCGACAAGTTGAACAGGATGCTGGGCGGCAAGGGCGGAAAGTCCGGCGGCAGTGGCTCCGGTGGCAGCACCGGCGGCTTCGGCGCCATTCTAGCCCTGGCCGGGATCCTGGTAGTCGGCTACGTGATTTTCCAGTCCTTCTACACCGTCGACGAACAGGAACGCGCCGTGGTCCTGCGGTTCGGTGAGTACAACCGGACTGAGAATCCGGGTCTGCGCTTCAAGGTGCCGTTGATCGACGACGTCTCCAAGGTGCGGGTAACCAACGTACGGACCGCCGAGTCCAGCGGCCAGATGCTGACCCAGGACGAAAACCTGGTAACCGTCGACCTGCAGGTCCAGTACCGCGTCGCCGATGCCAAGGCCTACGTGCTGAACGTCAGGGATTCCAACCAGGCCCTGGCCTTCGCCACCGACAGTGCCCTGCGTCACGAAGTCGGCAGCTCCTCGCTCGATGACGTGCTGACCGAAGGCCGGGCGGAACTCTCGGTTCGGGTCGAGCAGCGGCTGCAGCGCTTCCTGCAGGAATACGGCACCGGTCTGGAGATCGTCCGGGTCAACGTTGAAAGCACCCAGCCGCCACCGGCGGTGCAGGACGCCTTCCGTGAGGTTCAGCGCGCCCGGGAAGACGAGCAGCGTGTGAAAGAAGAAGCGGAAACCTACCGGAACAAGGTGGTGCCCGAGGCTCGCGGTCAGGCCCAGCGCATGATCGAAGAGGCCAACGCCTACAAGCAGGAAGTGATCGAGCGGGCCCGTGGTGAAACCGCGCGCTTCCTGGAACTGCTGGCGGTGTACCAAAACGCTCCGACCGTCACTCGCGACCGCCTGTACCTGCAGGCGCTGGAGTCGGTGCTGTCCAGCAGCAGCAAGATCCTGGTGGACACCAAGAGCAGTGGCAACATGATGTACCTGCCCCTGGATCGTCTGACCCAAGGCGCGCTGCCGCGTGGCGGCAGCCAGTCATCGGGTGGCGGCAGCGACCAGATGGATATCCAGAGCCTGACCGATCAGGTCATCAAGGAGCTGCGCTCCAGGCAGGACACTAATGTACGGAGGAGCAGATAATCATGGGACCTAAAGGTGTAGTGGGCCTTGCAGGCGCCCTCATTGTTGTCCTGCTGGTGCTTTCCAGCGTGTACATCATCCCGGAAACCCACCGCGGCGTTATGCTGCGTTTCGGGGAGCTGGTGGAAACCGACATCCAGGCGGGTATTCACTTCAAAGTGCCGGTCATCGACCAGGTGCGGGAGTTCGACATCCGCGTACTGACCATGGACCTGCCGTCCCGCCAGTACCTGACGGTCGAGAAGAAGCCGCTGGATGTGGATTCCTACATTGCCTGGAAAATCCTCAACGTGGACCAGTTCTACCGGGCCACCGGTGGCGACGAGTTCCGGGCCCAGTCGCTGCTGCTGTCCCGGGTGGACAACGGCCTGCGTGACGAGTTCGGTATTCGCACCATGCACGAAGTGGTGTCTGGCCAGCGCGATGAGCTGATGCACAGTCTGCGGGATCGGGTGAACGAGACCTCGGTCAAGGAGTTTGGCATCAAGGTCCTCGACGTTCGGGTCAAGGCCATCGAGTTCCCGGGTGAAGTCAGCGAGAACGTCTACCGCCGCATGGCGACCGAGCGTGAAAAGCTGGCCCAGGAGTTCCGCTCCCGCGGCCGCGAGTTGGCCGAAGGCATCCGCGCCGACGCCGATCGTCAGCGCACGGTGATTCTGGCTGAGGCGTTCGCCGAGTCCGAGGAAACCCGCGGTGAGGGTGACGGTCAGGCCGCGTCAATCTACGCAAACGCCTACGGCTCAAACCCCGAGTTCTACAGCTTCTACCGGAGCTTGCAGGCGTACCAGAACACCTTCTCCAGTAAGGATGACATCATGGTCATTGATTCCGACAGTGATTTCATGAAGTTCCTGAAGGATCCCCAGGGCGGCCGTTAACAGCCCCGGGCGATCGATTGGAAAAACCGGAATACCTCGGTATTCCGGTTTTTTTGTGCCGTTCAACCGTGTAGAATTCTGACGGTTTTGTTTCCCGGTTTTCCGGCCGCGGAATTCGCCTTAAATCCTGAGCAAAACCCCAAGGCACTCACGCCGAAGCGGGTCTGACGGACAACGTAATCTCATGACAGTATCTGATCGCTGGTTACTGCCGGACGGGGTAGAGGACATTCTGCCGCCTCTGGCCGGACGGATCGAATCCCTGCGCCGGGATGTAATGGATACCTGCCAACGCTGGGGCTACCAGCTGGTCATTCCCCCTCTTATTGAATACCTCGAATCCCTGTTTACCGGTACCGGCAACGATCTGGAGTTGCAGACCTTCAAGCTGACCGATCAGCTGACCGGCCGGATGATGGGCGTGCGGGCCGACATGACGCCCCAGGCTGCCCGCATCGATGCCCACACCCTGGGACAGGAAGGCATTACCCGGCTTTGCTACGCCGGCCACGTGCTGCACACCCGGCCCCGGCACATGCTGACCGGGCGCACGCCGATCCAGGCGGGTTGCGAGCTGTTCGGCAGCGAATCCGAAGCGGCGGATATGGAGGTCATCAGCCTGATGCTGGAGACCTTGCGGGTCTCCGGCCTGCCGCGGATCCACCTCGACCTGGCCCACGTGTCCATTTATCAGGGCCTGATTGGCGAAGCGGACTTTGACCGCGATACCGAAGCGGCGATTTTTGACGCCATGGCCCGCAAATCGGTGCCGGAACTCGATGAATTGCTGGGCGACTGTCCGGCCGGTACCCCGGGCGCACGTCTGCGAGAGCTGGCACGGGTCAGCGGTGGTCCGGAGGCACTGGCCGAAGCCCGGCGCATCCTCCAGGGGGGGTCCGAGGCGCTGGATGCCGCATTGGAGAAGCTTGGCCGGGTTTGCGACATGCTGGCGCGGGATTTCCCGGAAGTGAGTGTCGGTTTCGATTTTTGCGAACTTCGGGGCTACAACTATCACACAGGCCTGGTGTTTGCCGCCTATGTGCCCGGACACGGCGATGCCGTGGCCAAGGGCGGTCGTTACGACGCCATCGGCAGCGATTTTGGCCGGGCCCGACCGGCGACCGGTTTCAGTCTGGACATCCGCGCCCTGGTGGCCTTGGGAGAGCGGGTTCAGAAGCGCAGTGGTGCCGTCTGGGCCCCGGCCGACGAGGACGCCGCTCTGGAAGGGGTGATTGCCGGCTTGCGCCTGACCGAGACCGTGATCCGCGCGCTGCCGGACGACGAGAAAACCGATCCTGCGGCCCTGGGCTGTGACCGGAAACTGGTCAAGCAGGACGGCCAGTGGGTGGTTGAGAAGCTGGCCTGACGCCGACCCGGGTCGATTGAACTGATTTGAAGTTAAACTTGCGAAACGCCTGTCCTCCGGGGCAGCCGCACTGAGAGAGAATCATGGGTAAAAACGTTGTTGTGCTGGGCACCCAATGGGGTGATGAAGGCAAGGGTAAGATTGTTGACCTGTTGACCGACAAGGTCGCGGCCGTGGTCCGCTTCCAGGGTGGTCACAATGCGGGCCACACACTGGTCATCGATGGCAAGAAAACGGCCCTGCACCTGATCCCGTCCGGCATTCTTCGCCAGCACGTTTACTGCCTGATCGGTAACGGCGTGGTGCTGTCGCCGGAAGCTCTGCTCAAGGAAGTGCGCGAGCTGGAGGCCAACGACGTGGCCGTGCGCGATCGTCTGCGCATCAGCCTGGCCTGTCCGATCATTCTGCGCACCCACGTGCGCATCGACCAGGCGCGCGAGCGCGCCCGTGGCAACGACAAGATCGGCACCACCGGCCGGGGCATTGGTCCCGCCTACGAGGACAAGGTGTCCCGTCGCGGCGTGCGCCTGGGCGACCTGTGCAACCCGGCGGATTTCGAGGCCAAGTTGCGCGAGATCATGTCCTACCACAACTTCGTGCTGACCGAGTACTACAAGGAAGAGCCCGAAGACATCGACGCGGCCCTGGCCGAGCTGCGGGAAATGGGCGAGGAAATCCTGCCGATGGCGGCCGATGTGACCGACATGCTGCACGATTTCCGCAAGCGCGGCGAGCACATCCTGTTCGAGGGCGCCCAGGGCTCCCTGCTGGACATCGACCTGGGTACCTACCCGTTCGTGACCTCCTCGAACACCACCGCCGGCGGAACCGCCACCGGCTCCGGCTTTGGCCCGCTGTTCCTGGACTACGTGCTGGGCATCACCAAGGCCTACACCACCCGCGTCGGTTCCGGTCCGTTCCCGACCGAGCTGTTCGACGACATGGGCCACCATCTGGCGGTCAAGGGTAACGAAATCGGCACCACCACCGGCCGCTCGCGCCGTTGTGGCTGGTTCGACGCCGTGGCCCTGCGCCACGCCATCCAGATCAACAGCGTGTCCGGCATCTGTCTGACCAAGCTGGACGTACTGGACGGCATGGAAACCGTCAAGGTGTGTGTCGGCTACAAGACCCCGCGTGGTGAAATCACCCGTCCGCCGATCGGATGCGACACCTACACCGACATCGAGCCGGTGTACGCGGAACTGCCGGGCTGGAGCGACAGCACGGTTGGCCTGACCAGCATCGACCAGCTGCCGGAAAACGCCAAGGCCTACATCCGCTTCCTCGAGGAGCAGATCGAAGCGCCGATCGACATCATCTCCACCGGTCCGGACCGGATCGAGACCATTACCCTGCGTCACCCCTTCGGCGACTGATTGGTAAGGTCAGCAAAGCCGCCCTGCAGGTAACTGCACGGCGGCTTTTTTTGTGCTTAGGGTTTCTCGGCGATGAGCGTGGCCCGTTTCGGGCCCGGGTAGCCCTCGATGGTTTTGCCGGGGTCGTTCGGGTCCAGGAAATCCGCCAGGGAATTGAACCGCATCCAGTCGGTGCTACGTTGCTCCTCGGTGGTGGTGTCGGTCACGTCCACCACCCGGGCGTTGCGGAACCCGGTCCGGTCCAGCCAGCGCAGCAGGGTATCGCAGCTGGGCAGGAACCAGACGTTGCGCATCTGGCCGTACCGGTCCTCGGGCATCAGGCTGTAACCCTCGGGCCCGTCCACCACCAGCGTTTCCAGCACCAGTTCGCCGCCGCGGCGCAGGGTGCCCTTCAGCTCCAGCAGGTGATCGAGCGGCGAGCGCCGGTGGTAGAGCACGCCCATGGAAAAGGTGGTGTCGAAGGCCTGCAGTTGGTCCGGTAGGTCCTCCATGCGCACGGGCAACAGGTCCACGGGCGCGTCCGGCAGGTAGCGTTTGACGCTCAGGAACTGGAACAGGAACAGCAGGCCCGGATCAATGCCGATGACCCGACCGGCGCCTTCGCCGAGCATGCGCCAGCAGTGGTAGCCGGAGCCACAGCCGACGTCGAGGATGCGCCGGCCGCGCAGATCGGACAGGTAGGGCAGGACCCGGTCCCATTTCCAGTCGGAACGCCACTCGGTGTCGATGTGGGTGCCAAAGAAATCGAACGGGCCCTTGCGCCAGGGCATCAGCCCACGCAGGGCAGCCTCCAGCTCCGCCTGCTGGGGCTCATTCAAGGGAGTCGGACTGCGCAGGGTGATGGCCGACCGATCCAGGGCCGCCGACACCTCGGCCAGTTCGGGCAGGCTTTGCAGCGCCCCGAACCAGCGGGCCAGGTCGCCGTGCGGATTGTCGTCGAAGCGGTGGGTCAGCTGTTCGCGCAGCCGGTCGGCCCAGAGCGCCTGTCCGGATTGGGTCAATTCGGTCAGTAGCGGGCCAAAGGTGGATTGCCAGTCGAAAGTTGCCATGGGTTCCAGTGGTTGGTCAGTGGTCTTTGATCGCCAGCATGGAGACGAAATTGAAGCATTGGTACCAGATCAGCACCCGGTCGAAGCCGGCGCGCTGTAGCCGTTGCTGGTGGCTGGCCAGGGTTTCCGGGATCAGGACCTGCTCGATCGCCGAGCGTTTCTGGCTGATCTCCAGGTCCGAATAGCCATTGGCCCGCTTGAATTCGTGGTGCAGGCGGGTCTGGATCTCCTGGTCGCGTTCGGACTCGAAGCGGATCTTCTCCGACAGGATCAGCACGCCGCCGGGCCGGGTGGCCTCGGCAATCCGGGTCAGCAACTCGGTGCGCCGCTCGGGCGGAACGAACTGCAGGGTGAAGTTCAGGGTGGTGACCGAGGCGTTGGTAAGCTCGGTGGCCAGGATGTCCTCGCAGCGCAGGGTCACCGGCAGTGGGCTGTCGTCCAGGGCGATGTAGTGCTCACAGCGTTCGATCATGGCGTCGGAGTTGTCGACCCCGACCAGGGTGCAGTCCGGGTGGGGAATGCCGTGGCGCATGGCCAGGGTCGAGGCGCCCAGGGAGCAGCCCAGATCATAGCAATTGGAGCCGACCTGGACGTATTGCTCGGTAATCACCTCGATCATCGGGATGATGGTGGTGTAGCCGGGCACCGAGCGCCGGATCATGTCCGGGAACACCCGGGCCACGGAGGCATCGAAGCGGAAGTCCTCGGGCCGCCGTTCGGTGGCAAAGAGACGGTCGGTCGCCTGCTCGGGCGGCTTGCCTGACTTACTCATTGCTCTCGCCTGCCTCGGCGCTGGGGGTGGCGGATGCGGTTGGCGCCGGCCGCTGGCAGCGGACGCCCCGGTTCTTGTAATCCACCAGAATACCCCGGAACGACGGATCGACGTCGGCGGCAATGGCCAAGAAGCCGTTTTCGCATACCGCATGCAGTTCCGAAGCCTTGGGCGACATGCGGAAGGGTTCGTCGGTTGCCACGTGGATGGCCTGGAAGTCGCCCACCGGCACGTGGTCCTTGTTGTCGGAATGATCGATCCTGCCGGAGGTCTCCAGGGTCAGTACCGTGGCCACCACGGCAATGACGGCGGTCAGGATCAGGCTGCGTACGGTGTAACGGGCCTCGTTCTGGCTCATGCCTACCTCATCTGGATGGGTTTGAAAAAAGAAACGTCAATACTGACCGGGCAGGGAAATCGACGGTGCCTGCAAGGCCGCCAGTTGCTCACGCAGGGCCAGGACCTGGTCCGACCAGAACCGGGGCTGGGCGAACCACGGAAAAAATCGGGGGAAGGCCGGGTCGTCCCAGCGCTTGGCCAGCCAGGCGCAGTGACTGATCTGGCGGTAGCACCGAAGGGGTTCGATCAGGTGGCGTTCGCGACGGTTGAACTCCCGGAACATCTCGTAGCCCTCCAGCAGTTCGCCCAACTGGGCGCCCCGCTCGTGGTCTTCGCCATTCAGCAGCAGCCACATGTCCTGGATCGCCGGCCCGGTGCGGCAGTCGTCCAGGTCCACCAGCAGCATCTCTTCGTCCCGGCACAGGATGTTGCCGGCGTGACAATCCCCGTGCAGGCGCAGTTCCTCCACCGGGCCGGCGGCGTCGATGGCGGCGGCGCTGGCCTGGATCAGGTCCGGAATCAGGCTGTCCCAGGCCGGGCGCAAATCCTGCGGAATCCAGTCGCCTTCGAGCAGCAACCGGTTGTTCTGTTCAATGCCGTCCAGCAGGTTCATCCGGGGACGGTGCTGGAAGGGGGTGCTGGCGCCGACGTTGTGCAGGCGGCCCAGCCACTGGCCCAGGCGATACAGGGTGTCGGTGACACTCACATCCGGTGCCTGCCCGCCGCGCTGGGGAAAGACCGTGAACAGGAAGTCGCCGTGCTGGCCCAGGGTGTCACCGGACGGCATGGTCAGCGGCGCGACCACCGGGATATCGGCCTCGACCAGTTCCCGGGAAAAGGTGTGTTCTTCGCGGATGGCCGCCTCCGACCAGCGACCGGGGCGGTAGAACTTGGCGATCACCGGAGGCGCGTCTTCCAGGCCGACCTGATAGACCCGGTTTTCGTAGCTGTTCAAGGCAAACAGTCGACCGCTGACGGTGTAGCCGGCCGCTTCCATGGCATCGAGAATGGTGTCGGGGGTCAGGAGGTCGTAGGGATGAGGCGAGTTGGCCAGTGCTGCGTCATGGGTCATAGGAAAGCGTAGTTAAAGCCCTGTGTCGTAATTGGATTTCATCGCCTGCAGGTGGTACCAGTTCTCGTCCAGCTCCCAGCGGATCCGGCGAATTCCCGAGGCGCGCAAGACAATATCGCCCGCGCGCGCCTGAACCTGTGCCAGTTCCCGCTCGGCCCGTTGCCAGGCCCGGTGGCTCTCGTCCAGGTGGCGCATGCTCGGGAACACCATGCCCAGCGCCACCTGGGTGGAGGTGGTGTGAGACCTGAGCGAGCCCATGATGGCGGTGCCGCCCTCAACCCGCAAAACCCGGTGTTGATAGGGGTAGCTGGCCACCCTGTCATCGCTTTTCAGGCGCTCGTTCAGGCTGATTACCTCAAACCCGCGCCAGCCCAGCCAGCCGACAAACAGTGCGGCAACCACCATCACCAGAAGGTACTGCTTCCCGTCAGACATCATAGTGTGGCTCCCTCCACCTCTGTCCTGAGCCAAGTATAACCTGTATGGCGGCTGGCGTAAGCAGCGGCGCCGGCCTGCTACGGAAGCGCTGGGGAATCGGTTATGCTGTCGCAAACATTGAGACGACGCAGCGGAGGGGCAATTGACTGAAGACATCCTGGAAGCCCAGACGGTGGTGATCGGTGCCGGGGTGGTGGGGCTGGCCGTGGCCCGGACGCTGGCGCTGGCCGGCCACGAAGTCATCGTGCTGGAGGCCGGCGACCGGTTTGGCGAGGGCATCTCGTCGCGCAACAGCGAAGTCATCCATGCCGGCATCTATTACCCCGAAGGCAGCCTGAAAGCCCGACTGTGCGTTCAGGGGCGGGAGCAGCTGTACCAGTATTGTGAGCGCCATCGGGTCGGCCACCGGAAATGCGGCAAGTGGATCGTGGCGACCTCAGCCGCCCAGTCGGCAAAGCTCGAGAGCATCCAGGCGGGCGCGGCCAGAAACGGCGTGGCGCTGGATCTGGTGGACGGCGCTGACCTGGCCACCCGGGTTCCCGGTTTGACGGCGGCGGCGGGACTCTGGTCGCCGGAAACCGGGGTGGTCGACAGTCACGGCCTGATGCTGTCCCTGTTGGGGGAGCTCGAGGATGCTGGCGGCCAGCTGGTGTTGCGGGCACCGGTCACCGATGCGCGAACCGACGGCGACCACCATTACTTGCGCGTCGGGGGCGAGATGCCCTGCACGCTCAAGGCCAACCACGTCATCAATGCCGCCGGCCTGGGCGCGCCCGGGTTGGCGCAGCGCTGGGTCGGATTGCCGGAGCAAGGCCGGCCCAGGCAATGGCTGGCCCGGGGCGTGTACTTCAGTTACAGCGGCCGTCACCCGTTCGACACTCTGATCTATCCGGTGCCCGAGCCCGGTGGCCTGGGTGTGCACCTGACCCTCGACCTGGCCGGGCAGGCCCGTTTCGGTCCCGACGTGGAGTGGGTCGACGCGGAGGATTACCGGGTCGATCCCCAGCGCAAGCAGGCGTTCGTGGACGGCGTCCGGGCCTGGTGGCCGGGCCTGGATGAGGCCCGTCTGCAACCGGCTTACGCCGGTATCCGGCCAAAACTGGCGGGGCCGGACGGCGGGTTTGCCGATTTCCGCATAGACGGCCCGGACGAGCATGGCCTGGCAGGCCTGATCAACCTGTTCGGGATCGAATCCCCGGGCCTGACCTCCTGCCTGGCCCTGGCCGAAGAAGTACGCGCGCGCCTGGGCTAGCCCGGGGTCCGCGCCAGCGCCCAGACCTCAATGTGCCGCGCACCAGCCTGGCGTAACAGGCCGGCCAGCGCGCGCACGGTTGCCCCGGTTGTGACCACGTCGTCAACAATCGCGATCCGTTCGGGTACCCGGCCATGCACTTCGAACACCCCCTTGAGATTCTCCAGCCGTTGCTCGCGCTTCAGATCCCGCTGGGCCCGGACCTGCCGGCCTCTGTGAACCAGGCCGCCGTGGACCGGCAGGCACAAGTGCTGGCCCAGATGCTCGGCAATGTCCTGGGCCTGGTTGAAGCCTCGTTCCCGGCGCCGGTGCCGGTGCATGGGTGCGGGGATCAGTGCCTGCGGCCCGGCCTGGTCGTCGGCGGCCAGGACGTCTGTCAGCCGGTGCCCTAGGTCCTGAATCAGGGGCCGGGCAAACCGGTGCTGTCCCAGGTACTTGTAGCGGTGAATCATGCTGTCGACGGGAAATTGGTAGCGCCAGGGAATCAGTGCCCGGTCGAAGGGCGGTGGATCGGTCAGGCAGCCGCCGCAGACCCGGTCATGGCCGGCGATGGGCAGGGGCAGGGCGCAGACTCGGCAGGCCCAGTGGTTAACCGGCAAGTCGAGCCGGCAGGGTGCGCATAAGCCATTGAAAGCATTGGGTGTGAGGCAAGCGACGCAGGCGCCGGCCCGGCGCTCGCTGTTAACCTTTAGTTCCATTAAGGTTGACAGCCAGTTCAGTCCCTTTATCATCTGATTCATCCGTAAACCCAGAGACCGGAAAAGGTTAACAGGACTTTCACATGACCGCTACAGCACCCTCCCAGGCCATCCGACACGATTGGTCGCTGCAGGAAGCCCGCGCTCTGTTCGAGCTGCCGTTCAACGATCTTCTGTTCCGTGCCCAGAGTGTGCATCGCGAGCATTTCGATCCCAACGAGGTGCAAGTCAGCACCCTGCTGTCGATCAAGACCGGCGCCTGTCCGGAGGACTGCAAGTACTGCCCGCAGAGCGGGCACTACAACACCGGCCTGGAAAAGGAAAAGCTGCTCGAGATCGAAAAGGTGGTGGCCGAAGCGCGCGCCGCCAAGGACAAGGGCGCATCCCGGTTCTGCATGGGGGCGGCCTGGCGCAGCCCGTCCAAGAAAGACATGCCGTACGTGCTGGACATGGTGAAGCAGGTGAAGTCCCTGGGGCTGGAAACCTGCATGACCCTGGGCATGCTGAAAGAAGAGCAGGCCAAAGAGTTGGCCGATGCCGGCCTGGACTACTACAACCACAACCTCGATACCTCCGAGAAGTACTACAGCCACATCATCACCACCCGAACCTACCAGGATCGTCTCGACACCCTCGATAACGTGCGCAAGGCCGGCATGAAGGTCTGCTGCGGCGGCATCATGGGCATGGGCGAAGACGAGGATGACCGAGTGGGTCTGCTGGTGCAGCTGGCCAACCTGCCGCACCATCCGGAAAGTGTGCCGGTGAACATGCTGGTCAAGGTCAAAGGCACGCCCATGGAAGACGTCGAGGACCTGGACCCGTTCGATTTCGTCCGGATCATTGCCGTCGCCCGGATCATGATGCCAGCGTCCCACGTGCGGCTGTCGGCCGGTCGCGAGAACATGAACGAGCAGATGCAGGCCCTGTGTTTCATGGCCGGCGCCAATTCCATCTTCTACGGCGAAAAGCTGCTGACCACGGCCAACCCCGAGGCGGACGCCGATATGCAGCTGTTCAAGCGCCTGGGTATTCGTCCGGAGCAGCGGGAACAGTGTGCGTCGGAAGAGCAGGAAGAAGAAGCCATTGCCGAGGCGGTGGAATACGAGGCCACGCGCCACATGTTCTACGACGCGACGCGGGAATCGGCCGCGTCCTGATCATCGCCATCTCCGGGGAGCACCGAGCGGGCAGGGCTTCCCGGGATACGCTGCAAGCCCATCCATGGGCGCTTGAGTGAAGACGTCCCTGTCTTCACACAATCCCGGGAAGCCCTGCCCGCCCGGTGCCCAGATTTGAGAGTAAGACGCGGGGGTTATTGTGCGTGACTTTGAAGGCGAACTTGCGCAACGAAAACAGGCCGGGCTGTACCGTACCCGCCGCCAGATTTCCGGTCCGCAGCAGCCAGAGCTGACCTCGGACGGCAAACCGTTGCTGTCGTTCTGCAGCAACGACTACCTCGGATTGGCCAATCATTCCGCCAATCTGGAGGCACTGCGCAGTGCCCTGCCCGAAACCGGGCTCGGCGGCGCGGCATCACACCTTATCTGCGGCCACCACGATGCCCATCACGAGCTGGAGCAGCGGCTGGCCGAATTCACCGGACGCAGTTCTGCCCTGTTCTTCTCCACCGGCTACATGGCCAACATGGGCGTGATCTCGGCCCTGGCCGGCCGGGGCGACACCATTTTTTCCGATCGGCTCAACCACGCGTCCATCATCGACGGCTGTGTTCTCAGTCGGGCCAAGGTCCGGCGCTACCGGCACGGCGATGTCGCCGAGCTGGAGGCCATGTTGGCGGATACCCAGGGCCACAAGCTGGTGGTCACCGACGGCGTGTTCAGCATGGATGGCGATGTGGCACCGCTGAAAGAGTTGGCTCGGGTGTGCCGCGCCCACGATGCCCTGCTGGTGGTCGACGATGCCCACGGTATTGGCGTGCTGGGGCCGCAGGGCCGCGGTAGCGTCCCTGCGCTGGGGTTGTCGGAGCAGGACGTGCCGGTGGTGATTGGCACCCTGGGCAAGGCCGTGGGCACCAGCGGTGCTTTCGTGGCCGGCCCCGAGGTCCTGATGGACTACCTGGTCCAGAAGGCCCGAACCTACATCTACACCACGGCCATGCCGCCGGCCATTGCCCGCGCTACCTGTGCCAGCATCGACCTGATCGAGCGGGACGATGCCCGACGAGCCCATGTTCTGGACCTGGTGGCCAGATTCCGTCGGGAAGCCGCTGCCCTCGGCTATCAGCTGATGCCGTCGCAAACCCCGATTCAGCCGATCCTGGTGGGGGACAACTGGTCGGCCTTGGCCTTGAGCCAGGCGCTGGAAGAGAAGGGGTTGCTGGTGACCGCCATCCGACCGCCCACGGTGCCGGAGGGCGAGGCCCGGCTGCGCGTGACCTTGAGTGCCGCCCACAGTCACGCCGATCTTGACCGGCTGTTGCAGGCCCTGGCGGATTGCCGGCATCTGCTGGCCGAACCGGATATTGCAGTATGAGTGCCGCGGCCGCCTGCCACGACTTTTCCGGCGAGCCGGTTGGTCCGCTGCCAACGGTCATCGCCGATAAGGACCTGGTGGCCCGGGCGTTCGGCAACGCCAGCGCGACCTACGATGGCGCATCCCGGCTGCAGCGGTTGATGGGTGATGCCATGCTGGACGCCTGGCCGTACCCGGACGGCCAGGGCGGTCTGCGTATACTCGATCTTGGCTGCGGTACGGGCTGGTTCACCCACCAGCTGGCGCAGCGCCCGGCGGCCGACATCACCGCCGTCGACCTGTCGCCGGGGATGATCCGGGCCACCCAGGAACGAGTGGGCGCCGGTGTGACCTGCGTGGTGGCCGACGCCGAAGCGCTGCCTTGTCCGGATGCCTCCTTCGATGTGGTGTTCAGCAACCTCATGGTGCAGTGGTGTGAGGCACCGGATCGGGTTCTCGCCGAGTGCCGTCGGCTGCTGCGTCCCGGTGGCCGGCTGATGCTCTCCACCCTTTTGGACGGCACCCTGGTTGAGTTGGCCCGGGCCTGGGCCCAGGCGGACCCCGGCCAGGCGCACGTCAATCGCTTCGAAACCGAGTCCAGTTTGCGCCGACGGGTGTCACAGCAATTGCCCGGGGCAACGGTTACCACCCAAACCATCAAGCTGCCGTACGAGTCACCCCTGGCCCTGGCGGCCGAGCTCAAGAACCTGGGCGCCGGGTTCAAAAGTGACAACCGGCGCAAGACACTGACGGCGCCCGGTCGGGTACGGCAGATGTGCCGGCACTATCCGAAAGCAGCGGACGGCCGTACCCTGGCCAGCTATGAGGCGGCCCGGATCACCTGGCGTCGGCCCGCCTAACCGTTCAAACCCATTCCATATCAGCAGGCAAAGCACCCATGGCCAAGCACACCTATTTTGTCACCGGCACCGACACCGGCGTTGGGAAAACCATGGCGTCCGCCGCCATCCTGGAGGCGGCCAAAGCCGCGGGCAAACGCACCCTGGGCATGAAGCCCATCGCCTCCGGCTGCGACCAGACTCCGGACGGGCTGCGCAATGAGGATGCGCTGGCGCTGCAGAAGGCGATGACCGAGTCCCTGGCCTACGACCTGATCAACCCGGTGACCCTGGAGCCGGCCATTGCGCCGCACGTTGCCGCCGCGCAGGCGGGCAAGACCATCACCGCGCAACGGCTGATTGGATTCTGTCGGGGCCTGCAGATGCGCCCGGCGGATTTGATGCTGGTGGAAGGGGCCGGCGGCTGGCGCGTCCCCCTGAACGATCGGGAAACCTTTGCGGCAGTCCCGCGGGAGCTGGAGATGCCGGTCATCCTGGTGGTGGCGCTCAAGCTGGGCAGCATAAATCACGCCATGCTGACGGCCGAGGCCATTCGCGCCGATGGGCTTCGGATCGCCGGATGGGTCGCCAATCGCCCCGAGCAGGAGCCGATGAGTTGTGAGCGCGAAACCCTTGAGTACCTGCTGAATCATCTGGGGGCGCCTTGCCTCGGGGTCTTGCCCTGGGTGGCGTCGGGTGACCCTGCCGAGCTGGCTGTAAACCTGGAGTTACAGCCTTTGTTTGAAAATTGACCAGAAATGTGGCTTACTGAAGTCAATATTTGGTCATTGGACGTTCGGCTATGATCAACAACACGCTCGCAATCGGTATTCAGGGTGTCCAGGATGGCATGCTGGGCATGGAGAATGCGGCCCGGAAAATTGCCCGGGGCGGTGTCGATGGTCCCCAGGGCACGGCCGAAGGCGCCGGTAATCTGGCAGAGCCGATTATCGATCTGAAACTGTACGAGCGCAGCGTGGAAGCCTCTGCCCAGGTGGTCAAGACCGCCGATGAAACCCTCGGGACCCTGCTCGATATCATGGCCTGAGGGCCCACCTTGATCACTGTCTCGCCTCTGTCTCCATCTGCGCCGGCATCAGGCCAAGCCGGCAATGCCGCTCGCCCGGAACAGGGGCTCAGTCCTGACCAACTCAAACAACTGACTGAACTCAAGGCACGGGACCGGGAGGTCCGAGCCCACGAGGCGGCGCATCAGGCCGTAGGCGGGCAATACGCGGGCGCCGTTTCCTACACCTACCAGCGCGGACCGGACGGCAACCAGTACGCGGTTGGCGGCGAAGTGCCCATCGACCTCTCGCCCGTTCCCGGCGATCCCCAGGCAACCGTTGAGAAAATGCGCGTGGTTCGGGCCGCCGCCATGGCGCCGGCGGAGCCTTCCGCCCAGGACCAGGCGGTCGCCGCGCAGGCGATGCAGATCATGCTGCAGGCCCGCACCGAGGCGGCGCAGCAGGGTGATGAGGCCGGGACGGTGCCGGATTCCGATCAATCGGGCGCGCCGGCATCCCGGGCCGGCCAGCAGGCCAATGAAACCTACCGCTCCATTTCCGCTCTCACCGACGGGACCGCGCAGTCCAAATCCGATTTCCGGTCGGTGGCGGCCTGACTCGCCGCAGCCTGCAGTCCGGATTCTCGTTTTCCTCCAACCTCTTGTATTTACTTGCCTGATCGCCCGTAACGGGACTTTCAGTGACACGCCGCTACACAATTTTTAAACCCGACTATTGACAATTCTGTGCCTGTAAACGTATGTTTCAAACAAGTGTTTAATTAAGGCCGTGGCGCGCTGCGTTGCGGTGTCTGAGCAAACCAAGGCGAGAAACGGGAAAACCCGATTCAGCTGAGACCGAAAACCGAGGTGGATTCCATGCCTGAATACAAAGCGCCCCTGCGTGACATCAAATTCGTAATGAACGAGCTCCTGGACAGTGAGCAGCACTACGCCAACCTGGAAGGTGCTGAAGATGCGACTCCGGACATGGTCGATGCCATCATCGGTGAAGGCGCAAAGTTCTGTGAGCAGGTTCTGTCTCCGCTGAACCAGGTGGGCGACACAGAGGGTTGTACCTGGAGCGAAGACGGCGTGAAAACGCCGACCGGGTTCAAGGAAGCCTACCAGCAGTACGTTGAAGGTGGCTGGCCATCCATGACCGCCGATCCCAACTACGGTGGTCAGGGTCTGCCGAGCTCACTGGGTATCGTCATGAGCGAAATGGTCGGTACCTCCAACTGGTCCTTCGGCATGTACCCGGGCCTGAGCCACGGTGCCACCAACACCATCGAGGCTCACGGCACCGAGGAGCAGAAGCAGACCTACCTGACCAAGCTGATCAGCGGTGAGTGGACCGGCACCATGTGTCTGACCGAGCCGCACTGTGGCTCCGACCTGGGCACTCTGCGCACCAAGGCCGAGCCCAATGCCGACGGCACCTACGCCATCACCGGCACCAAGATCTTCATCTCGGCCGGTGAGCACGACATGGCCGAGAACATCGTACACATCGTTCTGGCACGTCTGCCGGGCGCGCCGGAAGGCACCAAGGGTATCTCCCTGTTCATCGTACCGAAGAACCTGCCCAATGAGGACGGTTCCTCCGGCGAGCGTAACGCCGTGTCCTGTGGCTCCATCGAGCACAAGATGGGGATCCACGGCAACGCCACCTGCGTCATGAACTTCGACGGCGCCAAGGGCTGGCTGATCGGGCCAGAGAACAAGGGCCTGAACTGCATGTTCACCTTCATGAACACCGCCCGTATCGGTACCGCGATCCAGGGCCTGGGCGCAGCCGAGCTGGGCTTCCAGGGCTCCCTGGCCTACGCCAAAGACCGTCTGGCCATGCGTTCCCTGAGCGGTCCGAAGAACCCGGAAGGCATCGCCGATCCGATCATCGTTCACCCGGACGTGCGTCGCATGCTGCTGACCCAGAAGGCCGTCGCTGAAGGCGCCCGTGCGCTGATCTACCTGACCGCGCAGCAAGCCGACATCGTGCACAGCGGCAAGACCGAGGAAGAGCGCAAGGCCGCAGACGAGGCCCTGGGCTTCCTGACGCCGATCGCCAAGGCCTTCCTGACCGAAATCGGTTACGAGGCGGCCAACCTGGGCATGCAGGTGTTCGGTGGTCACGGCTTCATTTCCGAGTGGGGCATGGAGCAGAACGTTCGTGATGCCCGCATCGGCATGATCTACGAAGGCACCACCGGTATTCAGGCGCTGGACCTGCTGGGCCGTAAGGTCCTGATGACCCAAGGCGAATCCCTCAAGGGCTTCACCAAGCAGGTGCACGTGTTCTGCAAGGAAAACGCCGAGAACGAGCAGTTGAAGGAATTCCTGGAGCCGCTGGCCGCGATCAACAAGGAATGGGGCGATCTGACCATGAAGATCGGCATGACCGCCATGAAGAACCGTGAGGAAGTCGGTGCCGCGTCCGTGGACTACCTGATGTACTCCGGTTACGCCGTCTTCGCCTACCTGTGGGCCCGGATGGCCAAGGTGGCCCTGGACCAGATGGCCGACGGTACGTCCGAAGAGCTGTTCTACAACGCCAAGGTTCAGACCGCGCGCTTCTACTTCAAGCGCATGCTGCCCCGGGCCAAGGCGCACGCCGAAAGCATGCTGGCGGGTGCCGACAGCCTGATGGATATGCCCGAGGAAGCCTTCGCCATCTAAGGCGCGGGGTAATCGGACGACCGGAAGGCAAAAAAGCCCGCGCTCCCAGGAGGCGGGCTTTTTCTATGAGTTGCGTTCTGCTTTTGGGGTAGAATGACGGTTCAGAATAATAACCTTTAGCGGACACAGAGCCGATCAGGTGCGCGCGGTTTCCACAACGGCCGACTTGCCACCTGTACAGATTGACTGAATTTGGAGAGTTTTAGATGGCTGATTATCAGGCACCTCTACGTGACATGCGCTTCGTTCTGAACGAGGTTTTTGATGCGCCTGCGCTGTGGGCGTCATTGCCCAAAGTCGCCGAGAATGTGGATCCGGATACGGCGGACGCCATCCTGGAAGAGGCAGGCAAAATCAGTTCCGGTGTGCTGGCCCCGCTGAACCGCGAAGGCGACGAACAGGGCAGCAAGTGGAACGACGGCGAGGTTACTGCGCCGGAAGGATTCAAAGAAGCCTACCAGACCATCGTTGAAGGTGGCTGGAACGGCCTGGGTGGTAACCCGGACTTCGGCGGCATGGGGATGCCGAAGACCCTGGTCGCCCAGTTCGAGGAAATGATGCAGGGCGCCAACATGGCGTTTGGTCTGGCGCCGATGCTGACCGCCGGGGCCTGTCTGGCGCTGGACGCCCACGGCAGTCAGGAACTGAAGGAAAAGTACCTGCCGAACATGTACTCGGGCGTCTGGTCCGGGGCCATGGATCTGACCGAGCCCCACGCCGGTACCGACCTGGGCATCATCCGTACCAAGGCCGAGCCCAATTCTGATGGCTCGTTCAACGTCACAGGCACCAAGATCTTCATCACCTGGGGCGAGCACGACATGGCCGAGAACATCATACACCTGGTGCTCGCCAAGCTGCCGGACGCGCCGAAAGGCCCGAAGGGCATTTCCCTGTTCCTGGTGCCCAAGTTTCTGGTCAACGACGACGGCTCCCTGGGTGAGCGCAACAGCTTCAGCTGCGGTTCCATCGAAAAGAAGATGGGCATCAAGGGGTCCGCCACCTGCGTGATGAACTTTGACGGTGCCAAGGGCTGGCTGGTCGGTGAAGAGAACAAGGGCCTGGCCGCCATGTTCACCATGATGAACTACGAGCGCCTGGGTGTCGGTATTCAGGGCATCGGTGCCGCCGAGGCCTCCCTGCAGAGTGCCCGCGAATACGCCCTGGAGCGCATCCAGAGCCGCGCCCCGACCGGCGCCCAGCAGCCGGAGAAAGCCGCCGACCCGATCCTAGTGCACCCGGATGTGCGTCGCATGCTGCTGACCATGAAAGGCTATGTCGAGGGCGGTCGTGCCTTCTCGACCTACGTGGCCCAGTGGCTGGACATCGCCAAGTACGCCGATGCCGCCGACGAGGAGCGTCGCAAGTACGCCGAAGGCATGGTCGCCCTGCTGACACCGGTGGCGAAAGCCTTCCTGACCGATCGTGGCCTCGATGCCTGCATCATCGGCCAACAGGTGTTCGGTGGCCACGGCTTCATCCGGGAGTGGGGGCAGGAGCAGCTGGTCCGTGACTGCCGTATCACCCAGATCTACGAGGGCACCAACGGTATCCAGGCGCTGGATCTCATGGGTCGGAAAGTGGTTGGCAGCCAGGGCAAGCTGTACGAGCTGTTCGCGCAGGACGTCGCCGCCTTTATCGAGGAAAACAGTGGTGATGCCACCCTGCGTCCGTTCCTGGAGCCGCTGGCGGCTGCCTTCGAGCGTCTGTCGGATGTGACCGAACACGTGATCACTCAGGCCGGCGACAACCCGGACGCCATCGGTGCCGCATCGGTCGATTACCTTGACCTGTTCGGTCTGACTGCCCTGGGCTATATGTGGGCGAAAATGGTCAAGGCCGCGGCACCCAAGGCCGAGGGCGACAGTTCCGGTTTCTACACCGGCAAGCTGAAGACCGCGCGCTTCTACTTCGACCGCCTGCTGCCAAAGACC
Source organism: Marinobacter qingdaonensis (assembly GCF_034555935.1). Taxonomy (NCBI): domain Bacteria; kingdom Pseudomonadati; phylum Pseudomonadota; class Gammaproteobacteria; order Pseudomonadales; family Marinobacteraceae; genus Marinobacter; species Marinobacter qingdaonensis. Next base: position 1,850,763 of record NZ_JAYDCJ010000003.1, read on the forward strand.
GTGTCTTTGGCCGAAGGTATCCGCAGTGGCAGCGACTCCATGATGGCGCTCACTGCCGAGGAGTTCTGATCGGCGGTAACCGCTGAAGCAACAAAAAAGCAGGCCTGGGGCCTGCTTTTTTTATGCCGGTGACGGCGTCAGATCAGAGTCGCTTGATCCGGTCCGGTTGGGTAACGAAGGGGTTTCCGTTGCCCTGGATTTCGGCGACGCGCCGGTGGCGGGTCAGCTCGGTGTCATCGGGCGGATCCATGGCGCTCCAGCCCTGGAACACCGGGGTGGCGCCGAGCCACGGCAAGCCGTAGGTGTCGACCATGTAGGCGACGGTGCGGGCAACATCGCCTTTTACCGCCGCCGGTGGCTCGAAGAAGCCAGCGCTTTCGCGAATGCCGCAGTCGTCGGTCTTGATGGTCTCGCCCAGGTTCTCGTAACGCACGTTGCGGCGTTGCATCTCCGTGCGGGTCTTGACCGGCACCATGTTGTGCAGGTCAGAGGCAATCTGGCGGTAACGGTTGTCCTGCTCGCACTGCCGGGACGTGCCGCAGTCCAGTGCACTGCGAATATCCGCCAGAGGGTAGACGTAACCGTCGGTGAGCAGAAAGCCTTTGCTGGTAAATGGGGCATTGCAGAAAAACGACGAGCCGCCATTGGCGTAGAGGTTGCCCCAGAATTCGTTCTTGATCACGGTGTCCGGATCGCTGAAGCGGGTGTTCTGACCCACGACCAGACTGCCGGATGCCACCAAAAGCAGGGTGATGCTGGTTACAAAAGCGCGTTTCATATTGTTGTTTATACCTCGCAGTGAATCCGAGCAAGGAAGCGAAGGGGCGTCTGCGCGCCGGCCCATATAACCCCGGGGTCAAAAATATGACGCTTCGTTCACTCGTACTGTGAAGTATGACACAGGGACCCACGCCAAACGGGCCAGTTTGGTTGAGAATTGTCGCGTTGTGTTAACCGGTTAACACTTCACTTCAATTTGTTGCGGATGTTCTGGTAGCCGGTTTTCAGGTCCTCGCCCAGTTTGTGCGCGCGTTGGCGGGCTTCCTGGGAGGCGTCGCTGGCGTCGTGTAGCACCTGATCCAGTTTGGTTCGGAACCGATCCCAGTCCTGTTCCAGGTCGTCCCACTCGTCCTTGACGTCTTCCTTGGCCAAGTGCATCTGCACCCGGGCTTCGTCCCGGTACTGTTTGATCTTCTCAGACAGCTTTCGAAGTTCGTCCTGAAGGTTCATGGTGAATACCTCTTCTGAACGCGGCGTCCTCTTTAACATGCGCTGAGAGCGTAAAGCCGTCAAGTGGTCCGGGAGGCGGGTCGGTGCAGTGTGAGAGGGTGCCTGGGCCTGTCAGGAACGGACCGCGAGCTGAACCGAGAGGTCGCGCAGGTATTGCCAGGGCGTGAGTGAATCGAAGCCCTTGGCGGCTCGGTCGATGTCGCTGCACAGGGCCAGGGCGGCGTGCAGTTGGGGGCGGTTCAGGCGCCGGGCCGCCTGTTCAATGACCCGGGCTCGTTGGGGCTGGAATACTCCCCGTTTTTTGAGGAAGGCTGAGGGGTTCTCGCCCTGACTGGCAACCGACTTGAGCTCCAGAATGAGGTTGAGATCGCGGGTCAGCACTGCCAGCAGGCCAAGGGGATTCTCGCCCTCCTGTTGCAGGACCCCGATCATTTTGCCGGCGTGGGGCGCTCGGCCAGCCAGCAGTTCGGTGACCAGCTCAAAACCGTTGAAGCGGGAGCTGTCCTGCACCGCCTGTTCCACCGCTTCCTCATCGATGGTCTGGCCCTGGTTGAGCAGGGACAGTCGGTCCAGTTCCTGGCTGGCCGCAAGCAGATTGCCTTCCAGTCGTTCAGCCAAAATCGCCAGGGCGCCCCGGGTCAGGCTGAGTCCACGGCTGGTGGCCCGTTGCTGCAGCCAGCCCTGGAATTTGTTGGCATCGATGGGCCAGACCGGGACATGAACGCCCTTGTTCTGGAGCTCCTTGTACCATTTGCGACGGGTCTCAGCTGCGTCCAGTCGGGCGCTGATCAGCAGCAGCACCACGTCTTCGGGCGGATCCTGCAGCACCCGTTCCATCAGGGCCCGGCCATCGCCGAGTTTCCCGGTGGGCAAATGGATTTCAATGCGTCGGCGTTCCGCGAACAGGGACATGGCGCTGAGTTCGTCGCCGACGGCGTTCCAGTCCATCTGGTGGTCTGCGTGGAAGGTCAGTCGGTCGAGGAAGCCCTGATCACGGGCGGTTTTGCGGATCTGGTCGCAACACTCCTGCACCAACAGCGGTTCGTCCCCGGAGATCAGGTAAACCGGAGCCAAGCCTTTTTTCAGCAGCTGGGGGAGTTTCTCCGGTTGCGTCTTCATTGGGTGGATTCGTCCCCGGACGAGTCGTTGGTGCGGGCCGCTTCGTACTCCTCGCGCAGGGCGTCCAGGCGGGCCTCGGTCAGCGGCGCCAGCCGGAAGATGATCTGCTGGGCCAGCCGGTCGCTGAGTTGGGTGCGCAGTTCCTCTTCCTCCCGCTGCTTGGCCAGGACGTTGGTGTCGTCGTAGCGGTAACTTTCGGTGGAGGTGAGTCGGGTGTTGGCGATCATGGGCACCTTGTCGGCGCTCACCAGCTCGAGCGCGATCGAATGCCGGAGGGTGTATTCCGCGGCCGCGGCATCGACGGTAATGGCCGAGGCCCGCCGGTCGGCCTGAAACCGGCTCAAGGTCATGACGTAGGCCGCGTCATTGGCGGCGCTGAGGGCCACTTCACCGAGCTCGAGCTGGTCCCGTACCGATTCGCACAGGATCTCCGGTACATCCTGGGTGCACTCTACCGCCAGCGGCTCCAGCGCCGAGGATACCGGCGGCGCCCCACGCAGCTGGAAGCCACAACCGGCCAGGCCGGCGGACAGCATCACCGCCAGGGCGGTGCCAGTGCGGGAAGCGCGCAGCAGGGGCATATCAGTTCGCCACCACGTTGACCAGCTTGCCCGGTACAACGATGACCTTGCGCACGGTGTTGCCCTCGGTAAAGCGCATGACGTTCTCGTTCGCCAGTGCCAGCTTTTCAAGGTCGGCTTTGCTGATGTCGGCGGGAACATTCTCCTTGCCCCGGACCTTGCCGTTGACCTGCAGCACCACCTGGATCTGGCTGCGCACCATGGCGTCCGGATCGGCCTTGGGCCAGCTGGCGTCCACCACCGGTTCTTCGTGGCCGAGCGCCTGCCACAGGCTGTGACAGACGTGCGGCACGATGGGGGACAGGACCAGCACGGCGGTGTTCAGGGCTTCCTGGCGCACGGCGCGACTCTGGGGCTGATCGTCTGAGAGCTTGCCAACCTCGTTCAGCAATTCCATGACCGCGGCGATGGCGGTGTTAAAGGTGAGGCGACGGCTGACGTCGTCGCTGACCTTGGCAATGGTCTCGTGAGTCTTGCGGCGCAGGTCTTTCTGGGCGTCGTTCAGTTCCGCGGCGTTCAGGGTTGGCGCCGGGCCGTCGGCGGTGTGCTCGCCAACCATACGCCACAGGCGCTTCAGGAAGCGGTGCGCGCCCTCAACGCCGCTGTCCGACCACTCCAGGGACTGCTCGGGCGGCGCCGCGAACATCATGAACAGGCGCACGGTGTCCGCCCCGTGCTCATCGATAATGGCCTGGGGATCGATGCCGTTGTTCTTGGACTTGGACATCTTGGTGACGCCGCCAATTTCCACCGGTTCGCCATCGTCCTTGTGAATGGCCCGGATTACCTGGCCCTTGCTGTCCCGCTCGACCTTCACGTCGGCCGGTGCAATCCAGGTGGTTTTGCCGGACTCGTCGGTACGGAAATAAGTCTCAGCCAGCACCATGCCCTGGCACAGCAGGCGGTTGAACGGCTCGGAGCTGGTCACCAGGCCCACGTCGCGCAGCAGCTTGTGGAAGAAGCGGGCGTACAGCAGGTGCAGGATGGCGTGCTCGATGCCGCCGATGTACTGATCCACCGGCAGCCAGTAGTTGGCCGCGGCCGGATCCAACATGCCCTGGTCGTAGTTGGGGCTGCAGAACCGGGCGTAGTACCAGGACGACTCCATGAAGGTGTCGAAGGTATCGGTTTCCAGGGTCGCGGGCTGGCCGTCGAAGCTGGTCTTCGCCCACTCAGGGTCGGCCTTGATCGGCGACTGTACGCCGTCCATTTCCACGTCTTCGGGTAGACGGACCGGCAGTTGATCGTCAGGGACTGGGCGTTCGGTGCCGTCGGCCAGGGTCATCATCGGAATCGGTGCGCCCCAGTAGCGTTGTCGGGAGACGCCCCAGTCCCGCAGTCGATAGTTGACGGTGCGCTGGCCAATGCCCTGGGTTTCCAGGTGGTCGGCGATCTCGTCAAAGGCCTCTTCGCTGGTCAGGCCGCTGTACTTGCCGGAAGACACCAGGGTGCCTTTTTCGGTAAACGCCGCTTCCTGTACGTCGATTTCGCGGCCATCACGGGCGGCGATCACCTGCTTGATGGGCAGGCGGTACTTGCGGGCGAATTCGTGATCGCGTTCGTCGTGGCCGGGTACGGCCATCAGGGCGCCGGTGCCGTAATCGGTCAGCACGAAGTTGGCGATCCAGACCGGGATTTCTTCCTGGGTCAGCGGGTGGATGGCCTTGAATCCGGTGTCGATGCCTTTTTTCTCCATGGTGGCCAGTTCGGCTTCGGCCACCTTGCTGTTGCGGCACTCATCAACGAATTCGGCCACGTCCCGGTGGCGTTCCGCCGCGGCCTTGGCCAGCGGATGCTCGGCGGCCACGGCCATGTAGCTGACGCCCATCAGGGTGTCCGGACGGGTGGTGTAGACCGTCAGGCCGTCCTCGCTGTCCTTCAGCGGGAAGGTCAGCTCGGTACCCACGGACTTGCCAATCCAGTTGCGCTGCATGGTCTTGACCTGTTCCGGCCAGTCTTCCAGCTGGTCCAGGTCGTTCAGCAGTTCCTCGGCATAATCGGTGATGCGGATGAACCACTGGGGAATCTTTTTCTGCTCCACCAGAGCGCCGGAGCGCCAGCCACGGCCGTCCACCACCTGCTCGTTGGCCAGGACCGTCTGATCCACCGGGTCCCAGTTGACCGTGGACATCTTCTTGTAGACCAGGCCTTTTTCGTACAGGCGGGCGAAGAACCACTGCTCCCAGCGATAGTAATCCGGCTTGCAGGTGGCCAGCTCCCGGTTCCAGTCGTAGCCGAAGCCCAGTTGCTTGAGCTGGTTCTTCATGTAATCGATGTTGGCGTGGGTCCACTTGGCGGGCGCGGTCTTGTTGGCGATGGCAGCGTTTTCCGCGGGCAGGCCGAAGGCGTCCCAGCCCATGGGCTGCATGACGTTCTTGCCCTGCATGCGCTGGTAGCGGGAAATCACGTCGCCGATGGTGTAGTTGCGGACGTGGCCCATGTGCAGCTTGCCGCTGGGGTAAGGGAACATGGACAGGCAGTAGTACTTGGGCTTGCCCGGCTCTTCCTTCACCTCAAAGGTCTTGTTCTCTTCCCAGAAGGTGCGGGCATTCTGTTCTACGTTGCGTGGATTGTATTGCTCGTCCATTCCTGCCATTACCAAAGTTACCCTGTATCAAAATGATGTTCGGAGCGGCCGGATATTCTAACGCACAGGAGGCCTTACAGGTAGTCTGCCAAATCCCCGATCCTGTGCCAGACTGAACATAACTGGAGGAGGGCGGCTATGACAGAACCAGAACGAAACCATCTGTCCGGTAAGGCGTTGGAAGTGTACGACCGGATGCTGGAGCGGGTGCAGGGACGGCTCCGGGAAGTGCAGGATTCGACCGTTGAAACCCTGGAAGAGGAAATCCGCGATGCCGTCCTGATGGAGTACGAACTGGAAGAGATGACCCGGGAGGAGGCGGACCTGCTGGGCGCCTACCTCAAACGCGATCTGGAACACCTGCTGCACTTTGTCGAGGAAACCGGGGAAGGCCTGACCGAGTGGCTGCAACTGGACATTTCCCTGCTCGAACACCAGCTGGCGGATCAGTTGTTTTCGGTGGCAGACCGGACCCTGGTCGACACCCTGGAGTTACGGCAAAAACTGGAAAACGACGACGCCGGCCATTACATCTCCGGGGAGGTGGCCACCGCCGGGATGTTCCGCTGCCTCAACTGCAGCCACATGCTGTGCCTCACCGCCACTAGCCATTTGTCGCCCTGCGAGGCCTGCGGCTCCCACTACTACGAGCGGGTCACGAGCCGCTGGCCGAGGAAGGAGGAATAACCCGCTCGCGCACGAACACCACCAAAATCACCGCCAGCGTCAGCACCGGCCAGGAGCCGGTCTGCATGTAAGGGGTGCTGCCGGATGCGGTGTAGACATGGCCGCGCAGGGTTGCGCGCTCAAATTGCGGGATGGTCTCGGTCAGTCGACCACGGTGATCGATGATGGCGGTGACCCCGTTGTTGGTGCCTCGCACCATGTAACGACCGGTTTCCAGGGCCCGCATACGGGCAATCTGGAGGTGTTGCAGCGGACCGATGGAGTCCCCGAACCAGCCGTCGTTACTGATGGTGAGCAGCAGTTCGGCGCCGCGACTGTTGAACGCCACGAAATCCGGGTAAGCCACCTCGTAGCAGATAAACGGCATGATCTGGATGCCGTTGGCGACCAGTGGCTCCTGATACTCCGGGCCGCGGCTGAAGTCGCTCATGGGCAGGTCGAAAAAGCCAATCAGGCCGCGCAGCACGCCCTGCAGCGGCACGTACTCGCCAAAGGGCACCAGCTTTTGCTTGTGGTACATGCCGTCACCGCTGCCCACCGCCATGATGCTGTTGTGGAAGGTGAAGTCCTCGATGCGATCGCTGAACCCGTACCAGGGAATGCCGGTGATCAGGGTGCTGTCGGCGCCAAGCCGCTCGTCGATGTGGTCGATGATCTTGCCGGCCTGGTCCTGGGGAATGGGGATGGCGGTTTCCGGCCACAGGATCAGGTCGGTGTCCCAGTGCTCCTCGGTCATTCCCAGGTAGGTGACAATCTGGTCCTTCAGGAACTCCGGATCCCATTTGATCTGCTGCGGAATGTTGCCCTGCATGGCGGCGAAGCTGGTGGGCTCGGTGCTGACATTCGTCCACGCCACCCGATTCAGGGACGGTCCTGCCAGCCAGGGCAGCGCCATGACCACCAAAGTTAGAGCCGCGGCGGTGTGCCGGCGCTGGCTGATCAGCCACCAGGCACCATAGAGGGCGGCGCCGGAAACGGTGACCCAGAAGGTCAGGCCGTGGACGCCCAGCAGTGGGGCCCAGCCAGCCAGGGGGCCGTCGGTGTGGGCGGTGCCCAGGTACAGCCAGGGAAACCCGGTCAGCAGCCAGCCCCGCAGCCAGTCCCCGAGAATCCAGATGGCGGGAAACAGCAGTAGCCGGCGGATCTGGCTGTCCTTGGCCAGCTTGCCCCAGAACCAGAACGCCAGACCGTGAAACAGCGCCAGGCCGGCGACGAAGATCACCGTCAGCAGGACCGAGACCGGAATGGAGGTGTTGCCGTACTGGCTGATGCTGATGTAGACCCAACTGGCGCCGCTGCCGAACAGGCCCAGTCCGGTGAACCAGCCGGCCGCGAACAGTCGTTCGGGCCGCAGCGGAACCGCGACCAGCACAATCAGCAGGGCCGACAGGGGGCCCAGCCACCACAGCTCGAAGGGGGAGAACGTCAGGGTCTGCAGCGCGCCGGCGATCAGCAGCAGGCTGCGGCTCAGCCAGCGACTGGCCGACAGCGTTGTGGACCAGGCCGGCATGTCTGTGGCTTCACTGTTCACTGCGCGTGACCTGCAGAAGACGGATAACCCGGTTGTCCGCGTTGGCGATGGTGAACTTCAAACCACCGAACGCAACCGTTTCGCCCCGTCTGGGCAGGTGACCAAACTCCTTGAGTACCAGGCCGCCGATGGTGTCGAACTCCTCTTCATCGAGTTCGGTTTCGAAGAATTCGTTGAAATCGTCGACCGGGGTGACCGCCTTGACCGCGAAGGTGCCGTCGCCGCGGGCCTTGATGTGGGTCTCTTCGTCAAAATCGTGCTCGTCCTCGATCTCACCGACGATTTGCTCAAGCACGTCTTCAATGGTGATCAGGCCGGCGGTCCCGCCATACTCGTCCACCACGATGGCCATGTGGTTGCGGTTTTCCTTGAACTCCTTGAGCAGCTGGTTCAGGCGTTTGCTCTCGGGCACGAAGGTGGGCGGGCGCAGGATTTCACGGATCTTGTTCCAATTCAGCTCGTTGTTCAGTGCCAGGGGCAGCAGGTCCTTGGCCAGCAGAACGCCGATGACGTCGTCCTGGCTGTCGCCAATGACCGGGAAGCGGCTGTGGGCAGAGGCGATGATCTCGCCGAGGAATTCCTTGGGGTCCTGGGAGGCTTTGACCGTGACCATCTGGGAGCGCGGGATCATGATCTCGTCCGAGCGCATGTCGATGACCTGCATGGCGCCTTCGATGATGCTCATGGCGTCGGCATCGATGATGTCCTGGGACTCAGCGTCCCGCAGGATTTCCAGCACGTCCTCAACGGACTCAGGCCCGCTGGAGAAGGCCTGTGATATACGCTCCAGCCAGGACTTTCCGCCCTGACTGCGACTCGACTGGTCGTCGTTCATGAGTCTTGTTCCGTTTCCTCTGCGTCGTAGGGGTTGCCAAACCCAAGTTGGTCCAGAAGCCGAATTTCCAGG